>CAZEES010000009.1:0-40701 GCA_964511265.1 uncultured Candidatus Nitrosopelagicus sp. | reverse complement strand
AAGAGAAAATCTAAGAAATAGGCTTAGCCAAAAATTATGCTTTGTATTTGTTGTATAAACAATATAACATAATCATATGTATGCACCATAAAATCTTCACTGGCATATAGATCATGTGAATGGGTTTCCATCAATTCTATTGTGACATGAGGATGAGCATCAGCAAAGGAAGCAAATCCTAAGGAAAATACTCCCATCGCTAAGAGTACAAGAAATGGAGAATACTTCATGTATTTCATGATATGATCAAGTACATTAATTTTTTGATAATTTGATTGAATTAAAATTGGGAAATTTATGAGGAGAGTGATTTTTGAATTATCTTAACTATTTTAAATGGAATTTCATCAAACGATTTTCTTTTATCCATGGATACAAATAGAATATTTTTTTCCATTGGAAAACTCATGACAATTAGTTTTTCACGATATGAAAGGGTAAAGTGTACATGCCCAAAATCAGCGTCAAATTCCTGTCTCATTTTAACTCGTAGTGCAAGTTCCATGTACAGCATTTCATCTTTTTTCTCATCTTCTAATGATTGGACCTTTGAAATCATACCTCCGGCAATCAGACGCCCACGGGAATTTATGAGACCTGAAAATCGGATTTTGGGGTCAATTTTGGCAATTTTAGCACATAATTCATCATTTTCCATATATCTATCAGAAAGAAAAGAGAACTATTTATTGCGACCGGTTTTCTAGATAGTTCTTCATGAATGAACAATATGACAATATGTTTGATTATTACAAACACACATCGATGTTTTGGAATGATATGATATCTATGATGTCATCAAAACCGGCATCACTAACCGCAGTAGGTCCACTTAGAAATTTTACAGAGAATATAAAAAAAATTTCTCAGGAATTGATCGAGTCCAACCAAGAGATTGTGGAATTTAACACGTTTCTCATTGAATACTATAAACAGCTTGGAGAGACATGGACAAATTCGCAGAAAAAAGTTATGTCAAAAATTTCAGAGATTCCACAAGATGCAGAATCAATGGAAGCATACAAGAGAATTTGGATTGACATATTTGAGAATGATTTTACACAATTATTTGATACGCCTAATTTTTCAGAAAATTACAATAAACTTGTATCTACTGAGATGCAGTTGCTCAAAAGATGGAACACAGTTATGGATATAATGCTCAAATCTGCAAATATGCCAACCAAAGAAGAGATTGACGAGATTTATCAGGAATTATTCAAACTAAAAAAACAGATCAAAAAAATGAGTTCTTCTAAAAAGAAGAGGAGTAGGAAAAATGACACTACAAAATAGTATGAATGAGAGAATCATAGGAGATTTTCTAAATTTCAACAGGAATATTGCAGAGATTCCATCAAAAATTTCAGTTCCACACGAAGTAAAGATGGATACATGCGAATACGACGTCGTTTATGAAGAAGACAGAGTTAGAATGCTCCATTACAAGCCTCTCACATCAAAACAGATTAGCACACCACTAATAATTTCATATGCAATCGTAAATAGATACCACATCTTTGATATCGATCCTAAAAAGAGTTGGATTCGAAACTTACTTGAAAGTGGAATTGATGTCTACATGATTGATTGGGGAACACCAACTAAGATGGATAAATTTTTAGGATTTGATGAATATGTGAACGACTATCTTGACAACTGTGTTGAAGATGTATGTGACCGTTCAAGTGTTGACAAAGTTTCATTGCAAGGATATTGTACTGGAGGTACACTTGCGACAGTTTATTCTGCGTTGCATCCAGAAAAAGTAAAGAATTTGATTGCGACCGCCCCAATTATTGACGGGTGGAAAGACACTACAGTTGTTAGCAATATTGCAAAAAAATTCGACGTCGACAAAATGGTAGAGGTGGTAGGAAACATGCCACCAGAATTTATCTACTATTGTTTTTCAATTCTAAAGCCATTTGAGCAAGGAATTGAGAAATATTTGAAATTTTTCCAAAATTTAGAGAATGAAAAATTTGTGAATAGTTTCCTAAAGATTGAAAAGTGGCTTGCAGAGACACCTCCAATTCCAGGAGAATTATTCAAACAGTGGATTAAGGGAATTTACCAAGAGAATCTTCTTGCACAAGATAAGATGTTTGTAGGGAATCAGCACGTATCTCTTAAGAACATTACAATGCCAGTATTTACTCAAGTTGCAGTTGGTGATCATTTAGTATCCCCAGAATGCAGCATGCCACTACATTATGCAGTTGGAGCAGAGGATAAGAATTTGGAGATTTATCCTACAGGCCATGTAGGAATGATTGCTAGTTCCTATAGTCAAAAGAATGTGTTACCAACACTAACTAAATGGATTAAATCAAGATCAAGTTAAGATTATCAGATATTAGTTTGAGCCCATTCTACTTGGTTCGCCGGATTTTGTTTTTGTGAAGTGTTCAATGACTTCAGCATCATCAGGCACTTGAAGAACTGATTTTTGGGCTTGTAGGTTTTTTTGGAGGGATTCAACTTTTTCAGAAAGAGCAGTCAGGCAATCAACCATCTTTTGTGAATCATGATTTGCGACATCTTCTTTACAATTGAAACATACGGATACCATAATTATGCAATTTTCTTACGCAATATTAACTTACAAGTTGACAGAATTAGGTGTCATTTAGGTTTCAATAACATGTGGTTAAGATTCATAAAAAATAGAAAAAAAGGAGATTCACACTTAGTTTCTTGTTGGTGTGAATGCAGATACCCAAGATTGCATTACATTGTTGTTTAGTTCACCAAATGCTTTTGCATTGTTTGTGAATGTCTTGACATTTTGGCGTGCTGCATCAACTGCTGCAAGTGCCATTTTGTTCTGGACATCAAAAGATTTGATTACTTGTTCATTTGTTTCATGAACTGCTTTCAATGTTGCTTCTGGGACTTTGGTATTGATTCCTGCTTTGTTTGCAAATTTTCTTTGAAACTCAATTGTGGATTCAATAGCATTGTCGCATGCTTGGAGGTATTCTTGTTGTAAACTGGTGACAGATTGGTGATAACTTGGAATTGATTTCTCAACTGCGTCAAAATATTTGTCGCTTGTTTGTTTCCAACTTGAAAAGACGTCCTTTGTGGATGCGTTTTCTGTGTTACCTGTGTTACCTGTGTTACCAGATTTTACGTTGTTTTGATTACTCATGAATGTATCCAATTGGCAATCATATATATACGTATTGGTAATAGTTACCACTCAGTACCAATCTAAGGGATTATGCTTTAGTTTTGATCGGAGTGATGATTATTTGGACCAGGTCACCTTCTTCAATTCCAAGTGCATCACGTTCAGCCTCAGGAATGGATATTCGGCCATTACTTCCAACAGTGGTTTTGAATGCACCCCATAGCAAAAAATTTGGCATCATGTTTTGCATGTTAGTAAATGGGTTTTGCATATTAGGTTGAGATTGGTTCATATTCATGAAATTTGTCTGTGCGGTTGACATATTTTCTAACCATTGTTTGTACATCTCAGAAGGATCAAATTGGTTTTTCTTGCCTGTCATTACCCATTGATGGATCTAATCATAAATAAATGATCGCTTATTTTAGAAATTCGGACACAATTTTGTAAAATCTATCGGGGGATTCTACATATGGAGTGTGACCACAATCATCCATTTTAACAAATCTACAGTCATCAATTCCAGAAACAAAAGACTGGGCGTATTTTACCGGAATTACAGGATCGTTTTCACCCCATACGATTAGAGTGGGAGATTTTATCGAGACTAATTTTTCAGATAATAAATCGGCATCTTTTAGACCTAGGAGGGTTGACATGAATGCCATCTTCGCATTTGGGAGCTTCATTCTCATGACAAATCCTTTTATGGTTTTTTCATCAATATTCTTCTTTCCAGACATCATTTGAAATGCATTAGATGCACTGTTGTCACTGGGATATAATGCAGCCATAACATACGCATCCAAAGCAGGAGTCGAGTGTTTCATAATTCCAGAGGGGGATACCAGAACTAGTTTTTCAACCAAGTCGGTGTTTTGGCATGTAAATTCAGCTGCAATTTGTCCACCAAGAGAGGAGCCAATAATGCTTAGATTATCAATTTCAAGTTTTTTTAGAAGATCATGGATGAACGTTATAAAATAGTCAGGGGTATAGTCAACCATAGGTTTGTCACTTTGACCAAATCCAATCAGATCAGGGACAATTACTCGATAAGTTTTTGAAAACTGCGGAATCACAGATTCCCATCTTTCAGCAGAGGCACCAAGGCCATGGATTAGTAGTAGATTTTTTTTAGAATTTCCTTCCTCAACAAATCTAATTTTATTACCATTGAGAGTGATCACTTTCTTGTTCATCGTAAATTTCCCGCCATTATATGGTAAAATTGATGATTCATTTTAGAATTATGATCACCAGACATCGTCTACCTCATCTAATTCCTTAAAATCGGTGCTTATCTTTTTCATTGTTTTGAGCCTAGATATGTCACGCTTGAAGAATAGGTCAAGATTCCAATCAATCCAAATGCGCAATCGCTTGTTCCATCCACGAATCTTTGAGAGATACAAATTACGCCATAGAGTAAATGCAATGAATCCAGATACATGCATTCCAAAGAAAGATGCAATTCCAGTACGTTTTCCAATTATGGCACTCTGACCTTTCCAAGAATAATCAAATGGAGACATTTCTTGTCCGCCAAGCAATCTCATCAAATTGTTTGCAGCAGTTTTTGCGTGTGCCTCTGCAACTTGCGCAGTAGGAGGAAATTTCTTTTCTGTAAGTTCTGGATCAATAACGGCACAATCACCAATTGCAAAGACATTCGGAAATTCGGGAATCTGTAAGAACTTATTTACACGAATTCTTCCTTTTGGAGTTGGAAATAATGAATCTTGTAGTATCTCATTGGTTCCAATTCCCGCAGTCCAAATTACAGTGTTTGACTCAAGAGAGTCAATTTTTTGTACATCGTAATTAGGATGCTTGTGATCAGAATCTGTTACAAGTATTGTGTTTGATTTTGATGTGCTTTTGAGGGTTAGTTCTTTTCCATCATATGAAGTAACAGCTGCGTTAAGAAAGATAGTAATTCCTCTGTCCACTAGTTTGTTTTTTGCAAAAGCAGCGAGTTTTGGAGAAAATCCAATGAGGATTTTAGGAGTGGCTTCAATCAAAGATATTTTTACATCATGTCGGTTAATGGTTGGATAATATTCCGCAATATCTGCAATAAAGTCATTAATTTCACCTGCAGTTTCTATTCCAGCAAATCCACCACCCACGACAGCTACATGTAATAGATTTTTTCGTAGTGTTACATCGGTCTCATTTTCAGCTTGCTCCATCAAATCTATTATACGATTCCGTAAGAGAATTGCATCATTAATGGTCGTCATCGTATATGCATTTTGTTCCACATCTTTCATTCCAAAGAAGTTGGGTTTACTTCCCAATGCTACAACTAGATAGTCATAATGAATTCGCTTACCTCTTTTTTCATGAGTCCCATAAAGTGAGACAATTTTTTGTTGTGGATCAATTGTTTTAATTTTATCTTCATAGAATTTTGTTTTTTTTATCAATGTACGAATTGGTGTTACAATATGTCGTGTTTCAATCGTACCAGATGCAACTTGAGGCAGCATTGGGGTGAACAGAACAAAATTATCCTCACCAACAAGAACAATTTCAACGTCAGGGTTATTTTTGAAATAAGATTCAAGTTGAAGGCAACATTCTACACCTGCAAATCCTCCACCAAGTACTAGTATTCGTTTCATCGTATGATGACTCAAAAACATCGATTATAACGTGTTGTGGTATATGGATACATAATAATATCCATAACAGAGTCAGATTACATAATGATTACACCAGGACGTCCAGTAAAAGACGTAGAGATTTCTAGTAATTCCAATGCAGATCACATATTCAAAGAATTAGAACAAGCAGGTGGATTTGAGGCAAGAAATGTGGCTGAGGGCGTAGACATTCTATACAACATGATTAGCGATGAGAAGTGTACAAAATTTTTATCATTTATTGGTGCAATTGTCTCAACCGGATTTAGAGGAATTATCCGAGACATGATAAAGAAAAAGTGGTGCGATGTTGTAATTACAACATGTGGGGCATTAGACCACGATATTGCACGACACTTTTCAGAATACAAAGAAGGATCATTTACAATGGATGACAGAGAGCTAGCAGACCAGAATATTCACAGATTAGGAAATGTGCTAGTACCAATGGAGAGCTATGGTCCACTCATCGAAGAAAAGGTTCAACAAATTTTGGAAAAAGCATACAGTGAAGGCAAGAAGGAGATGTCAACTGCAGATATTAACAGAGAATTAGGGAAAGCAATGGGAGAAGATTCTTTTTTGTACTGGGCCTACAAAAATGACATTCCAGTTATAGTTCCAGGAATAATGGATGGAGCTGTAGGAAGTCAAGTTTGGATGTTTTCACAAAAACACTCAGATTTTAAATTAAACATAATAGAAGATGCAAATTTTCTTTCAGGATTGGTTTTCAAGGCTGAAAAATCAGGTGCATTAATGCTTGGAGGAGGGGTTCCAAAACACCATACATTATGGTGGAATCAATACAGAGAGGGATTAGACTATGCAGTGTATGTAACAACTGCACAAGAATTTGACGGCAGTTTGAGTGGAGCACTAGTTAGAGAAGCAATTTCATGGGGCAAAGTAACAAAGAATGCAACAGAGACCACCATTCATGCAGAGATTACGACAGTTTTTCCGTTCATGTACAAAGCGCTTTTAGAAAAACTAGAAAAGTAACATTACGCCAGAATTAATCATGTTACCATCAATTGAGAGCATTAAACAACAGCGACTAAAAATTAGCATGACGCAGAAAGAGCTTGCAAGTCTAGTGGGGGTCAGCACATCCATGATTAATCAAATAGAGTCTGGCAGAAGTGCCCC
The DNA here is from genome assembly GCA_964511265.1 of uncultured Candidatus Nitrosopelagicus sp. Taxonomy (GTDB): domain Archaea; phylum Thermoproteota; class Nitrososphaeria; order Nitrososphaerales; family Nitrosopumilaceae; genus Nitrosopelagicus. Next base: position 33,759 of record CAZEES010000009.1, on the reverse strand, counting down.
AAGCTATCAGACTGCTAAAAGAATTTTCGAGGTTTTGGCTACAAAGGAAAGTGAAGCGTCAACTCATAATGCAGGAGAATTATGCAGCCAAAATATTGTAAAGCTGAAAGCAACAAACACGTTACATGATGCGATAAAAAAGATGCATCAAGAATCAATCAGCCAGATACCAATATTTGATGGTAGTACTCCAGTAGGGGTGATTTCTGAATCAGGAATTGTTGGACATTATGAAAACGGAAACATAGAGATTGCAAAGAAGATCAAAGTTCAGGACATAATGGAACCTGCCCCACCAGTAGTGGACATTGAGACGCCAGCAAGTACTCTTGCACCACTCATAAAATATTCAAAATGCATCCTTGTAAGAAAAGGTACTAGGATTTTTGGAATAATTACAGCATCAGATACACTGAAGATGATGGAATGATCTAAAGATAGTCAGGTAAAATTTCTTTTCGGATTATTTTTAAGATTTCATAGATTGTAATTTTTTGATCTTCTGAAGAGTTGCCTAAAATTCTAATTGATATTCCAGAATCATTTGGCAAAATACTCGAGCCACCAGACATATCTTGCAGATGAGAAAGCAGTTCATTAATCAAATCATTAATTTTGGTTACATGTTTTTTCGTCAATACGTATACAGAGGTTAGAATTGTCTTATCATCAAATATTCCAAGTGATTGAATCTTTTGTGTTTTTGGCATCAAGAGTGATGAGTCTCGAAATTGCATCTTTTCATTTATTGTACCCTCGATTTTTAGATAGCAAACATCAAAATCAAACATCTCACCCATCGCAATCCTTCCTGGAACAATTGTCTCAGAGTAGACAACTGTAGAAGTGTCATCAATGTCAAGATGGGTCTTTTGATAAAATCTTGAATTATTATACGGAATTATTTGCTCTGGAATAAATTCCAAGTACGAGTTGTTCTTTAGGCTTAGAGTTACCATGTGAGTTGCAAAGTCAGATTCCATCTTGTAAATTCGAGTGGCACCTTGTGTTGTAATGTGAGATATTGCATTGTTTTTTAGCTCAACATCCATCCTGTAACGATCCCCTTGCAAGATTCCTCCCGAAGGCGATAGTACAAACAGATGAGCCATTGAAGGATAATCCAGATCATAATGAAGTGCTTTTTGCACATATAGCGGAACCTGAGTACGCTTGCGTGTGATGATAGTCTTTTGTCGGTCAGAATCATTTTGCAATTCTAATTGAAGATAGCCAATCTTTCCAGATTTGCCCACATTCATTTGTGCTACATTTCCTTTGTATCTAGAGATTTCTTCAGGGATGTCAGAAGGAGTACAAAATTCTAAACTCATGATTTCACCTGAGTAATCATCTTTTTTGGTGGCTCGTCAAACAAAACATCATGGATGATGTGTTGTGCAACTTGTTCAACTCCTTGATCAGTTTTGCAATTTACTAAGACGTAAGGCTTGTTTTTTCTGACAATTTTCGCATCACGTTCCATTATACTCAAATCAGCATCTACAGAAGGTGCAAGATCAATTTTGTTAATGACCAAAAGATCACTTGTCTCAATTCCAAGTCCTCCTTTTCGTGGATACTTGTCTCCACCAGAGACATCTACAATGTATATTGTATAATCTGCAAGTGCAGGACTAAATGTGGTAGTGACGTTATCTCCACCACTTTCGATAATTATTAAATCTAAATCAGTATACTTTGTTTCAATTTCTTCAATTACTGCCAAGTTAATTGAAGGATCTTCTCTTACTGCAGTATGAGGACAGCCGCCAGTGGCCAAACCAATTACCATGTTTTCAGGCAGCAATCCCTGGTCTGTAGCTAGATTTTTTCGAATTCTGTCGGCATCTTCCTTTGAGATTACATCATTTGAGATTATGCAGACACGATAATTTTTTTTTGCAAGAAATGGGACAACTCGCTCAATCAGCATGCTTTTGCCAGAGCCTACAGGACCACCAATACCTACACGGAGAATTCTAGTCATAACCAAGAAATTTGTCTTTACGTAATAAACATTTTAGAAAATTTCTTTTCATGTGTCATTTGTACCAGATCATAACCAGGAGAGAACTGCCAACAATCATTAATTTTAGTATCTTTGAATTTTTCTAGTGTTTGCTGGATTTTAGGTTTTAATTTATGGAGAATTTTTTGACTTTGTATATGATCAATTAATCCTAATCTCAAAGCAGCGCCTGTAACACTTACAGAAAATCCATACATCATCATTTGTCTTGCTTGTTCTTTTTTCACTCCAAGTACAAAACTACACACACCTGCTACAACAGGATGTATTCCCGGGGACTTATTTTTAGAGATTTGTTCAGAATATGCATTAAGAATGTCAGTTGAAGAAATTGCAGATATGCATTTTATCATTTGAGAGCCTGCCCTACAAGATGCAGCCCGAGTTTCTTCAATTAGCTTCATTGAATTTAGTATTTCATCACATTGAACTACCCCAGAAATATCACCATTTTTTGCACAACCATAAGCATTGGAAAGTGCAACAGAATCTGCAGGGCCAAGTTGCTGTTCCAATATCATCTCAAGAAAGTCGTAAACATCAGATTCAGAGCAAACACGTTTTTCATCAAAGAGAGTTTCAAGCCCATTGGACATCGTATACAAACCGGAGGGGAAAAATGAATCAGAGAGCTGCATTAATGTCAGCTCGGATGTATCAATGTTCATGAACATTCATGCCTTGGTTTGGAACAAAAATTTCATCTTCAACATTCAATGTAATATGGTCAAGGATTTCAGAGAATAGTTTTTCAAATAATTCTATTTCATTCTCATCATGAATTGGAAACAAGATGGAACCATCAGATGAAATTGATATCGGGCGATGTCTATTTCCTATGATATGACCAAGTTGGACAAGCAGATTTGGCGAGGAATCATGATCAATTATTCTAACACGAATTATTTTTTCAGGTAATTGATGAATTACAATCAAATTTGAACTAATTTCTAAGACATCCCCATTATGAAGAACGGTTCCAGGTTCAAAAGATAAGCCAATCTCAGTTCCATCTTCAGTTACAGTACGTAGACGAGACTTTTCCATTTCGGCTCTACTCAAAAATAGTCGTTTTAGCGTTTTGTTTTGTTGTGCATCTTGGATTTTTGTTGAGAGGTTTTTTTCATGATAGACATTACCTAAAATAGAATTGATTACAAGCATGAAAATTAATGGTTTTTCTTAAAGTTAAATTTTTAGAGATTTTTCTAATTGTTAAATATGTCAAAAAGCAAATTTATTCATGTTTTTAACACCAAGAGAGATTGATAAACTACAGATATTTACTGCTGCCCAACTGGCTAGACGAAGAAAAGACCGGGGTTTAAAATTAAATCATCCAGAATCAGTTGCGTTAATCGCTGATCATATTTTAGAAGGAGCAAGAGACGGCAAATCCGTATCAGAATTGATGAGTTCAGGAAAAAATGTATTAAAAAAAGAGGATGTTTTACCAGGAGTCATAGATATCATTCATACAATTCAAGTTGAAGCTACATTTGAGGATGGAACAAAGCTGGTTACCATTCACGACCCCATAGTGTGATGTAAGATGATATCAAGATGGCGTTCCAGAGTACCACATATTGGAGAGTACATGCCTACAGATGGAAATATCATTGCAAACAATTCTAAAAAGACATTCAAACTGAATGTTTCAAACACAGGGGATAGACCAATACAAGTTGGGTCTCACACACATTTTGCCGAAGCGAATAAGGCATTAGAATTTGATAGAGAAAAAGCACTTGGATTTCATCTAAACATTTCTTCTGGAACATCGATACGATTTGAGCCGGGAGAATCAAAACATGTAGAGGTTGTCGAATTCGGAGGAAGTAAGACAATATTTGGTTTTAGTGGACTGGTAAGTGGAGATTTAGAGTCAAAAAGAGAAGATGCAAAAAAGAACATTCATGAAAAAGGTTTCAAAAATGTTCTAGAAAACATAGAAACTGAATCAAGTTCACTGGAAATTCCACGTAACAGATACGTGGAATTGTTTGGCCCTACCGTAGGAGACAGGGTTAGATTAGCAGATATGGACTTGGTGATGGAGATTGAAAAAGATCTCATCAAGTATGGTGACGAACTAGTCTTTGGCGGAGGAAAGAGTGCAAGAGATGGGCTTGGACAAGCAAGCGGAGTTTTACGGGAAGATTCTGCAGATTTAGTAATTACAAATGCCATGATAATTGATCCAACACTTGGCATAATTAAAGCAGACATTGGAATTAAGGATGGAAAAATTCTTGGTGTCGGTAATGCAGGAAATCCAGATGTCATGGATGACGTGGACATTGTTGTATCATCAAATACAGAAATTATTTCAGGCGAACATACAATCTGCACTCCGGGAACCATAGACAGCCACATTCACTTCATATCACCTCAACAGGCAATTGATGCAATTTGTAATGGAACTACCACAATGATTGGCGGAGGTACAGGACCTGCTGATGGAACAAATGCCACAACATGTACTCCAGGAGAATTTAACATTCACAAAATGATTCAAGCTGCAGAAGAGTTTCCAATGAATTTTGGATTTTTGTGTAAGGGTAATGACTCCAGAGAGGAGTCGTTGATGGAGCAAGTTAGAGCAGGAGCTTGCGGTCTGAAACTACATGAAGACTGGGGAACCACCCCAGCTACAATAAATTCTGCACTAAATGTGGCAGATAAGACAGATACTCAAGTTGCCATACATACAGACACACTGAATGAATGTGGCTATGTTGATGATACCATTGCTGCAATCAATGGAAGAGTAATCCATACATATCATACAGAAGGTGCAGGAGGGGGACATGCACCAGACATTATGAAGATTGCATCAGAGCCAAATATTTTGCCGTCATCGACTAACCCTACAAGACCATTCACCACAAATACGCTCGAAGAGCATTTGGATATGATGATGGTATGTCACCATCTCAACCCATCGGTTCCTGAAGACATTTCATTTGCAGAATCTAGGATTAGAGCTGAGACAATTGCAGCAGAAGACATCTTACATGATGTGGGAGCTATCAGCATGATGTCCTCAGACAGCCAGGCAATGGGAAGAGTTGGAGAAGTTACAACAAGAAATTGGCAGACGGCGGACAAAATGAGAAAAATGAAAGGCCCATTAGCAGAAGACAATGAAGAAAATGACAACTTTAGAATTAAACGATACATTTCAAAAATTACAATTAATCCTGCAATTACACACGGTATATCAAATTATGTTGGTTCATTAGAACCTGGAAAGATTGCAGATATTGTTGTATGGATGCCACAGTTTTTCGGAATTAAACCAAAATTGATCATAAAGGGAGGATTCATTGCATATGCATTAATGGGAGATCCTAATGCATCCATACCAACTACAGAGCCAGTTTACTATAGACCAATGTTTGGGGCACTAGGAAAAGCTAAACAGTCAACATCAGTTACATTCACATCTCAGCTTGCACTGGACGATGGCTTGGAAGAAAAGCTAAATGTCGAAAAGAAACTAGTTGCAGTAAAAAATTGTAGAGAGATTGGAAAAAAAGACATGGTTCATAACGATGCAACACCAAAAATAGAGATTGATCCTGAAACATATGAAGTTAAAGTTGACGGAAAAATTGCAACAGTTGATCCTGCAACAAGTGTTTCTTTAGGACGTTTGTATAGTTTATTCTAGATATTACCTAACAACATCTTTCTATTGTTAATCGTTCTTCGGACTAACATAAAGCCAGCAGCTGTTGTAAAAGCACCAAATAGAATATTGACAATACTCATCTCACCAGATGAAGTACCAGTTAATGTAAAGACCATTCCTAAAATCATCATCAATCCACCCAAGGCACCGATAATGAGCATCGGAATAGGAAGTTTTTGCTTCATGTCACCACGACTTTTGTCAGGCAATACACCACTTGCAGCTACTTTATGACAAATATCGCAAAAGTGCTTTTGTTTTTTTCCTTGCCATGCAGTTTGTAGGAAATAAAATTCAGTCTGACACAAGTCACATGGTTTTTGGGGTAATGTAACTTTGCCATTTTTTTCCCAATCTTGACCAATTTTTAACATACAAGGTTTACAGAAACTTCCAGGAATTCTCCAGAATTTGTTAAACTTGTACTTCTTCATTCCAAGTACTAGACCACAACCGGTACAAGATGTCATGTTAAAGCGTCACTACTAACATTAAAAAGAATTTTGGAGGTAAATTTACGATATTTTTTATTGGATACATGACTAAAATGGGGAAAAGATTGGGGGATTAGCCCGTTGCTTTCTTGCCGCTTGCGACCTTAGCGAAGCCATGTCTTGCTTCCACAATCGGCATGAATATGATGATTGCTGCTGCAGTGCTGACCCAGGCGATTGCGATTCCTACCCAAAGTCCGTAGAATCCAAAGTCGAACACATAGCCTGAGAAGTATAATGGCATTGGCCAGAATATGATAACTATCAAAGTGAGCAAGCCTCCGCCTCTAACACTGAACTTGAAGGCTTTCTTTAGTTGTTCTTCATCTTGTTCACGCTTCATCTCTTCTGTAGCAGTGATTTCGTGTTGTTCCATGTCGTCAGTGACAAGGGACATGTGTTGGTCCAACTCTTTCCAATCGTATTTCTTGCCCTGAGCCAAACTGATGACTACACAGATTAATCCAGATGATAATATTGCAACTACATTTCCGTAAAGCATTGGGAATGCACCGCCAAGTGATGCTATATCTATGACACCGTCTGCTTCAGATGCTGCAACACTTGTCCAAGTGGTTAGTGATAGACAGACACCTATCAAGGCTCCAGCTACCGCACCCGCACGGGTGGTTCTATTCCAAATAATCGTTAACGCGATAGGTATGACCGCCGAGCCAATCAATATGCCCATTGCTAAGTATACAAATCCTAAGCTTAATCCCATTCCTAACAGTACGACCGCAAGCGCACCCATTCCAAGTCCAAACGCAACTATGACACCACGACTCACCTTTAACAGCTGCTTGCCTGTGGCCTTTGGATTCTTGTAGGTACGGTATACATCATAAGTAATCAACGAAGATACTGCAATTAGTTCTGCAGATCCTGCCGAAGTCACAGCCATGAATAGCATGACTAGCACCATGATAGCACCTATCTCACCCATTAGTACTGATGCTGCTGCTGGAACTACAAGTCCGAGCTGCACCTGCTCTGGAGTCAGGTTGACATCTAACGCCACCCCCGTAAGCCCCATAGTAGTTGCTAATGTAAATGGAATTGCGAACCAGCACATTCCTCCAAGTAAGAAGCCCTTTACAGTGGAACTTGGTTGTGCAGCAATTGCACGTTGCCAGTAAGCCTGGTCAACAAAGACAGTTCCAAAGTTTCCTACAATATTGATAACTCCAAAGATTAAGCCTCCTGCCGAAGCCATTGTAAGGTATGCACCCATAGCGTTACCATATGTGCTTGGATCACCTTCAACTGCTCCGCCTTCAGCGAAGGTTGGTGCTATCACCGGATTAAGCGAAGCTGCCTCCACCAGTTTGTTATACATTCCTTCGACACCACCCGTGATTGGACTGATGAAGAATACCATCGCAACAAATGTTAGAATTACTATAAAGATAATGACCGTGTGCATGTAATCCGCCACAAACGTAGCCTTGAGACCACCTACAAGAGTGTAAATCATGACACCGACTGGGATTAAGAATGCGGCTAGAGAAATGTCCATACCGGTAAGTCCGTTAACTACGGCTGCGCCTCCAAGTAGAAGCATACCAGTTACAATCATGTTACATGTTAATGCGAAACCTAAGAAAATTTTATGAGTACCAGCGCCAAATCTTGCTCTGATAATTTCCAAAAATGTGTGTGCATTTGGTGCCTTTCGTTTTAGTTCAATTGCTAGAATTCCGAATAAAAGTACCTGAATTGATGCGCCTGCAGCATACCAGAAAGGACCACTTACACCATAAAGATATGCGACCGTAGAAGATTGAAGTAGTGTCGCAGCCCATGTCCATGCAGAGACAATTGCTGCTGCAGTTAGACCAGTTTTAATGATTCTTCCTGCAGTATTGAATCCTTCAGAACTTTGCATGTTGCCCAGGTATTTTTCTTCAATCTTAATCTCGGCAGATATGATTCCGGCAAAGACCATTCCAAGACCAACAACGATAAACCAACCGATGGATTCATCTAAAACTTCCCCTAGTACGAATTCTCCTTCAATGGCACCTGCTGCATCTGCATATGGCATGGCAAAGATCATACCCGATCCTACTACAAAGGCCAGTACCATCATTTGCCAGTTTAATTTCAACAGTATCTCAACATTTTTTATTTATATAACAATTCCAAGATGTGGAGATCTTTGAAAAATTATCTAATTCCGGAGTTTCTTTATTAACAAAAAAGTCGACGTCGACTTGATTTTTCTTATTTAATGGAAATTAGATTTAGATTTTTATTTAATAGAAAGTGGTTTTACGTTTTTCATATACCATTAAGAATTATACAAGAATAATCGGCTTGGTTGTCAGTGACAAAACTTTTGAGGTCACATGACCCAGGTTTGAGTCCGAATCACTGAGACCTTTTCTTCCCATTACAATTGTGTCAACGTTAAGAGATGATGCCAAATCGGAGATCTTCTTTGCAGGATCGCCGAGCTTGACAATTCGTTCATAATTTTTTAATTTGCTTGGAAGAGAAATTCCCAATAACATTTTCCGTCCATCTTGTTCCATCTTTATTGTCATTTCTTCATCCATCGATTCTTCATCGTCAGACCATTCGATGATGTGGGTAAGATACACCTTGATATTTGATGATTCCTTCATAACATAATTAACATAATTCAAGGCACGCATTGAGGAGACAGAGCCATCCACTGCAACAAGAATTTTTTGGGCAATTTCATTATCAGTCAGATCATGTCCATATTTGACAGTCTTACGTGGTTTTGAAGATTTTGCGATGTTTTTCATTACATGTAAAATACCATCTCTAGACTGAATTACAGGCAAGATCCAGACCAAAGATGCTGCAACAACAGCCCACAATATGGCAACCCAGATCCACACGTGAAATACCGGCTCAGCGAATATGTAATTTGAGAAGAATAGCGGAATTGGCCATGCAACTACAAGAATCAAAGTTAATGTCAAACCATACTGCATACTAAATCGTGATGCCTTTTTCAGAGATTTTTCGTTTGTCTCTTTTTCAAGTCTCTTTCGTATTCTCTCATCCACAACAAAGATTTCTGATTTCAGTTTTGAGAAGTTAAAGTTCTCAGGTCGGAATAAACTTCCAATAACAGTGATTGCCAGACTGGTCAAGATTGCTGCAAGATTTCCCGCCAAAAGTGCAAACATGTCAGAGGTGGATACAAGTGATATCTCACCAGAATTGGCAAATGCATATCCAAACCAGACTGTTATGCCACATCCAAGTCCAATTATGGCTGCAGATGTGGCAGCATAACGATTAGTATCTTTCCACAAAATGGCAAGTGAGATTGGCGCGACGGCGGACCCAATTAAAACACCCATTGCCAGATATACATACTGCAAGCTAATACCAGACATGAACAATATTGATGCCAATACACCCATTCCAATTCCAAATCCCAAGATGGAAAATCTAGAGATTTTCATCAACTGCCTTCCAGTAGATGACGGCTTGATGTATGCCCTAAACACATCATAAGTGACAAGAGATGATACAGAGATTAGTTGTGCAGAGCCTGCGGCAGTTACGGCAGTAAATAAAACAGTAAGCATTAGAATTGCGCCGACATCGCCTAAAAGATGTGCAGCTGCAAGCGGTGCGACCAATCCAGAACTAATCTCAAGAGGAGTCAATTCCAGATTTACTGCAACTGCTGCAAGTCCAAGGGTTGTTGCAAGACCAAACGGAATTGCAAACCATGCAAGACCTCCAACTAAAAATCCAGGAACTACAGAACGAGGTCTTGACGCAATTGCCCGCTGCCAGTATGACTGGTCCACAAAGACAGTTCCAAAGTTTCCTACAATGTTAATTATGCCGAAGATTAATGCACCAATAGATGCCAGAGTCAAAAATGAGCCAGACGCATTTCCAGAAACAGGATGCATTGTAGCAGCATCTGAAAGTTTTTCAAACATGCCAGAGATTCCGCCAATGTCTTCGTGCGTAAAGTAGATGGCAGAGACAAATATCAAAACAACCACAAAGATGAATGCCGTATTGAAATATTCAGCAAGAAACGTAGCCTTGAGTCCTCCAAATAGGGTGTACGCGATTACTCCCATAGGGATCAAAAATGCTGCAATGTAGACGTTAATTCCAGTAAGTGCGTTAACTACAGCAGCACCTCCTAAAACAAGCATTGCTGTAACTATGATATTTGTTAGAAATGCAAAACTCAGAAATACCTTATGAGATGACTTGCCAAATCGTGCATTAATCATTTCAGGGAAAGTGTGAGACATTGGAGATTTTCGTTTTAGTTCAATTGCCAGAATAGCAAAGAGTACGACTTGAATTGATGCGCCTGCAGCATACCAAAAAGGACCACTAACCCCATACTGATATGCAACTGTTGAGGACTGTAGTAAAGTTGCAGCCCAAGTCCACGCAGAAACAACCGAGGTAATAATTAGACCCGTCTTAACAGTTCGTCCTGCAGTTGAGAACCACTCAAATGTTTTTTTGGTTCCAAGCCATTTTGTTTCTGCTTTTACTAGAATCAACACGACGGCTGCCATCAGCATGCCAACGCCAATCAGAACAAGATAGCCCACACTTTCATCCAGAATGTAAGACAATCACTAGAAATCTCACAATCATTATTTAAACAAATAGTGCCAATCAGGCACGAGAATTATTGAAACTTTTACATATTCTAATAGCGTATTAGCATTTATGACAGATGAGATTGATGAGCTAATTCTTTCCACATTGTCAAAGGATTCCAGACAAGATTCTGCAGAGATTTGGGATTTTCTCAGAGGCTTTGGTCATAACATTTCACGAGAAGAGATTGAATCAAGAATTTCAAAATTAACAGAGGAAGGAGTGATCACCGGATACTCCATCACCATAAACCCAAAGAAAATTCCACAGAGAATTATCAGAACTACGCTACTTACATTCAAAGTTTCTCAATCGTTAAAAAAGAGGACAGAGAGTTTGGAAAAATATCTTAAAGATGCACCATTTGTAGTCTTTTCTGGAAGTACAAAAGGCGGACTGGACTGGATTACAATCAGAGCATTTCCATCTGTGGACATTGCAGATGAAGAGACAGACATATTTAGAAATCTGTTTGGAGACATAATTCAGACATATCAGATCTACGACTTTGTTCCAACAAAAGAGGTCTCATTACATGCCCTATCATATACAAGAAAAGAGCACAGAGAGTTCCTTAAAGAATGGATGCCACCATTCCTTTGATCAAAGTTTGAGATTTTTCTTTAGAGTTATTCTTTCAAAATGAATTGTCTGATCAAGTAACTCGTGTATCTTATACCTCAAATCCATCATGTATGTGATTACTTCACGCCTAATTTTTGGGTCAGATATAGTATGAGCCTCGTTTGCCACAGAATCAATTCGGGATAGAGCCATTTTGAGACCAAGTTTGGTCTTTTTGGTAATTCTATAAGACTGTTCTTTTTTAGTCTCTAAGGGATCCTTTTTTGGTGATTTTGATTTTTTGATCGAGCGAATCTGTCGTATAGTGAGATTTTCATCGGTAATTCTTTTAGTCATCTCAGCTTGTTCATCAGAAGGAACCCCCAAAAGTTCCAGACTTTGACTGACAGAGATAGTGTTTTGCATCAATTGCTTTTTTGTATCTGATGGAAGTTTTAGTAACTGAATTCTGTGGGAGACATATTCTTCACTTTTTTCAATTTTATTTGCAAGTTCAGAAACACCACCCCAACCAAAATCATCAACGTATATTTTGAATGCCTCGGCCTCTTCCAGAGGACTGAGAGATTGTCTTTGGATGTTTTCAGTTAGTTGAATCTCATATGTCTGCTTGTCAGATAACTCTCGAATTTTGGATTGTATGTGACGCCAGCGTAAAGAACGACATGCCTCAAATCTCCGGTATCCAGCAACAATCTCAAATCCATGAGAAATAGGTCGAACCAAGATTGGTTGTAACAAACCATGTTCTGTAATACTTTTTACAAGAGAACGAAACTCGGGAGATTTTTTGTCAATTTTATGTCTAACTTCAAATGGAGATGGTTTTACCATACGCATTTCAATTGGTTCAATTATACTAGAATCAAAATGGTCCATGTGGAATGTGAGAAATAGAGATACTTAGACTTGTTGATTTGAATTAATTTTTGATAAGAATTGTCATGTGAAAAGAACAGAATCCAATTAGAGTTTATATATAAACAGTTTCAGATGCATAAAAATTTGAAAAAGTGACAGAGAGTCGACATTTTTAAGATAGTAGAATTTTATTTGTTTGTGGAATTAGATACAACCGATTTGAAAGTGATGGGTGCAATCAAAAAAGGTCTCACAACATTTGGAGGCATAAAAAATGGAGTGCATTTGAAAAAGGATGAACTGGTAAAAATTTTAGATATTTTAGATAACAGTGAGATGATAAGATCAACATCAAGTACAGGTCTATTAGGACAGAAAAAATTACTCATTGAGTTAACAGACAAAGGGGAGATAAAAATTCAAGAATATTTAGAGATATTACGGGTAAAATGGAGAGAAATGCTTGATTTGGCAATAGCAGGTGAAAGAGACCAACTTGATCAAATAATCATAGAGAATCCATTCATGGTAAATATGATGGTATTTTTTGGTGTGACGGATTTACCAACTCTAAGCAGATTAAATTTAAGATTTCTTTTGGAAGGAAAACATCTTTGCTACAAATGTAAAAAAGAGCTTAAAGGATTGATGCAAAAATTTTCAGTCTCAGCTGTAAGAAAATTCAATTTCAAATTACCACGTGGAATGACTACTCGAGATGACTTGTGTGCAGATTGTTTTAACAAACTAGGTAGATCTTGACATTCTTTTCTTTACTACCTGAAATACAATTCTTGCAATAATTATACCAATTACAATAATTATGGAATATGTCCAAATGTCAGCTAAATCCTGATCTTCTTGCTGAGCCTCATCTAGCGGTTTAGAGTCAAACTGTGAACCAGGAGCAAATACATCCTTATCCATAACAGTTTCAGCAAAGGCAACACTAGGTACAATTGCAATTACCATGACAAATAATGCAACGAAATATGGATTCAAGTGAATATTTTGTTAATTTGATAGATTTAACAATTTATGCTAATCAAAAAAGCCAGATACACCAAGAAATAGGCCAATTACACTGAACAATACAATTACTACCCCCATAACCTGTTTGTCATTCATATTAATTGTAAGAAAATGACCAATTTAACAATTCAGGACTCATTTTGTAGGTGTTATCAAATTTCTTAATTGCACGTCTTGTTTTAATTGCATCAAAATTATCCATTTTCCATATCGCTTCCTGTTTTTTTATTTTGGATGAGAACATAATTCTGCCAAGACGCCTTCTAGTGATTTTGGATGAATGAATGTAACTTTGGTTCCAGCTGAGCCTGGACGGACTTGACCCAAAAATTGAACCCCACATCCTTCCATTCGTTCTACCTCGCCTTCGATATTGTCAGTTTCCAATGCCATGTGATGTAACCCCTGTCCTTTTTTATCAAGAAACTTTTTGATTGGACTATCATCTCGGGTTGGCTGCATTAATTCAATTCTGCCATTTTCCATTGGGATGATTGCGACCTTAACACCTTCAGATTCAACTGTTTCAAATTCAATCTCATCGATGCCAAGTGCTTGCTGGTAAATTTTAGCAGATGCCTCCACGTCATTTACTGCAATTGCTATATGATCAATTTTCATCTAGAATATCTCCTTTGGTCGGTACTCACCAAATACCTCTCGTAGTGTGTTGCTGATTTCTCCAGTTGTAGCATATGTCTTGACTGAATTTAAGATGAATGGCATTAGATTTTTGTCCGTATCTGCTGCTGCCTGTAATTTTGATAGTGCACTAGCGGTCTTTTTGTTGTCTCTAGACTTGCGCAATGCCTTGATTGCCTTTTCTTGTTTTGCGCCTAATGAATCGTCAATTCTGAGAAGCTTTTGCTTTGCCTCAACCTCATCTACAAATTTGTTGACACCAACTAGAACTCGGGATGTATCGTCTACCTCCTTTTTGATGCGATATGCATTTTGTCTAATCTCACCCTGGAAGAATCCCTTTTCAATTGCTTTGAGTGAGCCACCCATCTTGTCAATCTTTTTGAGATATGCCCATGTCTGTTCTTCAATCTCATCACATAGTTCTTCTAGATAGTGGGAGCCCGCCATCGGATCTACTGTTTTTGTTATTCCAGATTCAGATGCAACAATTTGTTGTGTTCTTAGTGCAATCTTTGCAGACTCTTCAGTTGGTAGTGCCAATGCCTCATCTCTTGAATTGGTATGAAGTGATTGCGTTCCACCCAGAACAGCAGCCATAGTCTGCATTGCAACACGTACTATGTTGTTGTCGGGTTGCTGTGCGGTAAGGGATTCACCGCTTGTTTGAGTGTGAAATTTTAATTGTAATGATTTTTCATTTTTTGCATGAAATCTTTCTTTTAGAATTTTTGCATAAATTTTTCTTGCAACTCTAAACTTTGCAATCTCTTCAAAGAACTCAATGGTGCAACAGAAGAAGAATGACAACCGTGGTGCAAACTCATCAATTTTCAATCCCTGTTCTATGCATGTCTCAATATATTGAATGGCGTTTGCTATGGTAAATGCAATTTCTTGCACTGCAGTAGAGCCTGCCTCTCGTATATGATATCCAGAGATGGAGACAGGATACCATTGTGGAACTTCGGTTGCACAGTATCCGATCATATCACCAATAATACGCATCGATGGTTCTGGTGGATAGATGTACGTGTTCCTTGCAATGTATTCTTTGAGGATATCGTTTTGTGTTGTTCCTCGTAACTGCTTACTGGAAAATCCCTGTGATTGTCCTACTGCGATATAATATGCTAGCAAGGTGGATGCTGTTGCGTTAATTGTCATTGATGTTGAGACCTTGCCCAGTTCAATTCCATCGAATACGGTCTGCATGTCTTTTAGTGACGATATCGATACGCCGACCTTTCCAACTTCTCCTTCTGCTTGGGGCGCATCAGGATCATGACCAATCTGCGTTGGCAAGTCAAATGCCATTGAGATTCCGGTCTGACCTTTTTCCAGCATGAACTTGTATCTTTTGTTACTTTGTGCAGCATCACCAAATCCAGCGTACTGACGCATTGTCCAGAATCTATCACGATACATTCCCTGATGAATGCCTCGCGTAAATGGGAACTTGCCTGGTTCTTCTTTCGGTCTCTTTTTTGTAGACTTTTGATAAAATGGTTTAATCGGAATGCTAGAGTCGGTTACGTATTGCTTTGGTGCGGGTTTTGCTTTCTTTTTTGTTACCATGTGTGATCACTTTATGAAATTTTTTGTCAGCTTGTCTGCTGCCTCAAATGGGTCCATCTTTTTATCTTGAACTTTTTTTAGATATGAGGAAAATGATTTGCTTTTATCAATCATTGTTGAAATTTCTTGCCTGACGTTATTTAAAATAATATCTTCCAGTTCCAATTCCAAGCGAATTTTCTCTGAACTTTTTTTGTCCTTTGCCTTTTGTTTCATCAATACTTTTAGTTTTGTAGCCAATTCCTTGATTCCCTTGTTTTTCTTTACAGATGTCTTGATAATTACAGTCTCCTCTTCAGCGGTTCCAATAAAGTCCTGCAATGCTTGGAATAGCTGAGTTGCACCATCCAAGTCACTCTTGTTTACCAAATAGATATCACCAATTTCTGTAATTCCTGCCTTGATGGTTTGGATACTGTCTCCAGTATGAGGATTAAATGTAACAACCGTGATGTCAGCAATCTTTGATATATCAATTTCAGTCTGACCTGCTCCAACACTTTCTATTATGATTGGATTGAATCCAGCATATTCTAGTATACGTAAGCTGTTCCGTACGGAATGTGCTATGGCACCTGTTGCGCCACGCGATGCAATACTTCGTATGTATGTTCCACTATCAGTGGATTCAGACATTCTAACACGGTCACCTAAGATAGCACCACCAGTGACATGGCTGGTTGGATCAACTGCCAAGACAGCCGGTTTTGTCTTTAATTTTTTCATCTCCATCGATAATTTGTTGATTAGCGAGGACTTTCCGGCACCTGCAGGACCTGTAATCCCTATTACGATTGCCTTACCAGAGGTTTTGTAGATTTTTTTTACTAATTGACGTGCCTCTTTTGGGTCATTTTCCATTATGGAGATGGCTTTGGCAATTGCACCTCGCTTTGCTTTTTTTAAATCTGCAAGTAGTGCCATACAAAATTCTCTGATTTGCTTGATTAAAAATCTTAGATGTAAAGAAAGATTTTAAAGCCAAATTTTGAGAATTAAACCATGAAACAAAAGGCACAATCACGACGCGTCAAAATTCTGGTTGCAAAATTAGGTCTAGATGGCCATGACAGAGGCGCACTAGTACTTTGTAGGGCATTTAGAGATGCGGGAATGGAGGTAATCTATTCAGGATTATTTGCAACGCCAGATAGAATTGCACAAATCGTAGAAGATGAGGATGCAGATGCTGTTGCCCTAAGTTTACTTAATGGCGCTCACGGAACTTTGTTTCCAAGAGTTGTAAAAGAATTGAAAAAGAAAAAGATCAACGATGTGTTAGTGGTTGGTGGCGGCGTCATCCCTGAAGAAGATAAAAAGGCATTAGAAAAATCTGGAGTTTCAGGAAACTTTGGTCCAGGAACATCACTAGATATTATAATAGATCATATAACAAAAGGCGTTTCTAAACTAAGAAAATTATAATTTTATTCAGTAGAGTCAGGCCACATCATCTTTCTCATCTGTTTTCCTACAGTTTCGATTTGATGATTGTCCAATTCTTTCATGTATTTATCAAATGCCGCCTTTCCTTCATTTTGATAATTGTCAATCCATTCTTTGTTGAAGGTTCCATCTTGGATCATTTCTAGAACTTTTTTCATTCTATCTTTAGTATCAGAAGTCATTACCATTGGACCTCTTGTTAGTCCACCATATCTTGCAGTCTCTGAAACACGTCTCCACATTCCATTAATTCCGTATCTTTGAATCATGTCTACAATTAATTTTAATTCGTGTAATACCTCAAAGTATGCAATCTCTGGTTGATAGCCCGCTTCTACTAGTGTTTCAAATGCATTAACTACCATTGATGCAGAGCCTCCACACAAGTCTGCTTGTTCTCCAAACCAATCAGTTTCAACTTCTTCTTTGAATGTTGTTTGGATTAGTCCAGCACGTGCACTTCCAATTGCTTTTGCAATTCCTAATGTTCTATCCCATGCGTTACCTGTCTTGTCTTGTTCTACTGCAACAATTGATGGAGTTCCAAAGTTTTGCAAATATGTCTCTCTTACTTTAGAGCCAGGACCTTTTGGTGCAACCATAATTAGATCAACGTTTTCTGGGGCATCAATCCATTTCCAGTAAATTGCTGCTGCATGTGAAAATGATAATGCGTTTCCTTCTGAAAGGTTTGGACCAATCTCTTCTTTGTACACTTTGGCTTGAACCATATCAGGAAGTAAAATGTGAACAATGTCTGCCTGTTTTGTGGCATCGGCTACTGACATTACCTCATGACCATCATCTTTTGCTTTGTTCCAAGTTGGACTACCTTCTCTTAGACCAACAATTACCTTTAGACCAGAATCTTTCATGTTGTTTGCCTGTGCATCTCCTTGGATACCATATCCAATTACTGCAATGGTTTGGTCTTTGATAGGATCAAGACTGATGTCTTCGTCTTTCCATGTCTTTGCCATAAAATTAATTAAAAATGGGCAAATATAATCTAATGAAATAATTCATCAGATAGAGATAATTTTTTTACAATTTCTGCATTGGACTCGAGCAGTAGTGTCTTTTACTCTTACAAATTTTTTAGAACCGCACTCAGGACAGATTGGGCATGCACGTAAAGGTTCAGTCATTGAGGTGTGCCACTCCCCATTATACGAACAGAGTTAGACTCGGGTTTTAACAGAACACAGACATCGCCAGGCATTACTGCAACGGGTTTCTCAAATTTTAGTTTTAAAGGCGAGACTGATGCAAATTTTGCAGCCTTGATCTGAAGTCCAATATTCACAAGACACATTTGATTTTCCGAGATGGTTCCCTTGAAAAATTGGTTTTGTACAAAGTCTATAGTAATTTCAGTGGTAATTTTTATTGCAGAATCATTGGAAAAGATGTCACCGCGTGCAATCTCGTCGTGTTTTATGTTTTTCAGAGAAAGACCAACTCTTGCAGGAGAGACAGATTCTTTAACATCGTCATCATGCATCTGAATTGATTTTATCATTGCCTCAGTCTCTGACGGATAATGCAAAATCTTATCGTATTGAGTAATCTTTCCAGATAATACCTTGCCCAATGCTACTGTTCCCACACCTTTGACATCAAAGGTATGATCAATTACAATACTGGTATCCCCATTTTTTTTTATTGTAGCAAAATTTGCCAGTTCTTCTTTGATTTTATCTTGTTCAACTTTTTTGTAGCCTTCGATTACAGTTCCCTTTATCATCAAATTTAATCTAGACTCATCTACATCGTACGAATGAGATAAGATTCCTTCTTTTTTTCCTAGTGCATCTAATGCAAGAATTTGTTCTCCTGTGAATTTGTCTAGGACGTTTACATGAAATATTACATATTCTGCTAGGGCTATTGCTTGGAATAGTGGTTGAATTTTTTCTGGAAATCCGTTTGGCGTGACGAATGTGTAAATTTTTTCAGCTTCTTTTCTGTCAAATAGCGTTAAATCAGTAGACGTTCCTTTTTTTCCAAAGTCAGTTGCAATTGACTGGTCACCTAAGATTACGAAATTTACAGACTCCATTTTTACATCATTAATTTATCCAGAGGATTTCTTTGTTGCACTAACCAATGAGATAACATCTCTATCTCTCAATTGGTAATGAGTTGGCAATCTAAGATTGTACCTCAAGTCCTTTGCATGAAGCAGTCCCTTTGACAATCCGGTGTGAATCTCATTTGCCAAGTCTTTAACTGTAGCACCATTTTTGAGCAATATTAAATCAGGCAGTATGTTTCCTTTTTTGTCAGACAGTTTATTTTCATCAGCCACAGGATAAACCGCGTTCATTTTTAGCAATTTGAAGACTGTGACATTGATTGCAAATTGAACTCCTGTTCGCATATATTCACCCATTATATCCTGCTTGATGAAATTTAGTGCGTTTGTCTGCTTGTCGTTTAATTTTTCAGGTTGTACAATTTCAAATTGTTCCGAACCTGGCGAATATTTTATCAAATCTTGTTGTTCGGCACGTCTCAATGTCAACTCACTATCTGCACTTGCAGGAACAGTAATGACTTCGTTGTACCTTTCACGAAGACGATTGAAGTTTTTGTCAGCGCCTTGGACGTCAATCTTGTTTGCAACTATCAAAGTTGGCTTGGAAATTTTACGTAAAATCTTTGCAAATTCTTTTGTCTGTCCCATGCCAAAATCATCAAATGCGGTATCTTCCAATTCAGTAGTTTTTAGAGCCTGTACAACATGATTCTTTTTTACTCCAATTCCACGGTAGAGTTCAGTAATTGCATCTACAGGGTCGTCGCCATCACGAATGTTTTTAGAAATTTTGTCCCTATTTCCTTCAAGAATTTTTTGGTACCACATTACCAATTCTTCTTCTATATCTGCAAAGTCAGATACAGGATCACCAGAACCAGGTTCCGAAATTTGTCCGGTTGCATCAATGCTTCCAGAACAATCAACGACGTGTAACAGCGCATCAGATTGTGCAGCAATTGAGAGGAATTGATTTCCCAATCCCTTTCCTTTCCATGCATCTTTGATTAGTCCAGGCAGATCAATCAGTTCTATCGGAATGTAACGCCAGCCATCAACACATTTTGAATTGTTTGGGTTGTCTTGTACATTAAACTCCATATGAACACACAGAGTTATTGCCTGAGCAGTGCCAGTTTGTGGTTTTTTTGTAGTAAATGGGTATGTAGAGATTTCAGTTGAGGACAATGTGGCAGAATTAAAGAATGTGGTCTTACCGGTGTTTGTTTTTCCTATAATTCCAATTTTTATTGTCATGAGTGAGTTTCCATTTGATTGTATTTATCTGATTATTTTTTGATTTTATTTTCTATGTTTGAAATTGCATTTTGAATCTCTTTTAGATTCCATTTAATCTCGTCTAATTGTTCAGGAGTTAATTCATCGTGCCATTTTTCAAGGATTGTCTTTGTGATCTCAGTGCAGTTGTATAAAACGCCCCAGTATGGATGATGTTCTGCAGTTGTATATGCAAGCTCTGCTGCATCATCAATTCCAAGTTTTGCGCGTGTAACAGAATCCATCTTTTCTCCAAAGATTTTCACAGAGTCATAATCAAGATCAGATTCTACTTTAATCTGTGTCTGTTTTTTTTCAAATTTTTCTACCAAAAGTTTTAGCTCCTCGTAAAAGGATTGAAATGAGTTGTCAGACATCATACCAACCGTCTATGTTCTGCTAACATGCATCTGTTAAAGACAACTTCAATTCCTGCATCACGTGCCAATTTTTCTGCTTCTTCGTCGTGGATTCCTTCCTGAAGCCAGATAACTTTGGGTTTTTTCTTTATCGCTTCTTTGATAATTGGCATCACTTTATCTGATGGCCTGAAGATATCCACAATATCAATCTCATCTGGCACATCAGTGATCAAATTGTAGCATTGTTTTTTCAGGATTGTCTCAGAATTTGGATTCACCGGGGTCACGTCATATCCATTTTCATGTAAATATTTAGGCACATAGTGCGCAGCTTTATCGGGGTTTTTTGACATTCCCACTACGGCAACTTTTTTCATCTTTAAAATTTCTAAAATTTCTTCATCTGAATGAGGATCGTCTTCCATGGAAAAAAATTGTTTTTAGAACTAATATGTTAATCGACGTGCTCGTGTTCGGTTAGATGACAATCACAATTGCAAAGCTCGGTTGTATGATTATTTTGGCAATCAATGCACTCAAAGTGTTTGTGGTTTTCACAGCTGGAACATATCATGATTGATTGTATAACTACATTTTATTTAATCATATATGCCGAAAACTTTGGTTATTATTACCAGTGTAGAGGTTCAGAATTATGGATATTTCTGTAGGACATACACCAGATTCGGATGATGCATTCATGTTTTATGCAATGTTTACAGATAAGGTAAGATCTGATGAGTTTTCTGTTACACATGTTATAGAAGACATTGAAAATTTGAATAAAAAGGCAAAAAACCCGGAATTGGATGTGACTGCAGTTTCAGTTCATGCTTGTGCACATATTCCAAATTACGTAATGCTGAGAAGCGGCGGAAGTTTTGGAATCGGGTATGGCCCAATTGTTACAGCAACAAAGCCAATGACAATAGATGAGATAAGAAAATCAAAAATTGCAATTCCAGGGGAGATGACATCTGCATTTCTACTACTACAGTTAATGATTGGAAAGTTTGATTACGTAGCGATGAATTTCAGTGATATTCCAGAGGCAGTTAGAAGTGGCAAGGTGGACGTTGGCCTAGTAATTCATGAGACGCAGTTATCATTTGAACAGGAGGGAGTACAGAAGATTCTAGATGTGGGTGAGTGGTGGCATAAAGAGTCAGGAGGACTGCCAGTACCATTAGGAGTCAATGTAATGAGTGAAAAATTAGGTGAGGAATTAATTCATAAATTTGATTTGTATTTACAAGATTCGATAAAATTTGCAAGAGATAACATAGAAGATGCACTCGACTATGCCATGAAGTATAGTAGAGGCAAATCAAGAGAGTTGATTGAGAAATTTGTCCTCATGTATGTCAACGAAGTGACTGTAGACATGGGCGAGTCAGGAGAAAAGGCGGTTAGATTGATGTTTGAGATGGCAAAAGAAAAGGGACTTGTTCCTGACTTTGAATTGAAGATTTCAAAACCACTTTGATCATTTCTTAGAATTTCTAAAGAAAGATACAACAAATAACGCTCCACCTGCTAAAAGAATTACAATTCCAATTGAAAATTCAATTATTAATCGATTGTGAATTTCCTTTTGTTTGGATTCTAAAGTTGCATACATCTCCGAGTCCATATTTTCAAAATATTGAATCTGGGGATAATCAAAAATGGCGACAAATGAACCTAAGATTAACAGAATAATTCCAATGAAAAACCAAGTAGGATTTTGTATGTTTACCAAGTATTTTTTCAGAAAATGAACCATGGATAAATTGTTCGTGCTGCTTATATTCAAAATGTCCTTACTCTATACATGAAAACAAACCAAAATAATGATTCAACATTTGATTACTCTGGACTTTTCATCGATGACGAAGAATTCTAGTTCTGAGCCTATTAAAGCAGGATCTAGTATTTATTATCGGGAAGAAACAATTATCCATGAAGCTTTACTTAGACTTTGATCCTTGTGTAGAATGCAAAGAGATGATGACTGAATTGTCATCTGAAGAGATGCTCTTTGCTGATGATGAGACAAGAGCGGATGTTTCAGCAAAATTCCTCAGACATTTGACTTACAACCACAATGAAGTTGTAAAAGCAGTAATGTCAGAGGTAAAAAGTCAACAGCGAAGTCCAGAATTTGATTTGTACAAGTGATTAGACGGTCACTTTTTGAACAAGTAATTCTTTTAGTTCTTCAATATTTTTTGCAGTGCTCAGTCTGTTTCTTAATTGTGCACCGCCGACGGTTCCTTTTGTAAATCGAATTGCCTGTTGTTTTATGTTTGCAAATCGTATGTTGTACTTTGATGTAAGTTCAAGATACGTGACAAATGCCTCTAGCCTGTCTGTAAGAGTATATTGCTTGTATGCACCACATTCCAGATAGTCATTAATCTGCTCAAAGATGAATGGATTTCCCATTGCGCCTCGCCCTATCATGATATAGTCACATCCGGTATAATCAAGAACCTTTTTTGCAAGTTCAGGAGAGGTAATGTCTCCATTTCCAACAATTGGCACGGTAGAGTTTTGTTTTAATTTTTTAATCATATCCCAATCAGAGTGTCCAGAGTATCCCTGTGAAACTGTTCTAGGATGTAAGGTAATCATTTGGACTCCTTCTCGCTCTGCAATTTTTGCAATATCTAAGAATAGAGATTTGTTTTCTTCAGTTACGCCCATTCGCATCTTTAGCGATATTGGTTTTTTGACTGTGTTCACAAGTGTGCGGAATATTTCTCTGGTAAGATCAGAGTTTTGCAGTAAAGCACCGCCAGCCATCTGTTTTGTAATGTGCGGAGCTGGACAACCCATGTTGTAATCAATCATGTCAAAGTGGGGCTCTACAATCTTTGCTGCCTTTTCTAGAGCAATGATGTCAGAGCCAAACAGTTGTACAGATAAAGGGCGTTCTTTTTCAGAGAATTCTATAAATTCAGTTATGCTTTTTGATTGGGATTCAAGCTGCTCATGTTTTGCAACTATTGCGTTTACACTGGTAAGTTCAGTTACAACAAGTCCTGCACCCATTTTTTTGCACATTATTCTTAATGCAGGATCACTGACCCCAGCCATCGGAGCCAAGAAAGCCTTGCTTGTAAAGTTTGGAAGTTGAACCATATGAGGAGATTGCCGAATTGTTAATTAAATCTAGATTTCATAAATTATGTAATGCTAGTAGATAAGAAAATTTTAGCCGGAGGATTGGCAATGATTGCGGTAGGAATAGGATTCTCCGCACTACTAACAGACATGACACCAATTGGTAGAGAGGGAATGACTGATGAGGAGATTGCAGAGTTTTTAATTCAGGAAAGAGAAAATGAAGATTTTACAACACTCTCAGGCATCTTAGTTGGAATTGGATTTCTTTTAGTGTTGATTAGTTTTGGAGCACGTAGAAAAAGAAAAGGCGGTGCAAAAAAGACAGAGAGAAAGCCTGCGACTAAGTAAAGGTTTGAAGTTTCTCAAAGAATGTATTTCTCTGAATAGGTGTACGGCCAATCTCTTTTACTAGATTTGCAAGTTCAAAGAGAGATGAGTTTGTTGGCTTGCCTGCAGCACGATATATTTCCTCAGAGAATGCAGTGCCTACCAAATCATTTCCCCCATGAGATAATGCAACCTGAGCAAGTTTTGTTCCGTAAGCAACCCAGTAAACAGAAATGTTGTTGAGTGTTTGTGCAAGCATCAGTCTTGACAATGCGATAATTTTCAAGTCATAAATTGAAGAAGACTCGTGTGTAACCTGATGCTCTTTTTCAAGTTCAGTGTTATCGAGACTAAATTTTAGTGGAATCATGGTGATAAAACCACCAGTCTTTTTTTGTAATTCACGAATCTTTATTAGATGATCAACGACGTGTTCTGGTTTTTCTATGTGACCATAAAGCATTGTAACATTGCTTCTGATTCCAAGGTTATGTGCAGTCTCAATTGTATCAAGCCATTCTTGTCCAGTACATTTGCCTCGGATAATTTTTGAACGTATGTCAGGATGAAATAGTTCAGCGCCTCCACCAGGCATTGAATCAAGTCCCGCATCTTTTAATCTAGATAAAATTTCAGTTACAGAATTTTTTGTTAGTTTTGAGAGAAAGAAAATTTCTGCGGCAGTAAATGCCTTGATGGTCATTTCAGGATGTTTTTTCTTTATTTCAGTCATCATCTGTTCGTAATAGTCCAATTGCAAGTCAGGATGAAATCCGCCGACTATATGCACTTCAGTTGCGCCAAGATCTTTTGCTGCTGCAACTCGTTTTTCTATTTGATCAGGAGTAAGTGTATAAGCATCATCTTCTCCACCTTTGCGGTAAAATGCACACATCTGACAGCTTGCAGCACACAGATTTGTGTAATTCATGTAATAAGATGCAGCGAAAGAGACCGTATCACCTACAAGCTTTTTTCTTACAATGTCAGCTGCTGCCCCAATGACATGAAGGTTATCATCGTTTAGTATTTCCATGCCGTCGTCAAATGTTAATTCTTCACCGCTAATGGCATGTTCAATTGCAGTTGAATTTCCAACCAGTTCTTCTAGCACAATTCGTTGGATAATTGAACAAAATATAAAACAATAGAACCCAAGTTCTAGCATGGTATTACCGTTAGTTGACGAAGACAAGCCAAAGTGTTTTTTGTGTCATGACACATTTGATGACTATCAAAGTCTTCGTGACCACCAAAAAGAGAAGCACAAGGATTTTTTTGAATACCACGAAGAACAGGGGAAGAGAGGACCGGCTCCCGGAGATGTCTCTATTTTTTAGATTTTTGTGATTTTAGCATCTCAAGCGCCTTTTGTTTTCCCATATTTGCCAAGTCAAAGTCTTTGTCTATGACAAGTGCCTTTTTGAAGCATGATAGGGCACTGTCAATCTCGCCCATCTCTCCCAAGGACATTCCCTTGTATGCAAGTGCCATTGCAAAACGAGGCTTGATTTTTAGAGCAGAGTCATAACATTTGATGGCATCAGAAAATTTGGATTTTGCGTGAAATAAGGTTCCTTTTCCAATTAGTGCGTCCAAGTTTTTTGGATCCTCGTTTAAAACAATCTCATAAAGCTGAAAAGACTGAGAGTTTTTTCCCATTCTTTGCATGGTGGCGCCCTTATCCAAAAGCGCAGGAATATTTTTTGGATCTGATGTTAAAATCTTGTCGTAAAGAAGGAGTGCTTCTTCGTATTCCTGCTCTTCGGCAAGATCAGCTGCTTGCTCCAACATTTTTTGGAATTTGTTATCCACCAATCTCTAAAGTTTTTCCTAGATAATATTGATTATTATCGATATTTGTATCACGGAGCAACTATAAGGTTCAAAGGCAGATCAAGCTTACCAAAAGGTTCGGCTATACGTAGGAAGTAGTCTTTGTTTGCATCATACTCGAAGTTTTCATAACTGCCATATCCAATTGCAGGACCCCATAAGATGTTGACAAATCTGGCCTGACCTGGGTTTAGTACGACATTGCCCGAGGTAAAGTCAGACCCAGAGTTTACCCATTTGTGACCGCCATCCCATATCGTATAATTACAAATTGAAGGGCTAGTACACATTAAAGTTACATTGGAATCACCAGTGTTTTGAACCAACATTTGTAAGTTCAGAAGTGCTTGTCCGGTTGCGGTATATGCAATGTTATTGAATTCTTTTTCATCCCATTGATAATTTGAGACATAATAGTATGCTGCACTACCAAGTTGGTATTTTTCACCATCGTTCATGTATGTCTTCATTTTGTATTCTTCTTTGATTGCTTTTTGACAATCACGGATTTCTCTTTTGTTTTCGCCACCTTCACATGAGGCTAGCATTTCATCAAGATTAGCATTACCAGAGGATTTTGTGGCTGATGCTTCTGATTTAGATTGATATTGAGAAGAGGTCATACCGTCATCGCTCACAGTATTTGCACTGACTTTCATAACCCCCATCTTTATCAAATATTGAAGCCCATTTACAAAATCATTTTCAGAGATTGTTCCATCTGCCCACCATCCCGCGTTATTCTTTACCCAGTCCGGAATGGCATCAGATGTAGAGGAACTTTTAGTTGTAGATGGAACAGTAATAATTCCTTGTTCAATCATGTATTGAACGCCAGATACAAATGCGGTATCATCAATTTGTCCTGCTGCCCACCATCCCGCGTTATTTTTTACCCAATCTGGGACATTTGCAGCATCTACACTTGGGACCATTGTAGTCAATAGTAAAACACTTGCAATACTAGCAATTAGGATGGTTGATTTTTCAACTATATCCCGTTTCTTGTTTCTAGATTTTGTTCTTAAGATCATTTTACAGCAAGGACAACGAATTGCTTTAGTGTTAAGCCATACTTCGCACCAACTACAACGTTTTAGTCCAAGTGAATATTTTTGAGAGTTGGGAATTCTCATTACTTTTTTCTGTGTACATATTCCTCTGCATGATGCGCCCATGAACTAATTGGTTGAGCATTATATTTAATAGTTAAGCACTAGCAGTAATCTAGTGCTAACTGTTTAATTTTTTGCATTTTAACATCATATAACCAATCAGGCCTTTTTCAGATGAAGACTGCATCTTTTTCATAGATTCAAAAAGAATTTTTTCAACATATGATGAATATTTGGTGAGAATTTTTTTACGTAATTCATTTCTATTGCTAAGATAGTACTCAGCCAAAGGAGGATAGACATTTTTTCCAATCTCACGGGACTGTGTAATTTCAAAACCGTTTTTGGAAATTTCTTCAGTCAGGTGTTTTTGCGAGTAGTGTTCCGATGACCAAGTAAATTTCAGTATTCCAAGATTTGACAAACTAGAATTATCGGTTGCTGTCGGAATTGCAAGTGCAAGAATTCCATCGTCTTTTAAGACTCGGTTTGACTCGGAGAAAAAGTCACCAATGGGTTTGAAATGTTGTGCAGACTCGAGTGCAATTACACGATCCAAGGATGAATCTGCAAAAGGAAGCATCCTTGCAGTAGAGTTTAGTTTCGAGATATTGTCAGAATTGACAGATGATAGTTGAGAGAAATTAACATTAACTGAAGAGATTTGTAGTGAAGGATATTCTAGATTCCAAATTTTTGCAGGACCTAAGATGCCACTTCCAACATCAGCAATCACTCGTGCTGAAGAGATTTCAGCCATTTCACCAACCATCTTACAAAGTTGTTTTTGTGCATCAACTGGATGAGGTGTAGAATCATTCCAAAATCCAAAGTTCAGCATGTCACCCCCAGTAGAGATTTCCATTATAGGAGATAGCGCATCATACAGCTTTACAACATCATTTTCATTTCGTCTAAACGTCCACAGTAAGAGGTCTACAGGGTTGATAGACATGATAAAAATAAAAAAACGGCAGATATATGATTTTAAGGTAAATCCACTAACTCTTCAACACAGTGCTTGTGAACCCAAACATCATCTGCATTTCTAGCTATTTCCTTGCCTTTGCGGATATCATCACCACAACTTTTGCATTTTCCATCAAATCGTGCTTTCATGGTTTAGATATGACATATGTCGGTAAATGTGATTCCTTGTAGAGTTAGCTAACCAAAACGTAGTCAAAATTCAATTTTTTCTCATATATGGATCAATTTTTTTGAGCATTTTTGTCTATCAAAAGAGGCAATTTCCATATTATAGATCAAATCTCAAAGTATACTATGCAAACTGAGGAATCCAAGTCAAGAGATGGGCAAAATTTTTGGGAAGATGCTAACAAGTATTCCTGGTCAAATGGAGAATATGAATTTCTAAAAGAAATGTCATTCATTATGGTAAATTTACATCATCAGAATAATTCAGAAGAATAGTGGATCCGAGGGGACTTGAACCCCTGACCTCTGCAGTGTGAGTGCAGCATCCAAACCAGGCTAGACGACGGATCCAAGATGATTTTCTAATGCGCATTATTTAGACGTTGAATACATTTTCAAAAGATATAGAAACAGACCACTTTGAAAGTAATCGTGCAGAAATATGAAAAAGGTCGATGGGATTTAGACGACCTAGTCAAGAATCCTACAAGGCAATTATTTGATAGAAAGATCAATGAAATACAAAAACAATCTCAAAAATTTGCAAAGAACAAATCTCAATTAAAACCAAATATCTCATCCAAGAGATTTCTAAAACTGCTCCACGAGATTGAAGATATCACAGAGAGATCAAGCAAAATTGGAGGATATGCAGGACTAAAATTTTCAGAGGATACACAATCAGATGAGGCGACTGCATTACTAACTAGAATTTCCCAGTTTGGTTCAACTATCGAGAACAAAATGCTGTTTTTTGACTTGTGGTGGAAAAAGCAGGTAGATGAGAAGAATGCCAAAAGACTGATCAAAGATGCAGGAGAATTGGCAGACTATCTAAGATACAAAAGACTCGTTGCAAGATATGCACTGACCGAACCTGAAGAGAAGATAATCAATACATTAGATGTTACAGGAATTTCTGCACTAGTAAAAATTTATGACAAGATAACTAACGCGTTTACATATACAGTAAATGTAAATGGTAAGAAAAAGACGATGGGAAGAGAGCAACTTACAACGCTTGTCAGAAATAAGAGCCCAAAAATTAGAGAGGCAGCTTACAAGTCACTCCTGACAAAATATTATGAAAACAAGGGAGTTATTGGCCAGATTTATCAGAATATCGTACTAAACTGGAGAAATGAAGGAATTGGTATGAGAGGATTTACAAATCCAATATCAGTTCAAAACATCTCAAACGATGTCGATGACAAAACGATTGATGTCATGTTACAAGTGTGCAAGAAGAATGCACCGGTGTTTCAAAAATATTTCCAACAAAAGGCAAAACGAGTTGGAGTAAAGAAACTTAGGAGATATGACTTGTATGCCCCATCAAAGAAGAGCGACCGGGAAAAAAATTACACCTTTGATCATGGAACGAAACTAGTTTTAGATTCACTTAACAGATTTAGTCCAAAGATTGCAGAATATGCTTCACGCGTTTTTAATGAGAATCATATTGATTATTCACTAAGACATGGAAAAAGAGATGGCGCATTTTGTAGCACACCACTTCCGTACATCACACCGTTTGTTCTAATCAACTATACAGGAAAATCAAGAGATGTGTTCACGTTAGCACATGAAATTGGACATGCTGTACATAGTGTTGCGGCATCTGAAAAATCAATTCTAATATCAGATGCACCTCTGCCTCTTGCCGAAACTGCATCTACATACTCAGAGTTATTACTGTATGACAACATTTCAAGTCAGATTTCAGATGCAGAGAAATCTACAATGCTGTCAGACAAGATTGATGACTTTTATGCGACAATTGGAAGACAATCATTTTTCACGTTATTTGAGATTGAGGCTCACAATCAAATTGCAAACTCGATTACAGTAGACGAGATTTCCAATATTTACAGAGATAATCTAAAGGAGCAGTTTGGAAATTCGATTAACATATCAGATGACTTTGGAATAGAATGGAGTTGCATTCCGCATTTTTATCACTCACCATTTTACTGCTATTCATATTCATTTGGAAACTTACTTGCAGTTTCACTATTCCAAACTTGGAAAAATGAAGGAGATAGTTTTGTCTCCACATATACGGACATTCTGTCTGCAGGAGGATCACAAAAGCCTGAAAAACTTCTCAAAGAGCACGGGCTTGACATATCCAAGGCAAAATTCTGGCAGAGTGGATTTGACTATATAAAAAAGCAAGTAGACGATCTAGCAAAATTATAGATAATTAAATGTGGGGCTGGCAGCCCGAGCCATCGGACTGCCAGCGTGTTCCCCAACGGTTTGAATTCGATGTCATTTAAGCAGAATTACACTAGTGATTTAAACGTTATAGAATAATCAGTAAACTAAATAAAATAACACAAGTTTCATTGAGCATGATAAAGTCAGTATTGCTGTTAGGAATACTGTTTTCATCAATACTAATCATGCCTTTTGCCAGCGCTCAGCAATTTGAAAAGGCGACGTTTCAGGAAAGTGCATCAATAATTTATGATCAAAAACTTTCAGAGTCAGTCATCATATCCATAGGATTTGAGACCACAAGTAATGACGAGATAAGAATCCCTGGAGAATTAACTGAGAGGATTAACGCTAATGAAAAGATCAGAGCAGTGATTTTTACAAATGCGGGAGAATGTGTGATTGGCGTTACAACAGAACAACAATGTATAATGATTAATTTTGATTATGAAACTCTCAAAGGAGACGGCGGAATCAGAATGGTTCAAGAGTCAGCAAGAGAGATGGGAGGCGCACTAATTGATGACTTGAATCAAGTTTTCCGTACAGATGCAGAATTTCATTCTGTGTATATTCATACATCAGATAATGCAAATACACTGTTAGAGACATCTGGAGTTGTATCAGGCAAGGGCGCTGTATCAGCAACTTATGTGACGGACAAGAGAGCAACGGACTTTTTGTTTACAGATATGGCAGGAGTGTTAATTCCAAAAGAAATTAGAGATGGAGGAGGGTTTTATGACATTGCAAAAAAATTATCCACGGACAATGATTCGATAATTTCAGTAACGATGATTCCAAATGAGGACTCTAATCTCTACATGTTTAAGATTACAAAAGAGATTAAAGAAAAGAGCAAGGATATTGCAGTGATAAATACGCTAGAAGGTTTTGGAGTAGGTGAGATTTCACGAACAGATTATTTTGATAACAGAAACGTTCCTCTTAATTCAATAATACAATTAGTCATAGTTCCAAGCGAGGTAACGAAGATTAATGCAATATCAACTCATGCAATTACCGATGTAACAACTATTGAAAATATAATGAAAAAAGGGTGGTTTTTGAGTTCACCTGCAGGAGATATGATTGACCTAAAGTTTTTGTTTGGACAAAGCAAGACCGTTTCAGCAGATGAATTATTAGTGGAAACTGCTCCGTGGGATATGCAAAGTGAGATGACACTTTATTCTGTAGAAGAGATTGAAAGTGAGGTAGAAGAAGTACCAATAATTGAAAGTGAAGAGGTCGATGGCGATGAAACACAATATGCAATATTAGGAATTATAATTGCCGCAGGTATTGGGGCTGCAATATTTTATCTAAAAGGATACAAGCCTAAACGCTAGAGAAGTAAGCATGCTGCCGAAAATACGGTGGTCCATTTTCCAGACTTGTCACCTTTTGCAGTCATTGTAATGTTTTGAGTTTTGTAAATTTTTCCAGAGATAGTCCACTGTTGTCTCTTCTCATCCCAGCTCTTGTCAATATCAAATGGAATGCCAAGAGAAGACGCAAGCATTTGTGCTGCAATATCTTCTGCATAATCACCTGCTTGTTTTTCAGTTTTACCAAATGCATCATGTTCAGACAGATATCCATATCTACTACGATCTTTTGGTTGTGCCAACCCAACAGATGCAGAGATCAATCTGCGTGGCTCGTTTGTTTGATTTCTAGAATAAATTGTAAATAGAATTTGGCCAGGTTTAATCTTCTTCAATCCTTCCTTTCGAGGGATTAGTTTTGCCTTTGGGGGGAAAATACTAGAGATTAGAACTATGTTTGTTCCAGAGATTCCTGCATCACGTAAAGCATATTCAAAACTTGTGAGCTTGTCCTCATGAACACCTATCCCTCTAGTTAGAAATAATTTCTTAGCAACTAAATCAAGCATTGCACGGATGATTTTTTTGAAGAATTTATACTTTGATTTTATTTAACGAATCAAGGATTTCTTGCCCGTGAGATGTGACATTAATTTCACGCATAACATCTTGTATGACACCATCCATGCCAATAACAAACGTACTGCGTTTTGCAAGACCCGCAATGTTTGTTCCGGCATATTTCTTGCATGCAGTTTTTTTAGGATCACTTAGGTGTACATATGGAATTTCGTATTCTTTAACAAATTCAGCCTGAGATTCAACAGAATCAACAGAGATAGCAAATAGAACAGTATTTGTGGAGATAATGTCTTGGTAAACAGAGATGACACTTTTTGCCATCTCAAAGACTTTTTTTGATGGACATGCAAAGAGATGGTTTTTTGGATAGAAACACAGAACCACATTTTTCGAGCCTTTAAACGAACTAAGTGTGACAGGGGTTCCATCATTTCCTAACAATTCAAAGTCTTCTGCAACATCACCTTTCTCAAGAGTCATGATTAGTGTTAGAATAGGTTATTTATCAAGTATGTTCTTTTAGTTCATTGGATACTTCATTTCTTAATTCAGATTATTTTCTAATTGGATACTATGTTATGACAGTCGGTGCGAGTCTGTTGCTAATTAAAGATACAAAAAAACGCATCAGAGATCTAAAAGTTGGAATTGGTTCTATGAAATATGCGCCAATTGCTTTCGGAATTTTAACTGTGTACGTGTTGTTTGTATTTGAGTATGTTGATCAAATACCAATACTAAATTGGAGTTGGCTTGGATACAACATTGCATTTGGACCATTTGCAGAACAAGGAATGTTGGGAATAATTCCGTTTGTGCCATTGTTGCTTTACATGTTTTTACACATCAATTACTTTGAGGAAGTCTACTTTAGAAAATCAAAAAAGATGGTCTTGTTATGGGCGCTAATCCATATCGGAATGGGCATAAAAATACACATGGCACTAGTGTTGATACCAATTGGATTTGTTTTCAAATACATTTATGATAAGAAAGGTGTAAAACACTCCTACGCAATGCACTTTGCCACAAACATAATGGTGGTTTGTGTTTTATTTGCGTCGTTTATACTTTGAATCCTTTCGTGGATCAACTTTCTTTACCTGTGTCAAGTAAAGATATGTCATAAATGCGCCAAGAAAGAGATTAACAACTCCTAGAACAACAATCATGAAATAATTCATTGATGCCTTGAAGGTTCCCATCCACAATCCAAACACAATTCCCCAGATGCCAACCACGGTGAAAACAGCTATGAGAATTTTTAGTTTCTTTGGTTGGACATATTTTAATTTCAACAATCAAACCATCTTCTAGAAGTTATTAAATTATGACTATCTTAACATTTTAAACCAGCCATATTATCAATGAAAATAGTGCCAATGTAGCTCAGCCT
>CAZEES010000008.1:0-44712 GCA_964511265.1 uncultured Candidatus Nitrosopelagicus sp. | reverse complement strand
GTGGAAAACGAACTCCTTTACAAGATATTACAAAAAATTATGCTAGATTTGAAGATGATTAAACTAATATCAATTCAATATTCTCTTGTAACGATAATTATTACTTCCATGTTACTCTTTGTACCTTTAATGTCTTATTCTGATGAATATACTAATGAATTCATACCTTCTACCAATTCTCCATACGATGTCTCGCTACAATATCAAATTAGAGATAATTCTCAAAATCTAATCTGTATTGTTGAATCTACTGTGACTAATTATTTTGATTCTTCTAAAACTCGTGAATATCTAGATACACATCCAAATCATAAATCTATTGAACAAAATAGTCATCTGATAAATTATGTCTTAATTAAAGATTCTTGGAGGGTAGGTCAAGGAGACAGTTTTCTTTCTAACGTAAAACACATCATCAAAGATAATGAAACTGGTTATCTAACACCTTACTTTTTTGCTGCCACAAATGGATGTGCAGTTCAACCTGGAGATATGGTGACCGCATATTGGAAAATTTTTTATTTCTAAATCTCTATTTTTTAGATAAAAGACTTGATGCAGATATTGCAAAAAATATCACCAGTGGAACATATCTGTAAGGATACACAAAATAAAAATTTGTAATCATTTCTAATATGGGCGTGACTAGAATTGTACCACACATAAGTATCATCAATGAAATAGAACTTTTGCAACCATTTCTTGCTTTAAGGAATAATCCCATTGATACGGGTAATAAAAATAATAACAAAAAAATATCAAATCTTAAATTAAATGCTAAAGTTGAAAATCCTGTCACAAACTCTGATGTATTAATATCGATCACATTTCCATAAATGGTATTTGAAAACTGGAAAATAATCATAGTAATTATTAATACAATTACGTGAGTAACTATTACAAATATTTTTTTTTGTTTCGGAATATCTGATAATAATGTAACCAGTATTGAAACAGGCAACATAAGAACTGTAATTGCTTTTGAAAAAATTGATAGTACATAAAATACTGAAGATATTCTTGGTTTTTGAAGAATTAAATAAATTGACAAAACATAAAATAGCACCCAAAAATTCTCATAAACTGCAATTGTATCATAAGTGTAGAATGTTGAACTTTGTAGAACTAAAATTACTGCTATCAATCCAGTAAAATTCTTCTTACAAAACTTAACTGTTAAGAAATATGTTGTTGCAAGAAGTAGAATACTTGCAAAATATGGCAAAATTTTGATATTATCAAAAATCTCTTCTGAAGTAACTAATAATGCCATTCTTACATGTCGACTCAATTGTTCTGTGACATAGTCATTTTCTGATTCTTGATCTGGCCATATTTCTATGGCTCTTTCAACTATCTGAAAATCTCCATATTGATGAAATTCATTAATTGATAACTCATTAGCACTGGTAGCGATATAAATTATTAATATTATTATCAAAAAAACTAATGAATTCCTTCTTGATAGATCAAATGAAAGAATTCTTTTGCAATATCTTACAAATGAATCTGGTAAAATATGTTTAAGATGTAATATGATTAATGAAAAAATAATAATATTGGTAATGATGAATGGTAGCCCCATCGCTCCAATCTCACTTGGTTCCAGAAATTCATGATCGCCAATTATAAATATAATTAATCCAGGAAAAATTACTGAAACTAGACTAAGTAAAATTACTGTAAACCCAATTGCAAAAATGGGTATTACAATAGAATCATTTGATTGTAATTTCTCCCGATTTAATTCTGAATCATTATTTTTTTCATCATCCTTGGACTTTGATTTTGAATGTTTTCCCACATAATCAAAATTACAATCCCAGTATTTGTCCTTGTTTCTTCAAGTTATACTAATTAACCAACGAAATTCAATCAGTTTGAGCGGGGATCGCCTAGCCCGGTATGGCGTGGGATTGCTAATCCCATGTTCGCAAGAACTCGGGGGTTCAAGTCCCTCTCCCCGCGCCAGCTTTAATATTGACTTAATCGTGATAATATTTAGAAACAAAATGGGACGTCGAAAAAGCCAAAAAATAGTTAAAACAGGTCCAAAAAATGTCACAACTGGCATGTGTCCATTATGTCAAACAATTGGTCGAATCTTCATTATTGGAACTGTTGGCGAAGAAAGAGCTAAATGTCCTGCATGTAATCAAGAATTTGATTTATAGCTAGGCTGAACATTACCCATACCTTTTTAAAGATTTTTTCTAATATGAAAATATGAGCTCAAAAGGTCAACCTTCAAAGGAAGGCGAAGGAACAGTTTACGATAGAATTGAAAAACTTGAAGATGAAATTGCAACTTTAAGAAATGAAATTGATGTAATTAAGAATGCCTTTAGGAATGAACTAGCAAGACATGAAGTAAAAATGATCAAAAAAGGTCATGATGTTTCATCAATTATTGACTAATCTTATCTCTCATTTCTCTTATTAACTCTAAAACAAAATCTACATCTTCTGCATTAGGTTCCATTTCCAAGTATTTGTTGAGAAATTTAATTGCATTTTCATAATTTTGTAATTTCTCCTCTAAAATTCCAAAATCTCTAATCTCATCCGGCGAATCTGGCATCATTCCTAAAATCATTTGATTACATCTCATTGCCATCTTATACGCAAACGAATCTATGTATGAATTTTTTAAATTTCTTAACATTCGAATAATTATTTTCTCATTAGAAATCTCATCCAAATACTCAGCTTCGAATTCTACGGAATCTCCATAATTTTGATACAAAATTTCTTGCAGATCTTCTAATTCTAACAATCGACCTCTGTTAAAAGGGTCTACAATCATCTCTTCTTTGTATTTGGCAATGACGTGACTTGGAAAGCCTACTATCTTAAGGTCTAATCCTGCATATTTTGCAATCTCTGTGTATAATATAGATAGGGTGATTGGTATTCCTGATCTTTTTTCCAAGACGTAATTGAGAAAATTATTTTTTGGATTATAGTAATCATCCAAGTCTCCTTGAAACTCTTCAACATCAAATAAAAATTCATTGAGTAGTGAAATTACATATGTGGGATTTTTTGATTCTGTAATCCTATTTCTGAAATTCACTCCTAATTCTTTGATCTTCTCTATTTCCACTGATATGTCTAGATCTGGATATTCTAGAATCTGTGCTAGTTTTAGACATTTCTCAATTAAATTATAATCTACATTATTAACAAAAGAACGCCATTCTGAAACAAGTGAGATGTCTCTCTCATTCATTACATGTGTTTTGAACCGGTAGATAAATCCCTTTTTAGATACCTTTCTGGTTCTTTCAATTCTCTTGTACCTGGTGGTTTTTCAATCAAGAATCTGAAAGCATTTTTGCCAAACTTTTCATAAACTTTTTCTGTTAGTTCCTTTCCCATATTTTTTCTAACCTTATATGATGAAAAATCTGTGCCCATGAATGTTGTTAAATAATTCTGAAAATCATCATCATCTTGTAGAATATTCTGTACTGCAAATTCTGCCATACCTTCCATTGTAGAAAATGCAGCATGATGTGTCTGAATTGGTAATAGCCATCTCTGGTAAATTTCTGGTAGTTCGGGAACAATCTCTGAAATCTTAGGGTCAATTTCAACATGCGAATAGGTCATTACATCTGGTCCTAACACATTGACTACAAAATTATCTGGATTTAACATAAAAAACAGATTTGCCCTCTTTGCAATTGGAAAGTTATCTGGAACTGTTTGCAGTTGTAAATAATCATAGAGACTGTTTGCAGCATTATCTTCTAAATTAAGAATTATTTTGGCCAATTCTTCATTAATCGAATTAACATTTGTGGCTGCATTTCTGTTTTCATTCTGTAAATTATCTTGTGTAGAATGCACTATTTCTTCAACCATTGTCATCTTGAGTGCACCCTTGTAACCTGATTCTACTTGTTCCTTACGTGAGTCATATGGCTGTCCTTGTTTATACAGAATTATCTTTGGGTAATTTGATAGAATAAACTTGTTAAGATATACACAAGAATCTAAATAATCTCCGTATGTAGTTGAAATTTTTGAAATGTAAGACTTTGCATATGTAGAATATACTAAAAACTTTTCAGTATCTCTTTCAATTAACTCTGCAATTCCATTAATATCTAAATCTGAAACGGCTGCAAATAATTCATCAACAAACCCCCTTGATTGTTTAGTTGCAAACACCTTCCTACCTTTTAATAATTTGAATTCTTTTAATTCTGGAAATTCAATCCTCAGGTCTGGTTTTACTGTATAACCTGTAAAGTCTTCAATTCTCTTGGAAATATCTGTAAATATGTCCTTAGAAAATGATTCCAATTCTGTGAATTGATTAGGAAACTCTGAATCTTCACTAATTTTTTCTGATAACTTTGCAATTTCCTCTTCTTCGTTAATTTCTACGGCAATTTGATCTAACAGTGCTTCTGCAAATTCTGTAAATTCACCCATGAAAAAAAAACATAATGAAACTAATTTAATGCTATCTTAAAAAACCAAACATGCAGTCACCGGGATTTGAACCCGGGTCACTAACTTGGCAAGCTAGAATAATAACCAAACTATACTATGACTGCTCAAACGTTTAAAAAAAAGTTGCATATTAAAGCGTAATGTTTCAATATCAATTTTTTAATTCATCTTCTATCTTATCAAAGCATGGATGAAGAAATCATAAAAATACTTGAAAAAAAAATTAATGAAATTAAAGGGACGAATAAACAAATTGATGAAATTAAAGCCAAATTTTCAAATCTTGATTCAAATTCATTTTCTTCAGGAATAATGGTTGGTCGCTTGTTTAATTCATTTTATTACCAATGCCGAAGAATTCTTAAACGCAGTCCTACCGATAGTGAATTTAAAGAATTTCTTGAATTTGTGAAAAATAAACTGGAATAAAATTAATTTTTAATCTCAAATACTTTGATTGTAGGAGTACCTGGTAATTTTACACATGCTTTACGTAATGCACTACTTGCTGCTTCCACATGTTCTTTATCTACATTCATTTCCATTATGACTTGACCTTGTTTGACTCGTGCTGCAAGACTATTTGCTTTTCCAAATGCACGTCTCATACCTTCTGAAAGTCTATCGGCACCTGCTGCTGCAATTAGTTTATTCTCTCTAAGTCTAATATGTGGGTAAATTCTTAGACGTGATGAATATCCGGTTTCTCCAGTTGTCTTCTCCAAAGTCTTGTTTGCAGCAAGTCTGGTAGATTCAATAGCCATATGTCTAATCTGGACTTTTTCATTAATGAGTAATTGCACACAATATTCGAATTGTCTTTTCTTATTTCCACTGTTGAATTTTGCAATTTTGATCTGAGGTTTGCCTTTGATATGTCTTGTATTGGCATAAGGCTGCCCATTTCCTTTTCTATAACATCCACCATGCATACGATTGAAACTTTAACAACCCTATTTTAACGATTAGCATAAGAAGCCTTGATTTTGTATTATTTCTAGTCAATTATGTAGAATTATTATATTGTATTACTTCTAAACGAGGTATGTCTTTTGACTTTGAAACAAAGATCTCAGCTAAACTGATAAATGAAAAAATAATTGTTATTAATCCAAAAATGCAGAATGTTCTCACAGAACGAGGGTTTGGAGAATCTGAAAAAGATGCTCTAGTCTTAGACTCATTTGAGACATTATACCTTTTGTATAACAATAAACTTGAATTAAAAAAAGTAAACAAAACTATAGTTTTTGATCAATTGATCCAAAAATACATCCAAAAAAATGATGATATCCTAACACGATTTTTACTCTATAGAGATTTACGAACTAAAGGCTATGTCGTAAAAGATGGTTTTGGATTTGGTTCCGATTTCCGAGTTTATGAACGTGGAAGTTATGGATTAAAAGATGCTAAATTTCTCATCTTTGCATTCAATGAAGGCACTCAACAAAAAATTGGCAAACTCTACAAAAATATTGGCGAAATAACAAAAATGGGTAAAGAACCTATCATTGCCGTAATTGAAAGACGTGGAGAAATAATCTATTATAAAATAAACAAAATGAATTTCTTAGAAAACAAACCTGAATTCAAAATGAAGGACTTTGATTTTAATTAGGATTTACTGCCCATCCTGAAGAATATTTTAACAAATTATTTCTTTCAGCATATTCGAAATCGTAAATCTTGACTGATGATGTCTCATTAAGCCATAATCTCTCAAAATCTCTAATCTTTGTATCTACTCTTGTCTTATCATTCCATGACGTGAATACATCAATGGTTTCAAAATTTGTATTTTTTCTTGCAAACATCACGCTTGATGTACCTGAAAAAACAACTGAATCCCCATTTGCATCTCTGAAAATCCCCATTTTCTCTGAAAATGTGCCATCAATGTCCTCTGAACTAGGAATGCCAATCTTTAACAGAAGATTTCCATCATTAACCAATCTTCTAATTTGTTCAAGTTTTACATCTTTGATCAACCCTGGATTGAAATTCTTCCATCCATTGCCATTTTTTGAAAATAATTTTTTCATCATATTCAAATCTTTAATTCCAAATTGATGCCCTGAGATTAATCGCATTCTTGCATTTGGTGTTGAATTATGAAATCCAAGTGATAGTGTTGTTAGACCTCTTAATGTCACAAATTCCACTGCCCTGTCATATTCAATACAATTATTCAGACAAGGAATCAAAAACTCTGAAATTATATCATCTTCATCTGTTCTGTATTGTTCTTTTAATTTTAATTTTCTAAGTTCCATGATATTGTTAATACATACTAAAAATTAAAATTTTGTTATAATGATGCTCCCATCGGGATTTGAACCCGAGTCACTGCCTTGAGAGGGCAATATGCTTGGCCGGACTACACTATAGGAGCTGTTTAGACTCGAAATTTGTCATAATTAAACGAATCCGACAAATATTAACATCCAAAAAAAATTCAAAATTAAACCATATTCTCAAAAAAGTTTTGTGCAGTGAAAATAATTACTTGATAATGGGAAAAATATTATGAATCCGGATGAAATTCTAAAAATCATCGGCCCTTACAATTTTCCAATTGCTTTGGGAGGATACAATTCAGACAACTTTGATAGTGATTGTGAAATATACAACTTGATCATCTTTGATGGGAAAAATATTCCTGACGAAATCATGAATTATGAATCTAAATTTCTCAAAATCTCACATGGAAATCTTTCTGAAAATAACTCGGAGACTCTAATTCATTATGGGAATCTCCAAATTATTCATGATGAACAATGGGAACTAAAAATGCTCATATCAAAAATCCAAGAAAAGAAAAATTCATTATTTTTAACGTCTACTAAAAATGCTCTAATTGAATCCCAATTAGCACTCTCAAAAGCAAAAACTGCTCTAGGAAAAGATGATCCATTTGCATCATGTTGGATAAAATGTGCAATACTTTTTCTGATTGACTCAATATTGTTTCAAAATCAAGTTCTCCCAAACCCTGTTCATGCGTTATCCTTGCTACGAAATCTTAAACAAAAAAATACAAATCAATTTGCCGATAAAATTATCTCAGAAACGGGAGTTGAAAGAGCAACTCCCTCTTTACTGTCAAGAATGCTAAAATCAACTTGTGGGTTTTCTGAAATGATTGAAAAGAATCAAAATTCCACTATTATTGAAAAAAAGGCAAATTATTTAATTAAGAATTCTCTGTTATCTGATTGTTATCTGTATCTGAATTATCAAAACAGAAATAATTTTTATAAAATTAAAGATTCACTAAACAAAAATCCAGATAAAATCCATGTTTTAAAAACAGCCTTTGATCTCACAAATACTATAACTGAATTGTCAGCCTCCATCGATTCTTTGGATGATATTACAAATGCATTATTAACACTTGGTCACAAATTATAACTAAACAATAAGATAACTTTTAAAACCAAGTTTTGTCACATAATCGTATGACAGATCAAGCATGTGGCTGTGAAGCCGATACTGGTGACTCAGAATATCAATGTGATTGTGAAATGCAAGGATCTTGCATCTGCAGTAATGACTGTAAATGTAATTCTGATGTATGTAAAGAAGCAGTATCACAACTCTAGAAAAAATAACAATTTTTTTCTTTTTTCCTTTTTTCTTATTGATGAATCTATGAAACATTAAATATGCTCATTGTGGTCTGAATTTTGTGAAACTACCGATCATTATTGCATTTTCATTATTATTATTACTAGTTCCACTTGCTGTTCAAAATTCATCT
Source organism: uncultured Candidatus Nitrosopelagicus sp. (assembly GCA_964511265.1). Lineage (GTDB taxonomy): Archaea > Thermoproteota > Nitrososphaeria > Nitrososphaerales > Nitrosopumilaceae > Nitrosopelagicus. The sequence goes on along the minus strand of CAZEES010000008.1, from coordinate 36,482 downwards.
GCTCAAGTTAATTCAGGCGGACTTCAAGCAGGTGGTGTAAACATTGATGGGTCTTGGTATGTTGGTGAAGGTCTCAAAGTTGGTGACTATTTTGCCTACAACGTGTGTCATGTTGATTATCTAGATTGTTCAGATTTTGACATGGCAATGTGGGTGCAAGAAGAAGTTCGAGTTGGTACTGAAGATAAATTCAGAATACAAGTTTTAGTTTATGATGGAAATAAAATAGTTAAAGGAATAATGGATGTAGGCCAAGTTGCTCCAGAACCTACTGGCGGTTCTGAAGAAATCTCTCCATATAGAGGTGCTTACAAGTCTTCTATAGCTTGGCTTTCTGCATTTGCAACAAAAGAAATTGGCGATTTGACTGGAAAAGGTCCAAAAGACTTCAGAGCAGCTTCGTGGGGAAAGATTGCAAATATCGGTGGCCAACAAATCCTTCCTACTGCACTAGAAACAATAAGAGTTGGTGCTGGAGAATTTGAGTCAGTTCTAGTGACTTGGAAAACTGGTGGAATACAAAGTAAAGTTTGGATTGTAGATGAATTTCCATTTCCTATCAAAGCTGAAACATTCATGCATGTTTCTTCAGGTATACCGCCTGTTGAGTATGATTTTGAATTATTAGATTATAAAGAAAATGTAACTTCTAATCCTTTTGTTGATGTTGAAACTACTGCTGCAAAGCAAGCTGCTGCAGGCTGTCCTGATAACTATGAAAAAACTCAATTCAATGAATCAACTAATACATTTTCAATGATTGTAAAAGGCGCTTATGGTCCAAAAATTGTGAAACAAGGATGTGATATTGAAATGTTTATTGATTTCAAACGAATGGTAAATCCTGTTGAATATGTAGACCAAGTACATTATGATATTGCAATATTTGGAGATACATCAAAACCTCCAATCAAGACAATTTCTTCTGATGAAGGAAGGGCTGAATTATACACTGCGTCTGGCCAAACACATAGATTTGTTTTGGCAGATCAACCTCCAGGTAAATACAAGTATGCAATTATTGTGTATGGTACAGGTCCTGAACATATTCTTGGTGGTGATCATTCAACTTCTGGATTAATGACCATTGATGTTGAAGTTATCAAAAGTGGCGACACATCATTTTCTGCACCTCCAACTGCATCAATTACAGAAATACCTCAATGGGTAAAAAATAATGCAGAATGGTGGGCTGCAGGACAAATTGACGATGCATCGTTTGTTAGTGGCATTCAATATCTAATTAATCAAGGAATAATGATAATTCCTGAAACTTCTCAAGGAAGTGGTTCTGGCTCTAACGCAATTCCTGATTGGATAAAGGGCAATGCAGAGTGGTGGGCTGCAGGACAAATTGATGATAATACCTTTGTTAGTGGCATTCAATGGTTAATTTCAAATGGCGTTATGAGAATATCATAATGTTCTGATAGATAGTGTATGATACAAAATGAGCGGTCTATTTAATTATCCAAAACGCAAACTTCGCAAGTTTATCACCCAAGGTGAATATGAGAAAGCTATAGAATTTGGCAATGAACTAGAAGCAAAATTCTCTCAAGATCCTGACTTTTTATTCATCATGGGAAGCATGTTCTACATGTTAAATGATGAAAAAAAGACACTTCATTATATTGACCGTGTATTAGAAATTAAACCTGATGACGTTGAGTCGTTATCTCTAAAATTACGTGTTCACCAATTTCTAAAAGAAAATGATATAGTAATTGATTGCTGCAAAAAAATTTTAGCGATTGCCCCTGATAATTTTGAAGTTCGTGATCTTATCTCTGAACTTGAATCTCAATCATGAGTCTCTTTCATTAAATATACATTCTCTAATAACCAATCACAAAATTCAGTCACTGGTTCGGTAAACTCATACCAAATATGTAATGAATGTGGAAGAATGTCAATCTTATCTTGAATATTATTATTGAAAATTATTCTTACTCCTTCTTTATCTTCATACATGTATGCATCTTCTGTTTTTACATCTCCTAAAATCTCTGCAGCCTTTTCTTTGATGATGTTTCTATCGATAGGAAACCTCCTTGTTTCCATGTTAACCAATAAACTAAGATCTTGTTTTCCATACATATCAAAATCATCAATTTTTCCTTCATGAGGAAAATTCACTAGTAGATTTATCCCATATTTCTTGCCTACTCCTTTCCCAATCTCTATAATCTCTTTGTATGCTATAGCTGGATTTTTCTTTAAAAGAAAACGTATCTGAGGAAAATTTGACTTTAGTGTTTTTTGTAGATCTTCTATAATTGTCTTGAACATATTTTACATTTTACATAATACCATATTTAGATTAGTTTTTTAGATGAAAATATCTGAAATGAGTATGGCAATGCCGATGGATTATGATGGAATGCGAACTGATGATGCATCCGAGCGAACTGATAATGTTCATGATTACAAAAGAACCTGTATTGATTTCATTGAGGACATCTCTGGGAGTTATCTGGAATGGGTTGATTATTACAAATTACCTTCGGATGAGGACAAAAAAAGGAGAAGTGAAATTTCTGCGATTATTGAAAAAACAAACACTTGGCTTGCCAAAGTTCCTACATCTATCAAAGCCGTTGATGTTGTAATGAATGATGGAATTCAAAAAATGGCTGAAGCTACTGCCGGAAAACCATTCCAAATTGGAGTATTTGTTAACAAAAAATCCGAATACACTATGGCAAAACCTGGAATTATAGATGTACATGTAAAGTCTGTAGGACGAGATGGTCGAAAAACTAAACTTGGATTCCATCATCAATCTGAAAGATTTAGAATAGAATCAACTGGTAAGGTATTTTTTGATGAGACAAATATTCCTGAAGATGAATTTGATGTATTGGACATTCATCTAAAACTTGATGCAAGTCAATGTACCCAACGAGATGTTATCTCATTTACAATAATAATTAGTGAACAGAAAGATGGAAATGAATATGACCGAAGAGGACTATCCACCGTAGTTCATATCATTTAATCTGTATCTTCAATCAATCTAACTTCTAACACAACTCTAGATTCTTTTTGCCTATCTGTCTCAGTATATTTTAAACTAGAAATCTTTTTTGCTAATTCCTCTTCTTTGACAAGTCTAGCTATTCCTGAAAATTCCTTCTCATCAAATTTTACTATCACTTGAGGATTTGCAATTGCGTTCTTTAACCAATCACTGTCAGAGTTTCTTCTTGAAAAGTAAATCATGTCATTATAGGTTACTGCTTTTGCCCAAACTGTATGTTCCTTACCTGTTTTCCTACCTTTGGTTTTTAGCAGTGCTTTGAATGTTAAATTGTTAATTATCATGATCTTTAATTTAACATCATAAATGCTGCAAACATTGCAAGAACACAAGAACCTCCTACTCCTATAAAATACATAATCTTATTTCCTTGCATATTTGAAATGCATTTTTGAGAATATTTAAGATATGGCAAAATTGAAAATTTATAAAACTTGTAATGCCGGGGGTGGGTTTCGAACCCACGACCTCCAGATTATGAGTATTGCCTTCTATGGAAGAACCGTTAGAGTTTACCATTCGAACTGGCACTCTAACCAGGCTGAGCTACCCCGGCATGAATTTTATCTAGGAATATGGCAATTAAATGTTAAAATTAATAATGTTTTGAGACATTCTGCCATGACTCATTTTCTGATTTGACCCAAAGGAACTTTTTTTGTAAAGCGGATGTATAGAGCTTATCCCAATCTGCTGATACTTCATCAGTCCATGATTTGAAAATTCGTGGATCTATGTAGTTTCTTAAGGATGTACCTAGATTATAGTCTCTAGTCCTCTGTGTGAGATCTATCTGTAATTTTAATTTCTCAACTCTTTCTTTTTGTTTTTGTTTTGATTTTCTAATCATTTGTTTAATTTTTAAAATTCTCACTTTTCGTTTCTTTTCTTGTGCATCGGTTTTAGTCTTTGTAGATTCTGCTTTTTTCAATGATTCCTCATTTTTTTTCCATGGATTTGCTTTTTCTGCCACTTTTAACGTATCACGCTTTTTTTGAAGGGATTGTTCAAATGTTTTGGGAATTGTTCGTTTGTGATTACACATTATTGCAGCTTCAAGATTTGCAAGTTTTGCATGATAAATCTTCTCCATCTGAGAACTCTTCTTAACACTGCCATTTTCATTAAGGTATTTTGAAACAACCGTTGATGCACTATATGTTCTGAAAACTTTGGCCGTCAATCCTTTTACCACTGTTTTGTAATACTCATTAACATCTCTGGATGTAATATTACCAAAAATTTCATCTGACGATTTAATTTTTAAAGTCAATTCGCCAAGATTTTCATGAAATTGTTTATCATCTCCCACTGCTGGAACTGTCTCTTGCCATCTAACACTATCTTTTCCAAGAAAATCAAATTTTATTGCATCTGATGTTAGTGTTACATGTTCTTTTCTTAGTGTAGTTGCACCTACTGTATCTGCTTCGTCAGGATCTTTCTCATCCCCCACCCTCATCGCAGTACGATAAATTAACCAACATACTGTAGATATACGTCTAACTTTTGGATCTTTATTTTGCATATCTTTGACAATCTTGCTTCGCACACTCTCAATTTCGCCTGCAAGCATCTTTGCCTTATCATATTTTGCCTTATCTCTATCTTGTTTTATGCCTGCAGTATCTGCCAACCAAACATATTTTCTTTTTTGTGTAAGAAAATCTGTCCAGCTTGCCATCCACATGGATTCTTTATCATGAACAATTTTTCCCCAATCTCCAGGTGGCACTTTTGCTTCTTTACCCAAATTCAATGTAACATCTCTTGAAGTAACTTTTGGTTTCCATTTTCCTCGTAGTGGGTGTTCTCCCCTTCCTATGAAAATTCCTGGTGGTTCTGCCATATAGTTTGCAATTTCAACTTCTTTTCCATCCATCATGCCTTTTCCAAACTTTTCCTTCATTTCCTCTCTCAATTCTTTGCGTTTCGCGGCAAGTTTCTTTTTTTCTTCTTTTGTAAGAAGTTCTTTAGCATCTTTTTCTTTATCTACCAAACTAAACGCATTTTTGAAATCAATATCTTCGAATCCCAATTTCTTATATTTGCCGTTGAATGTTTTTGCAAAGTCTGTAAGAAAATTCTCCTGAAAAACTTTGTCCTGAACATACAGTGTATCTTTTTTCTTTGCCCATTGGTAAATCATCTCTTCTTGTATGATGTCTAAATCTACATCTTCGCCTTTGATCTTAATTTTGATTTTCTTTGTCTCAAAATCAGGCGGAAAAAGTATTCCATTATGTTCTAATCTCTTCCATTTCATCATAATTCACAATCTTGCGGACTTTGACAAAAATCAATCTTTGGCGTATATATTCTAATCTAGATTATTCCCCGTACAATTCCTTTTTTAGATAATTCTCAAATTCAATATCTGTTTTCATCTTTTTGGCTTCTAAAAACATCGCTGCATCATTACCTACTACATATCTTGGAAGTGGTTTTTCTTCTTTTATTGAATTGATGATAACGTTTGCAACTTCTTTTGGTGGTGTGCCCATTTCTGCCATCATCTTTACTCCTGAAACAACTTTTAGTGTGATATCTCTGTAAGCATCACTTTCATCCGCTTTTTCTGCCATTTTCATTGAATCAAAAAAGTTTGTTTTGATTACTCCTGGTTCAATAATTATTACATTTACTCCAAATTGACCAAGCTCAAATCTTAAAGATTCTGAGAGCCCTTCTAAAGCAAATTTTGAACTAATGTATGCCGTTGAAACTGGAAATCCTATTCTTCCTGCAACTGAACTAATGTTAACTATGTTGCCTGAACCTTGTTTTCTCATTATGGGTGCAACCTTCTGAATCATTCTTACAACTGAAAAAAAGTTTGTTTCAAATTGCTCTCGAAATTCTTCTAGTGAGACATCTTCTACAGTTCCCCATATTCCCCATCCTGCATTATTAACCAGAACATCTATTCTTTGTTTTTCTTCAATAATTGTTTTGATTGCTTCTTTTGTTGAATTCTCATTATCCACATCAAGTTCTATAACTTTTAGTGGCAATTCTTCATCTTTTGCAATCTTCTCTATTGCATTGGCCTTTTTCAAATCTCTCATAGTTGCATATGTAAAATAACCTTCTCTAGATAGTGCAAGGGATGTTTCAAATCCAATTCCACTTGAACTGCCTGTAACTATTGCAACCTTTTCCATAGCTCTTGTCTTATGTAGTCATCTAATAGTTTTATTATTTGACATCATCGTGCAAAAAACAAAAAAGGTTATCTATAATGTGTCTTAACTCGCATTATGGCAGGTTATACATCTGATGTGGCAAAAAGCCACAAAAAATTCACAACTGCTCTAAATCGTGCAAAAACTAGACAAGCATGTCTTAATGCATTCTGGAAGCATAAAAAAGAGCATGAGAGCCTCCTCAAAAAACACCTAAAAGAAGAATTAACTCAAGTGAATAAAAAGAAGGCAAAAATCCCATATCGTTAGTTGTAATGATAAAACATTACAATTTTTCTTTTTACTGAAATTTTAAGTAATCATGTATGGAAAATCATTTAATGCAAAAAATTGATTTTGATAAAATTTACAACAAAAACTGTCTTCAAGGAATGAAATTAATTAATAAAAATAAAATTGATTTAATCATAACTGATCCTCCATTTGCCATAAATTTCAAAGCAAAAAAAGCAAATTACAATAGAAAAGGTTCTCGTGTCATAGAAGGTTATAATGAAATCTTACCTGAAAATTACTACCAATTCAGTTATGATTGGATTTCAGAGGCTAATAGAATATTAAAAGAATCAGGCAGCATGTACATTTTTTCTGGTTGGAATAATCTAAAGGATATTTTGTCTGCAATTGACAATGTTGGTTTAACCACGATTAACCATATAATTTGGAAGTATCAGTTTGGTGTTGTCACAAAAAATAAATTTGTCACTTCTCACTATCACTGCCTTTACGTTTGTAAAAATCCTAAAAAAAGAAATTTTTATCCATTTTCACGATATGGAAAAAATGAAAAAAGTGAAGATGGGCATAGCCTACATTATCGAGATAAAGAAGATGTTTGGGAAATTAAGCGTGAATATTGGACAGGTGAAGATAAAACTCCTACAAAACTTCCTGCTGAAATAATAAAGAAAATCTTGATGTATTCTAGTAAAAAAAACGATATCGTATTTGATCCATTTCTTGGTTCTGGGCAAGTAGCTGTTGTCGGAAAAATGCTGGATAGACGTTTTTGTGGATTTGAAATTGTTAAAGAATATTATAATTTTGCACAAAAACGCTTGCAAAAGAATGTTTATCGATTAAATGAAAAGAATTAATTTCTAAATCTATCTTCAGTGATATTTTTTGAATTATTCTCATAAGAGCCAAACTTAGAATCAATTGCATGTTTTAATTCCACATCTGATTTGTTCTCTAAACTTATTCCCAAAGACTGTGCCATTTTTTCCAACTTTTGTCTCTCTGTTTGTACTGGACCGTCAATTGAAGGATTGTCTGTTTCAGTCTTTGTCATATCTTTAATCTGATTTTGCATCTCTGCTTTTGCTTTGTTATATTCTCCTACCATCTTTCCAATTTTTTTTCCTGCTTCAGGCAATTTGTTAGTTCCAAATAACAAAATTAATGCAACAAAAATAATTATCATCCACTCACTTCCCATGATGTTTAGGAAATACTCCATGTTTGTCATTATTCTGTTTTAAAATTAAAGATTTGTATTTCTGTTAGGCTCGAGCAATTTTCTTTTTGATATTGAAAGTATGGCCACTCCTATACCTATGACAAAAAATACCAAATATGGTGTTTCATTTCCAAAGAATTGAGAGATTACTCCAGCAATTACTGGCCCACTAGCCCATCCAATACCAAATATGGTTTCATATGCACCTATCATAGTTCCTGAAATCTCTTTTCTAGTTTTACTCAAAACAATCTCTAATGTTAATGGGAAGAAAATACTGAACCCGAATCCCAATAATGTGATTGCAATTGCAAATTCAATAATATTCTCTACAAAGAATGAAAGACCTAATCCTCCAGCTATGGCAAATGTAGCTAAAATTAATGTTAAACTTGTATTTTTAGCTAGTTTGCTAGCCATTATGAGAGTTATAATTCTAGATAACCCAAAAACAAAAAATAAAATTTCAATATTTACTGGACTCATCGATCGATCGTTCAAAAATGCTGGATAGATACTCAGAATTATTCCAAATGATGCTGTGCAATAGATTAGCATCATAATTACATGTGGAAATTTTATTATCTCTTTGATTGATGAAAATGAAAACTTATCATGCTTTACAATTGGTCTCTTCCTAGAAAGTCCAATTGCTGCTACAATAGATGCTACTAACACATATGTTGCAATCTCGAAGATGAATCGATAATTTTCATCATAATTTCCTAATAATATTGAACCAATGAGTGGACCAATCATAAATCCCGTTGTAAAAAATCCAGTAAATGTCGCAATATTCCTGACTCGAGTTTTTCCCTTACTTACATTCGAAATAATAGCTTCACAAGGTGGCCAAAAAAATGCATGGGCAATTCCTGTAAGTACTCTAAAGCCCATAATTTCTGGAACTGACTGTGAAATTGAAAGCAAGTAAACAGACGCTGAATTAATTGCAATTCCTAATGAAAGTAGATGTGCGTTATTGAAACGGTTTAGTAAAATCCCAACAAATAATGGAAAGAACATGTATGGAATAAAATTTGCAAATCCTATGGCGCCAAGGTCTGCATATGATGCTCCGATAACGTTCTTTGCAAAAATTGGTAATAATGGACCTTGTAATCCATATGAAATTCCAATTAAAATGCCTGTTATGTATACTAGAATTAATCTATTATTCATTTGTATGCAGCAACCATGATAGCTCCGCCCATAAGATCTTTTTCAAATTCCACTCTTGAAAATTTCTCAAGTAGCATGGATTCTAATTTTTTATTTTGTGGCCAAAGTTTGTACGTTCCATAAAGCGTACCAAATTTCAATCCAAGTCTACCTCCTGCAGCAAGTGCTATTATTGGCAAGATTAGCCTAAGATAAAATGTTACTCCGAATCTAAAAAATACCTCATCAGGTTTTCCTAAATCTACTATCACCCATTTACCATCTTCTTTTAGGACTCGATGCATTTCAGAAATTGCTGTCTTTAAACTAATTGCATCTCGTAATGAATATCCTGATAATACTGCATCAAACTCTTTATCTCGAAACGGAACATGTTCAAAGACTCCACATGCAGAATCCAACTTTTCATTGAATAATCTGTCTGTATTCTTTAGCATTGGTACTAGAGGGTCATAGAGAATTATCTTCAAATCATTGTCTACAATCTTTGCAGCGGTTTTTGACATGTTTCCAAACCCTGAACCCGCATCAAGAATTCTATCTCCTTTCTTTACTCGACCCTTAATTGCTCTATTTCTATGCTCTACATCTTTTCCTAATGAAATGAATGAGTTTACCTTATCATAAATTGGTATTATATCTCGAAGTACATCCATTACTTCGCCCCAATAACTTCCCAAGCCCATATCTAAATCAAAATCCTTAGTCTAATAATTCACTTTCTTAAGAAATTTTATTTTATTTAACAAATTTGCCTTTTGCAGCCTCGTCAAATCTCTTTAGGTCTTCTGGAGAAATTTTCTCTATTATTTTTCCTTCTGACAATATCTTTGACATTTTTATGTGCTCCACACCTGATTTTTCTTCACTTTTGAGATTAATTGCGGCAATTGCCAATGATGCAGCCTCGTCAATTGCCAATCCTTCTTTGTAGTTCTTCTCAAGAAATTCATTTACTTCGTCTGAGCCAGTTCCAATTGCTATTGCAGAATAAGAGTTGTAAGTTCCGCTAGGATCTATGACATAGACATTAACTCCTTTTCTATCGATACCTGCAATAATCAATGCAACACCAAATGGTCTTACTCCTGAATATTGTGTAAATTGATGATTTTGATCTGCTAAGTGTTTTGCCACTGTCTCAATATCTACTGGTTCATCATAAGTCAATTTGTTACTTTGAGAAAAGTATCTTGCATTGTCAACCTGAACTCTCGCATCCGGAATATATCCTGCTGCTGCCACTCCTATGTGATCATCGACCTGGAAAATCTTTTGTGTTATTCCTTCCACTTGTAAAGCTCTTGTTTTTTCTTCAACAGCTAAAATAATCCCATCTTTTGTCATAATCCCAATTGCAAGTGTACCACGTTTGACTGTCTCTAGTGCATATTCGACCTGGTAAATTCTTCCATCAGGTGAATACATAGTAGGTGTCATATCATAACCGCGATTTGGCATCATAATGAAAAACTTAGTTACTAAGTCAATTTAAGGGTTAGTTCTTTTGGACACTGATACTATCTGTCAATCAAGAATTGAATCGATCCCTTCTTTATACGATGGATAAACAAAACTGTAAATCTGTGAAACTTTCTGATTTGAAATCTTCATTGGTGTAGTCAGTAACTTAACCAAGTCTCCTCCAAGAACTCCCTTTGCAAGAAACATTGGTATTCCTCCTGGATGTTTTGCCTCGATTTTATCTGCAGTGTAATCAACAAACTCTTTGAACGTTACTGATGTTGAATCTGCACACACATAGGATTGTTCTCTCAGATCATTTTTTGCAATAGATAATAAAATTCCAACTGCATCATCTACATGCAAGAAACATTTCTCGTAATCTCCTTTTCCTGGAATCTTGAACGTTCCATTTTTTAATCTATTAACGATCATCTCTGAAAACCAACCTCCCTCACCATACACATCTCCAAAGTAACACACTGAAAATCCAATACTGTTATTCTTGCATGACTCTTCTAGAAATTTTTGTGCATCTAATCTGATTCTGACAAAATCTGTATCTGGTTTTATTGGACTTTGTTCATTAACTATTCCATCCGGATTGCCGAAAACACCAAGTCCTGCCACATAAATTATGAAATCTGTCTTGTCTCGAATCTTATTGAATAAATTTACGGTTCCATCATAGTTGATTCTTTTCTGTTTCTTTTTATCTTTGATCAGCGGGGTAGCTGCAGCCAAATGAAAAACAACATCAAACTTTGTATCTAGAATCTCAAAGTCTTGACTTGTTAAATCTACATTAATTACTTTAATTCCATCTGTCTGGGATTGTGATTCGTGAAAGATTCCATAAACCTCGTGACCTTCTGAAACCAATTTTTTTGCTAATCTTGAACCAATGAAACCTCCTGCACCAGTAACTAAAACTTTCATGAAATTATTACATTTAGACATTTTAAAAAATTTGATATTCTAAAAGATACTTTTAAGTATAATTCGAAAATACACAATATTCATCTTGGTAATGCATGATCCTTTTGCTAACGCAACAAAACAAGTTAATGATGCTTGTGATGTTTTAAAAATTAAAGATAAAGGTTTACGTGATTATTTGGCAATGCCAAATAGAATCTTACGAGTTAAAATTCCTGTAAAAATGGACAATGGAAAAATCCGTGTCTTTACTGGATTTAGATCACAACATAACAACGATCGTGGTCCATACAAAGGTGGCATTCGATACTTTGATCCTGAAGGTGGAGTTCCATACATGGAACGTGAAGTCATGGCATTATCTTCATGGATGACATGGAAATGTGCGATAGTCAACATACCCCTTGGTGGCGGTAAAGGTGGTATCTTTGTAAATCCTAAAAAAGAAAAACTTAGTGCAGGAGAACTTGAACGTTTAACACGACATTTTGCTTCAAAAATTGCTGAAGTTATTGGTCCACACAAAGATGTACCTGCACCAGATGTCTATACAACTGGAAAAGAAATGACTCAGATTATGGATACTTTTAGTAAAATGAATGGAAATAATTATTCTCCTGGAGTAATTACTGGAAAACCTATTCCAATGGGTGGTTCATTAGCAAGAAATGTTGCAACTGGTCTGGGAAATGCTTATTGTATTAGAGAAGCAGCCAAAATTTTGAAAATTAAATTAAAAGGTGCAACAGTTGTCTTACAAGGATTTGGTAATGCATCAACATTCTCTGGAGAATATCTTGAAAAAATGGGTGCAGTATGTATTGCAGCAAGTGACTCTCAAGGTTCAATCCTTGTTCCCAAAGGATTCAAAGTTAGTAAATTACTCGCACATAAAGAAAAGAAAGGCACTGTAGTTGGTTTTCCAGGAAGTAAAAAGATCACAACTGAACAATTACTTACAACAAAATGTGACATTCTAGTTCCTGGTGCACTGGAAAACCAAATCACTCCTGCCATTGCAAAGAAATTACAATGTAAAATTATTGGTGAGGCTGCAAATGGTCCTACATTACCTGATGCTGATCCAATCATTTACAAGAAAAAAATCTTCATGATTCCTGATATTCTTGCAAATTCTGGTGGGGTTTGCATCTCTTATTTGGAATGGGTTCAAAATAATCAAGGTTACTATTGGTCATTTGATGAAGTAGCAAATAAAATGGAAACCAATATTGTCCAAGGTCTAAATGACATGTATAGCCTTGCCCAAAAAGAAAAAATTGACAATAGACGTGCTGCTATGGCACTTGCAGTACAAAGAGTTGTTGAAGCCTTTGAAATTAAAGGCATCTGGCCTTAAACAAAAATTTTGATCAAAGATTAATATAGCGAAAAATTTTTTCATCGATCGAATAATGTCTTCTGTAAAAAACGTCTTTGAGGAAATCATAAAAACAGATCATAAAGTAATTACTGAAGAATCATCAAAAGGCATCTTAAAGAAATATGGTATCAAAGTTCCAGGATTTGCTTTAGTAAAATCTGCTGACGAAGCAGCTAAACAAGCAAAAAAACTAGGATTTCCATTAGTAATGAAAGTTGTATCTCCTCAAATCCTCCATAAAACTGACGTTGGAGGAGTAAAAGTTGGATTAGATAATGTGTCTGATGTCAAAAAAACATTCAATGACATGTATGGTCGTTTATCCAAGAAAAAAGGAGTTGACGTAAAAGGAATACTCTTGGAAAAAATGGTTCCAAAAGGTGGTGTAGAACTAATTGTTGGTATACAAAATGATCCTCAATTTGGTCCAATGCTTATGGCTGGATTGGGAGGAATAATGACTGAAGTCTTCAAGGATGTTGCATTTAGAATGCTCCCAATAACAACCTCTGATGCAAAATCGATGTTAAATGAATTAAAAGGCTCAAAACTTCTCAAAGGATTCCGTGGAAGTGCACCAATTGACACAAACATGGTTGCTAAAGCATTAGTACAAATTGGAAAAATGGGTGTTGATAATGCAGATTACATAAACAGTATTGACTTTAACCCAGTCATTGTATATCCAAAATCTTACTTTGTAGTAGATGCAAAAATTATTCTCAATAAAGAGCTAAAAAAGAACTCAATCTCAAAAGCAAAACCAATCATCGCCTCAATGGAGAAATTCTTTACTCCAAAATCGGTTGCACTAGTTGGTGCATCTTCAACACCAGGAAAAATTGGTAATTCAGTGTTAGACGCACTAGGGAAACAAGACTTTAAGGGTAAAGTTTACCCAATAAATCCTAAACAGAAGAAAATTCTTGGAATAAAATGTTATCCATCATTAGAATCAATCAAAGCAAAGGTTGATCTGGTTGTTGTCTGTGTTGATCTTTCTGCATGTGGTGCAATCATGAAGACTTGTGCAAAGAAAGGAATTCACAGTGTGGTAATTGTCTCTGGTGGCGGTAAAGAGCTTGGTGGTGACAGAGCCGCAATGGAAGCTGAAGTAAAAGAATTATCATTAAAACACAAAATTCGTGTAATCGGTCCTAATTGTATTGGAATGTTTAATGCAGCAAATAGACTTGATTGTGCATTCCAAGGACAAGCCAGAATGGTTCGTTCAAAATTAGGAAATGTTGCATTCTTCTCACAAAGTGGAACAATGGGAATTAGTATGTTGGAAAGTGCTGATTTGTTTGGTTTATCAAAAATGATTAGTTTTGGTAATCGTTCTGATGTTGATGAAGCAGATATGATATGGTATGCTGCAAATGATCCTCAAACTAAAGTAATTGGACTATACGTCGAAGGATTTGGCGATGGTAGAAAATTCATCAATACTGCAAAACGTGTAATGAAAGAAAAGAAAAAACCAATCATCATTTGGAAGAGTGGAAGAAGTGCTGCAGGTGCAAAACAAGCCGCATCTCATACAGGTTCTCTTGGTGGTTCTAATGCAATGATCATGGGTGCGTTCAAACAAGCAGGAATTATCTCAGTTGATAGTTACCAAGAATTAGTTGGTGTCTTAAAGGCAATGGCATGGCAACCTCCTGCAAAAGGTAATCGTGTTGCTATGACTAGCAATGGGGCTGGTCCAATGATTGGTGGAATTGATCATTTAGAACGCTTAGGACTCACAATAGGAAAATTAGATTCAAAAACTCGCAAAAAAATAAAGGCGCATTTCCCCCCAACAGTTCCTATTCATAGTGGCAATCCAGCAGATGTAGGTGGTGGTGCAACTGCAGGTGATTATAATTTTGTCATTGAACAATTCTTGGCAGACAAAAATATTGATATTGCAATGCCTTGGTTTGTATTCCAAGATGATCCTCTTGAAGAAACTATTGTTGATTATCTATCTGCACTTTCAAAGAAAAGAAAAAAGCCAATTTTATGTGGTGGAAATGGTGGACCATACACTGAAAAAATGATAAAATTAATTGAAAAACATAATGTTCCAGTTTATCAGGACCTTAGAACTTGGGTTGCAGCTGCATCTGCATTAGCCCAATGGGGCAAAGTACGCGGAAAATAGATAACATTTAATTTTACAGTCTATTCGTTTTCTATCATGTCAATGATTACAACAAGCAAAGATGAAGGCGTTTGTATCGTAAAGATTAATCGCCCTACAAAGCTTAACGCCATGAATATTGATGTTGCAAAAGAAATTATTTCTACTTTCCAGCAACTCGATAAAGATGACAGTGTTAAGGTAATTATTTTGACTGGTGAAGGCGATAAAGCATTCTCAGCTGGAGCTGATATTGAATACATGTCAAAAATCTCTGCTGATGAATCGGAAGTATATGCAAAGCTTGGGCAAGAAGTTACTGCAACAGTTGAAAATGTTACAAAACCAACTATTGCTGCAATTAACGGATTTGCATTAGGTGGAGGATGTGAAGTTGCAATGTCTTGTGACATTAGAATCGCATCTGAAAATGCAAGGATGGGCCAACCTGAAGTTACAATCGGAATCCCTCCAGGATGGGGTGGAACACAAAGATTAATGCGAATAGTTGGTATTGCAAAAGCAAAAGAACTTGTCTATACTGGAAAAATGATCAAAGCATCTGAAGCAAAAGAAATTGGTCTTGTTAACAATGTCGTTCCATTAGAATCTCTTATGGACGAAGTTATGAACATGGCAAAAACCATTGCATCAAATGCATCACTTGCAGTTCACATGTCAAAAACAGCTATCAACAAAGGACGAAATGCAGATCTTGATACTGGACTAGGTATCGAACTATTGGCTTGGAGAAATTGTTTCTCTGATCCTGATAGAGAAAAACGCATGACAGACTTTGTAAATAAATCTAAAAAATAGAATCTTCTATTTTTCCTTATTTTCTTTATTAACTACTGTGCAAAGTATGAAAAGCTTCTTATAATTTGAAAAATGATTTTTGATATGGCAACTGAACAATCTCACGATGCATCCCATGAATCACATGATCATGGTGGATGTGGATGTGATGGACATCATGAATCTCATGCTGAACCTCCAAAACCACAACAGGCATCTACAGAATTAGAACAACCTAAAACACAATCAGGTAAAATGGTAACAATCACTTCAAAAGCCGCTGAAAAAATTCAAGAATTCATGGCTGAGGAAGAAGGAACACCACAATTCCTGAGAATATATGTTCAAGGTGGTGGTTGTTCTGGTCTATCATACGGAATGGGCTTCGAAAAGGAAGCTGAAGAAGATGATAGTGTAATGGAAGAAAATGGTGTTAAAGTACTAGTCGACAGCATGAGCATTGATCATCTTCAAGGCGCAAATGTTGATTACATTGAAAGCTTAATGGGTTCTGGTTTTAAAATCAATAATCCAAATGTAACAAAATCTTGTTCTTGTGGCTCTTCATTCAGTACTGAGTAAACATATTTTCTATTCTCTCTTTTTCATTTAATTTATTCAAATCGTTTATAAATCTCAAGTAATATCTCTGAATATTGAATATTAAGGAGATGATAAATAATTGCCATATACCGGTATTGTCAAGTATCACGTTAAACTGTCATTCGAAGTTGATGGGCTTGTCGAACGAGCAGATATAATCGGAGCAATATTCGGACAAACTGAGGGTCTCTTGGGACCTGAAATGAATCTGAATGAACTCCAGAGAGTATCTAAGGTCGGTCGAATAGAAGTTAATACTTTCAGCACTGAAAATACAACCAAAGGTGATGCATTATTGCCAATGAGCACAGATATTGACACCTGTTCGTTAATTTCTGCTGCAATTGAAAGTATTGACAAAGTTGGTCCATTTGATAGCAAATTTAGATTAGATGCGATCGATGATGTAAGAGCAACAAAAAAACAAGATATCTTACAACGTGCTAAAGAAATTAAACAAAAATGGTCTACAAACTCTGTCAGTGAAGGACAAGAAATGCTTGAACAAGTACATGAAAATAATTCTGATAAAATTACAACATATGGTCCAAAAAAACTTCATTGTAGTAATGGAATATTTGATTCTAAATGGATAATTCTTGTAGAAGGCAGAGCTGATATCATTAACCTCTTGAGAGCTGGATATGACAATGCGCTTGCATTTGAAGGCGGAAGAATTGATGAATCAATCAAAGAAATATGTGATCAAAAAGAAAAAGTTGTAGCATTTACAGATGGTGATAGAGCTGGAGGATTCATTCTAAAAGAACTAAAATCTGTTGTACACGTTGATCTTGAATTACGTGCTGATACTGGAATTGAAGTTGAAGAACTAACTCCAAAAAGAGTTGATGAACTCTTAAGTCCAGTCAAAAAACAAATGGAAGAGGAATTATCCGAACCTACAATTAAAGATGTAGATGATGGTCCCCTTGCTGAATTATGTAAAAATAAATTTTCAGAATTAAATGAATCTTTAGAAGCAATTGCACTTGGTTCCGATGAAACTGAAATCTTTAGAGTTGCAATTCCTGAATTAGTTGGTAAAATTAGTGGTCAATCTGGAATAAAATACCTAATCCTAGATGGAATAATCACTCAAAGACTAGTTGATGCTGCAAAAACTGCCGGTGTCGAAAACATAATCGGTCATAGAACTGCAAAACTATCTGATGCTGATGGTGTATCATTAAAAACATTTAGAGAACTTGGTATAGCATCTAATTAATGACTGATCTTAAAACACAACATCTTCTTACCTTAGCTCACATTTTATCTAAAGGTGGAAAACATAATTTTGTCAATATAACTACTACCTCCCTTGGAAAAGAAATAGGAAAATCTCAACAATCTGCATCTTTACATCTGAAAGAATTAGAGTTAGGCGGATTTATTGAGCGAATACAATCTGGAAGAAAACAATCAATAAAAATTACAAATCAAGGATTTGTTGAATTATCGACACTTCATAATCTTTTATCAAAATTAATCTCTAAATCTCCTAATTCATTATCCCTTACAGGTACAATAACTTCAGGAATGGGAGAAGGGGCATACTATATGTCGATGAAAGGATATACAAAACAATTCAAATCAAAATTAGGCTACATTCCTTATCCTGGAACATTGAATGTTCAATTAACCGAAAAAAAATTCTCTGAGGCTATTTCACAATTATCAAATTATGAAGGAATGAAGATTAATTCTTTCTCTGATGGTAAACGAACATTTGGATGGGTTAAGTGCTTTAAAGCAAAAATAAATAATAAAATTGATTGTGAATTAATTCTATTAGAAAGAACTCACCATGATACAACAATTGTTGAATTTATCTCAAAAAGTAATATACGAAAGTCCTTAAAAATTGGAAATAAATCAAACGTGAAAGTTAAAATTTCAATTTTAGGTAATTTCTCTTAAAGTCCGTGAATTTCTTTACCATATTCTTTTTGAATTTTTGAACTTGATGTCTCAGGTCTTGGGGATTCTAATCTAGCCACCGTAACATCTAGGTTTATTTTTTTACAGCCATCTGTAATGAATTTTTCCTGATGAATTTGATCATAACCTAACGCAATAATTTGGGGTTTAACCAAATCTACTGTCCTGAAAATATCTCCTTCATCTCCAATTATACATAAATCTACCATGGTTAGCGATGAAACTAATTCCTGTCTTAACTTGGCACTGTGTAATGGTTCACGTTTTTTCATCTTTATGGCAGTCTTATCTGTTGCAACTACCACCACCAAAAGGTCTCCTAATTTCTTTGCATCATTTAGTGTATGGATATGACCAGGATGAATTATATCAAAAACTCCTCCTGCTAAAACAATTCTTGAATTAGAATCTTGTATCTCTTTTAGTGTTTTCATGTTATTTCCCGTAATGATACGTCCAATTTCAACTCATCGTTATCACATTTTTGGATCAAAACCTTTTGCAATTCGCAGTGCATCAACTAGACCGTCTGCATATCCTATACTTAATACTGCATACTCTTTTTTTCCTTCTTTAAGAAAATTTTCTGCGTCATCAATGTATAATTTAGCATTAATCAAAACATCTTCGTATTCTTTAAGATTCTTATAATGTGGTCTAATTTCCTCTAATGCTTCTCTAACCATCGGAACATACTTCTCAATCATCTGTTCAGAAATACTCTTGACATCTGCTGAATTATCGATTGGTTCATCTAAACATTCTGTAATTGCTTTTATTGCATCTGATTCAGTAAAATGTAATTTTCCAGATATGATTATACTATGGGGCGGCTCTCCAAATTCTTTTTTAATTAATTTTGTTACTTTTCCAGATACAATTTTCTGATCATTTTTTCCAATTCTAGATGCAACAATAGCAAACATTTCTTCAGAGATAACCTTTCTATTTTGTATTTTTTCTATGTCTAACAATAAAGACAGAGCATCTTGTGGTTGAAGAAAAAATGATTTGTCCTCATTATATTCTAGTAAGATGACTGAATGTGTCTTATTTAACAGATTATCGAAAATTGTATTGTATGGTGTAATCATTGATTTTGGATCATTCATGATTGTCAATACTTTTCCAACCTTGTAGTAGTGTAATCCTACTTCTCCGATTAATGATGAAACAATTGAAGACGAATGTATTGTTTTTGTCTCTATTTTGTCATTCATGGCTCTTGTCTTTAATTCAAGATGTGTTGTTGCTATGTATGGATCCCCATATGAAATTAATACGGTTTCTTTGTTCTTAGCACTCTCTAAAATTTCATTTCCGTCTTCAACTACCCAACGCTTTGCAATCTTAAATTCTCCATTGCAAATTCTCTTTAACTCTTCTTTCTCAGTATCTGAAATTGGGCTGGTAAATGATTCTAAATAAACCACTTCGGCATTTTTTATTATATTTCGTGTACTGTCCGATAATTCTGAAATTCCTGAAATACCTAATCCGATAAACCACAGCATTATTTCGTTCTGTCATGCAGTCTTTTTAAATGGTATAGTGATTTTTTTAGAATTTCTATTCCCTTAACAAATTCATCAATTGAAACTTTTTCGTCAATTGTATGCGCTTCATGAGGATCTCCTGGTCCATATGTAATTACAGGAATCTTTAGTTGGTTTCCTATCACATTCATATCTCCTGTGCCTGTTTTTCTAATCAACATTGGTCTTTTCTTTTCGATATCTAACACTGCCAATGTAATTGCTCTAACTAGTGGAGAATTATGTGCAGCCTCAAAAGGCTCCGTCTCATCTATCACTGAATATAAAACCTCGATCTCTCTCTTTGTTGAAATCTCATTTACAATTCTAGTAATCTTTTCTTCAACATCGTCACAATTCATGTCAACTGGAATTCTGATATCCACTGTTGCTACACATTCAATTGGTGTTACATTGTGACTAGTACCTCCACGGATCTCTGTCAAAGTAGCAGTAAGCATCATTCCTTTGTTTTTGTCTTCCTGACCACTCTCTAAGCCATTTTTTAATTCTGTAACCACTGATGATGTTTCTTCTATTGCATTTTTTGCTAACCATGGAGCACTCGCATGAGCACTATCTTTCACATTAATCCTAAGATTAATTGCCAATCGACCTTTGTATGCAATTGTAACTTTTTGAATACTACTTGGCTCTCCAAAAACTGCATAATCTACATTAGGTTTATTTTTTACTAGGTTTTTTATCCCTGTGGCATTTCCCTCTTCGTCTACCGCACCAACAAATGTCACTGTTCCTTGATTCTCTTTGATACTTGCTGCCGCAAATAACATTGCAATTAGTGGTGCTTTTGCATCTGAGGCTCCTCTTCCATGTAACATATCTCCCTCTAGTCGAACTTTGATCTTTCCTGGAACAACATCCATATGCCCACATAACATTATTCTAGGTTCTCCTGAACCTTTTGTGGCTATCAAATTCCCAACTTCATCTTGGTGAATGTCTCTAAATCCTAAATCATCACATCTATCTGCAAGAAAATCTGCTAAAGCTTTCTCACTTAATGATGGAGTGTAGATTCGTAATGCCTTTTCCAAAGTTTTGATTGCATATCTAGCAGTTTCTAAATGCTCATCCATTCTTTGATACCTCCTTTACATATTCCAGCATTAATTTCGGAATGTCTACTTCTGTGACTCTTACCACATTTCTAAATTCTGTTGTATTGTTTATCTCATGTACTACCATTCCTTTTTCATTACTCTCCATTAGATCAATTCCAACAATATCGCCGAATACAGCATTTTTTGCTTTAATGCATATGTCTTCAAGTTCGTTACTAATCTCACAAGTCTCTGCAGAGCCTCCTAGATGTGTATTTGTTTTCCAATTCCCATCTCCAGAATTTCTATAAATTGCGGCTGCAACATTATCGCCTATTACAATTACACGAATATCTCTTGGAGGGCGTTGCACAAATTCTTCTAGAAAATGAATATGATGAATTGGATACATTGCTTCTCTACCTTCTATGATACCTTCTGCTGCATCCATGTCATTTAATTTGGAAACCATTCTTCCCCAACTACCGACTGTTGGTTTGATTATCTTTGGAAATCCATGTTTTTCTAATGCCTCAAGTGCTGAATCCTTTGAAAATGCAACTGTTGCATTTGGTGTTGGAACTCCTGCATTTTGTAACAACATATGAGTGAAAAGTTTGTTCCCAGCAAAGATTCCTGTGTTTAAACAATTCACTACCTTTGCACCTTGACCTTCAAGAGCTGCAGTTGAGTGCAAATTTCTATAATAGCTAACACATCGTTGTAACACTGGTCCATCAAAACAATTCTCCTCATTTAGATCCACAAACAGTTTTTTACAATCTACCATGTCAATTGAAATATCATTTTTTTTTGCAGATTCGATTAGTAATTTCTCTTCAAGACGGATTGTATCGTAAAGGACTGAAATATTGCTGGTCACTGTCCCCAATCCTCTCCGACTGTCTGAGCTGGTTTTAACTCAAAACCTTCGGATGCTTTGCTAAGTTCAAAACTTGCTCCGCAATCTGGACAGGTGACAATTTCGCCTTCAACTGCATCGTCTGGAATACTTATGTCTGCATCACATTCGGGACAACTTGTCATTTTTACCTATTTTTCCTCTCTTTTTCATCCTTAATTATTTTCCGTTCAAGGCGGTCTTCTAGTGGAATTTCTAACACATCTCCCATTCTGAGATTTTTTAGTCCTGCTGCAACATTTTTTGCAGTCGTTTCATCTTTCTTAATGCCCAATAATGACATAAGATATCCTGCCCCTGTTTTTCCTGCGAGTTCTCCGAAAACTATCTTTCGTCTATTTCCAACAACCCTAGGTGGAATTGGTTCATATGCTGCAGGGTTGTTCAGAATTGCTGCTAAATGTGTGCCTGCTTTGTGTTTGTATGCTGCCGATCCGACAATTGGTTTTGAATCGTAAGGTATGATCGTAGTATATTGTTCTATTAATCTTGACAAGTCTGCTAGCATATCCAATCTAAAATCGTTTGGAGATTTGAAAAGGTATGTTAATGCAACTGCTACTTCTGCTAAAGATGGAATTCCAGTTCTCTCTCCAATACCATCAATTGTTGTATGAATTTGATCAACTCCTGCATCACATGCAGAGAATGCATTTGCCAAGGCAAATCCAATATCATTATGCACATGAACATCTAATGGAGTTTCTATCTCTGAGCGAACTTTCTTAACAAAATTATACATTCCAATCGGCCTCATTATTCCAACTGTATCTGGTAAACTAATTCTATCTACCCCAGCTTCTTCAATTGATTTGCATAACTCCAACAGAAATTCTGGGTCAGCTCTACTTCCATCTTCTACTGTAAATCTAATTTTTAGTCCATGTTCTTTTGCATATGTGACTGTTTCTACCGCACGTTCCAATGCTTCTTCTCTTGAAATTCTCAATTTGTCTTTTAGATGAATATCTGAAATTCCTAGATATGCAGCAACCCACTTTGCATCACATGATAATGATACGTCAATATCTTGTTTCAATGCTCTTCCATGTGAGACTATGTCAGCTCTTAATCCTTGTTGAATAATGGTCTTGGTTGCTTCTTTATGGTCTGGTGATACAACTGGTGAAATCTCGATTTGATCAACACCAAAATAATCTAACATCCATGCTATCTGAATCCGTTGTTTATTTGTAAATGAGACTCCTGGATGCTGTTCTCCTTCCCTTAGTGTTGAATCTAACACGCGAATTTTTTTTGGAGTCTTTTCATATGCATTATACATGTCTGCATAGTGATTCGGATCGTTCATTGCTGATTTCGTTGCAATAAATCATTAATATAAACATAATCGTACTAGTTTCGTAGGTATTCATTACTTTCTTATCTAATTTAGTACGAATCTGGGAATTTTTCCCGATTTTCGGTTATCTGATTGTTCTGAGAATAATCACTGTGTTTGTATCAATTACGCCCGGAATTTTTCTCAATTCATCAATTGCAGAATTAATCTCAGTAATATTTGGCGCTCTTATGATTACGCTGATATCGTATTGCCCTGTTATTTCATAGACTGTTTTTACAGCAGTTAATTTTGTTAATTTGGATGACACTTTTGATGTATCTGTAGTTGAATCCACTGATATCAAAACAATTGCACTTGTAGAATTAATTTCTCCCATCTCTATTGTAAATCTCTCAATTACTTTGCTGTCTACCAAATTTTTTACTCTTCTACGAACTGCTGATTCAGATAGTTTTAGCTTCTTTCCAATCTCAACAAATGATTCTCTTGAATCATCTTTCAAGAATTCTAAAATTTTTTCATCAGTCTTATCCTTGAGCATTTTTTCTCTTCTCCTCGTTAGTAAACAACTCATCTAGTATTGCTAATGATTTTGTTATATCTTCTTCTGTTATGACTAGAGGGGGAAGTAGTCTTAGGATATTTCTTCCCGAATATAGTAGGAGTAATCCTTTTTCAATGCCTTCCATTAGAATATCTCTAACTTCAAATTTCAGCTCAATTCCAATCATCAATCCCTTTCCTCGAATTTCTCTGATCACCGAATGCTTTTCTTTTAATTGATCCAATCCTTGTCTGAATAATTTTCCCATATTTGCTGAATTTTCAACTAGTTTATCTTGTGTCAAAGCTTGTAACGTGGCAGTTCCTGCTGCACATGATAATGGGTTTCCACCAAATGTTGATGAATGCTCTCCTTTGGAAATGCAATCTAAAATATCCGGTCTGACTAATGTTGCACCCATTGGAACTCCGCCTGCAATTCCTTTTGCTAAACATAGTATGTCTGGTGCTGTATTCCAATGATCACATGCCCACATTTTGCCAGTACGCCCTAATCCTGCTTGAATCTCATCGAAAATTAATAAAATTCCTTTTTCATCGCACAGCTTTCTTACATCTTGAAGAAATCCATCTGGAGCAACATGAATTCCACTTTCCCCTTGAATTGGCTCTAAAATTACAAATGATGTCTGCTCATTCACTGTTTCACGTAGCTTTTCAATGTCGCCAAAAGGAGAAAAAGATACTTTCTCAACAAGTGGTTTGAATGATTTTCTATATTTTGGATTAAATGTAATTGATAGTGCACCCAATGATTTCCCATGATATGAGCCATTCATTGCAACCATCTCTGTTTTACCCGTAAATTTTCGTGCAAACTTCATTGCAGCTTCAACTGCTTCAGCTCCGCTATTATTCAAATGAACTTGCGATAGATTTTTTGGAGCAACTTTGAAGAGGTTTTCCAAAAACTCTTCACGTGTTTTATTGTATAATGAACTGTGAACTGTAATTATTTTTTCAAGCTGTGACTTTATTGCATTTGTAACTCTCTCATTTCTATAGCCTAGTAATGCAACTCCGTAACCTCCCATACAGTCAATGTATTCTTTGTTGTTTACATCCCAAATATGTGCCCCTTCGCCTCTGTCGACTGTTATTGGAAATCTTTGATAGAGATTACCGAGAAATTTATCTTCACTCATTTTGTTATCACCGTACAATTATTATGTTCAATTGCTGATGAAATTGGATTCTCTTTTTGTCCATTTGCAATTAATGCTTCTGTAACTCCCATTTCGAGTGCTTCGGTTGCGGCAAGAATCTTCTTTTCCATCCCAAATCCGATCTTTGGCATTATCTCTTTAGCTTCAGCGAGGGATAATTTCTCGACTAGTTTTTCTTCCATGAGTAATCCATCCACATTTGTAATGAATAACACCTTGTCCGATTTGACATGTCCTGCTACATTAGCTGCCGCTCTATCTCCATCTACATTAAGAAATTCTGATTCTTCACTAATTGCAATTGGAGAAATTACTGGCGTATACCCTTTATCCATTATAGTTCTAATCAAATCCGAATTAACATTTGAAATTTTTCCAGTATATCCGCCATCAATTACTTGTTTTCTTCCTTTTTCATTCATGATCATTAACTTCTTTTTTCTATTAGCCTCAATTGTCTTTCCATCCATGCCTGATAGTCCTACTGCATTGATTCCATTTTTTTGCAGCATCTGAACAATTGTCTTGTTTATTCTTCCTGACATTACCATTGTAAAAATTTCTGAAGTTTCTTTGTCCGTGTAACGACTCTTTATTCCACTAGGCGATACGACAAATTTTGGTTCTTTACCCAGCTGCTCTGTAACTTTTGTTACTTCTTTACCTCCTCCATGAACTAGTATGACACCTTCTTGCTCTACAACCTTTTTGATATCCTCTATTGTGGATGGGTGTAGATTATCTACTACACTCCCGCCAATTTTTATTGTAATCATCTATTATACGGGTGTTAGTGGGGAATACATAATTCCTTCGAACTCATCAAATCCTGCCATTACATTCATGTTTTGAATTGCAGAGCCTGCTGCACCTTTCATCAAGTTATCTGATGCTGATAATGCAATCAATCTGTTGTTATCTTTGTCTAGGTCAAATCCAATATCACAGAAGTTTGAACCAACTAGGAATTTTGGATCTGGAAATTTATGCAGACCATCTTTATCTCTAATTAATCTGATAAAACGCTCTTCACTATACTCTGCTCTGTATATCTTCCAAAGTTCTTTTTCATCTACGTCCTTCTTAAGGAACGTATGATTTGTACACAAAATTCCTCTAACAACATCTACTGCATGTGGACTCATGGATACTTTGATCTTTCTACCTGCAGTTTCGCTTAACTCTTGTTCAATCTCTCCTGTATGTCTATGCTTTGCTGGTTTGTATGGTCGAATTACTCCTGCACGCATTGCATGTGATGTTCCTGCACCAGCTCCTGCACCTGAAGATCCAATCTTTGAATCAACAACAATATGTTCAGTATCAATTAAATCATTTTTGATTAGTGGGTTTAGTGCAAGCATTGAAGTTACGGCCATGCACCCTGGGCATGAGACTAATTGTGATTTTTTAATCTCTTCTCTATGTAGTTCCGGTACTCCGAATGTTGATTTTGCTAAATAATCTGGATGTGGGTGTTCCCATCCGTACCATTTTCCATAATCTTCTGGATTATGCAAACGATAATCTGCACTCAAATCAATAATCTTCATTCCTCTGTCATACAATGCTTTGACAATCTCAGTTGCTGTTCCATGTGGAACTGCTGTGAAAACAATATCACATGCATCACTCATTTTCTCATAATCTAGTTCTGAAAATTTTAAATCAGTAAATCCCCTGAGACTAGGCTGAGCTTTATGTAGGAATTTTCCTACATGT
Source organism: uncultured Candidatus Nitrosopelagicus sp. (assembly GCA_964511265.1). Classification (GTDB taxonomy): domain Archaea; phylum Thermoproteota; class Nitrososphaeria; order Nitrososphaerales; family Nitrosopumilaceae; genus Nitrosopelagicus. The sequence goes on along the minus strand of CAZEES010000008.1, from coordinate 10,050 downwards.
TGTCTTGAAGTTACCATTGAAACTTCGACTTTTGGGTGGCTCAAAAGTAGTCTAAGAACTTCTCCACCTACGTAACCTGAAGCGCCAACAATTCCTACTTTCATAATCTTTTCCTAAAGAAGCATAATTTAACAGTAATTACGTGTATGATCATTTGATATTGCTAATTGCATAGTCGATCATCTCTTTTGGAATGTTTTTCTTTGAAACCTTAACCAATCCCTTAAACTCTACCGTGTTATTTACCTCGTGCACCACCAGACCTTTCTTTTTGTCTTCCATGATGTCTATTCCTAATATTCCTCCGCCTACTGCTTTTGATGTTCTTTCACACAAGTCTTCAATCTCCTTTGTAATCTCACAAAGTTCTGGGTCTGCTCCTAATGCAATGTTTGTCTTGAAACCCCCAGATGATTTCCTATACATTGCAGATATTGCTTGATCTCCTACAGTAATGACTCGTATATCTCGTGGTGGACGATCAATCATCTCTTGCAAATAATAAATCCTATCTTGTGGTCCATCTGTAACTTGTCTATTTTCGATTACTGCTTCCGCCGTATCTTTGTCTTTTACAGGCATTACGCTTCTTCCCCAACTTCCAATTATTGGTTTAATGACTAGTGGATATCCAATCTTTTCAAAATTTTCTAGTGCTGTCTCTGCTGTAAAGGAAAAGTATGTCTTTGGAGTAGGAATGTTATTCTTTTTTAATAACATAGATGTTATCATTTTATTTCCACATGTATTTGCAACATCAAACTTGTTAATCACTGGAATATCCATAAACTCTAAACATGCTGTAAAATGCAATCCTCGATAGTAACTGACACAACGTTCTAAAACTACATCTCCAAATTCATAATTCTCAGGCTTACTATCTGTATCAAAACTTGTTATCTTTGCATCAATCATGGATGTTTCATGACCAAGCTCTTCTGCTTTCTTTTGCAGTAGTTTTTCCTCAGTTCTTAATCTGTCAAACACTATGCAAATTTTTTGCAATTACTCTCCCCAATCTTCGCCTACTGTTTCTGCTTCTTTTAATTCTATATCTGAACCTTCTTTCTTTGAGATCTCATAGTCGGCACCACAATCTCCACAAGAAACAATTTCGCCTACAGCGGCATCATCTGGGATACTAATATTTGCGTCACATTCTGGACAATTCATATTTTTTTTTGCACCAATCTCTAGAATTTATTAGCTTCTGTTGACTGCATTCCCCACAATTCAACAAATCCTTTTGCTAATTTTTGATCAAATGTAGAATCTTTTCCATATGTGGCTATATCGTGACTGTATAGTGAATACTTGGATTTCCTTCCAACCACTCTGACATTTCCCTTGTGAAGTTTTAGCTTTACAGTTCCTGTTACTCGTTTTTGAGCCTGTTCGATGAATTGATCCAATTCTTTTCTTAATGGATCGTCCCATAGTCCTGAATAAACTAACCATGCCCATTCATCATCAACTAATGTCTTGAATTTAGTCTCATGTTTTGTATGTACCATCTTTTCAAGATCTGAATGTGCTTCAATTAAGCAAACTGCAGCTGGTGTTTCATAAACTTCACGCGATTTTATCCCAACCACTCTATCTTCAATATGATCAACTATTCCAACTCCATGTGCCCCTGCTTTTTTATTGATATATTCAACTAGTTTTACAGGAGGTAATTTTTTACCGTCTACCTCTACTGGTATGCCTTTGCTAAATTTGATTTTCAAATATGCAGGTTTTTCAGGCAAATTTTTTGTTTTAATCCAAATAAATGCATCATCTGGTGGCTCATTAAATGGATTCTCCAAAACTCCGCCTTCAATTGCCCTTCCCCATAAATTTTGATCAATACTGAATTTCTTTGCAACATTATCGATTTCAATTCCATGCTTGTTTGCAAATTTTAATTCTGTTTCACGATCTAAGTTCATGTCACGAATTGGCGCAATTATTGGAAGATTGGAACCCGCCCTTAGTGTATTATCAAAGCGAACTTGATCATTACCTTTACCCGAACAACCATGTGCTAACGAAGAAACTTTTTCTTTTTTTGCAATGTCAAGTACTTTGTGTGCTATTAATGGCCTTGCTAGTGCAGTAGCAAGACAATACTTTTTTTGATATAATGCATTAGCCTTGATTGCTGGAAAAATATAATCTGTGACAAATTCTTTTTTTGCATCTATGTTGTAATGCTTTTTAACTCCAAGTTTTTTTGCTTTCTTTGCAATTTTGTTATTGTCATCTCCCTGACCTACATCAACTGTTACAGTAATTACATCCATGTCGTGCAAGTCTTGCATATACTTTACAACCACTGATGTATCCAGTCCTCCTGAAAACGCAAGTATCGATTTTTGTTTCATAATGCAACTGTTTGAATGTGTGTAGGCATTTATCTTTTATGATAAACAATCTTGAGCCCAAAATTGTATTTAGAAAATGAGTAGCTATAGCTAAAATTCGATGGCTATTTAACTTTCAGACATAACGCTGTTTTATGAAAATCTCATATCTGATTGGCATTGCAATTGCGGTTGTTGGAATTATCGCACTAGTAGGCATAACTCAATCTTCTTCTGATGTCTCTGAAAATAAAATTCGTGTAGCATTTTTTCCAAGCATTATACATGCAGTTCCAATTGTGGGGATGGAAAATCAAACATTTGCCGACAATTTAGATGATGATCTTACAATTCAAGTGAAAATCTTTGATAGTGGTCCCCAGGTAATTGAATCAATCTTTTCTAATTCTGTTGATATTGCATATGTTGGTCCCGGTCCTATAATCAATGGTTTTCTAAAGTCTGATGGCAGGGACTTGAAAATTCTTGCAGGCGCAGCAAATGGTGGCGCAAGTTTTGTAATTCAAAAAAATTCTGGATTGGAACTGATAGAAAATTATTCTGGAAAACGAGTAGCTGCTCCACAAATTAGTAACACCCAAGATGTGTCACTTCGATATTATCTTGCAGAGAATGGTCTAAAATCTGCTGAAAAAGGCGGTGATGTTTTTGTTTTGAATATTTCAAATCCTGATATTTACACGCTCTTTGCAAAAGGTGACATTGATGGTGCATGGGTGCCTGAACCTTGGGCTACTATGTTAGTTGAAGAGTTGAATGGAACTCGACTATATGATGAAAATGAATTCTGGCCAGAAAATCAATTCTCATCGGTGTTATTGATTGGAAGATCTGATTACATTGAAAAAAATCCAGAAATAATCAAAAAATGGATTAATGCTAATGAAAAAACTGTTCAATGGATTAATGATCATCCTGGTGAATCAAAAAAACTATACAATGAATTTATGAAAAGCTATATGGGAAAAACATTACCTGAAAATATTGTGGAAAAATCTTTCTCACACATTATAATCACATCTGAACCTTTAGAAAATTCTGTTTTTACCTTTGCTGAACGTGCTGACTCTCTTGGTTATCTTGGACGTGATGGTTATACACTTGATGGAATCTTCTATCATGAAAATATATCAGTGACATCAAATGAGGAGAATCACAATGGGTAAGATAGAAGCAAAAAACATTGTAAAGTATTTTCAACATGATGGTAAGCCCCTCAAAGCTATTGGCGGTGTTAATCTAACTGTTGATGATGGGGAGTTTGTCTGTATTGTTGGTCCATCTGGATGTGGAAAATCCACATTTCTTAGAATCCTAGCTGGATTAGAGGAACCTGATGGTGGAGAAATATTACTTAATGGAAAAAAACTTGTCAATACTGGACCTGATAGAATAATGGTTTTCCAAGAAGGTGCATTATTCCCATGGCTAACTGTAGAAGATAATGTTGAATATGGATTAAAGGTTGCAGGCATACCTGAACAAGAACGTCACGACATATCAAAAAGATATCTTGACATGATGCAATTGTCTCAGTTCGCAAATTCATATACATATCAACTATCTACTGGAATGAAACAACGTGTTGCTATTGCACGTGCACTTGTTATGGACCCCGATGTATTGCTTATGGATGAACCATTCGCTGCATTAGATTCCCAAACAAGAGATTTACTGTTAGTTGAAATGCAGATCATCTGGCAGAAAACAAAAAAGACCATAATCTTTGTAACACATAACGTGCCAGAGGCAGCTGTACTTGGATCACGTGTTGCAGTATTTAGTCATAGGCCCTCTGTTGTTAAAAAATCACTTGATATTGATTACAAGCGTCCGCGCGTAGCTGAAGATGAAAACTTGGCGCAATTTGAAAAAGAAATTCTTGCCGCATTGAGGCATCAGGGGCCAAAGTGAAGGTGATTATCAGATGAAACCAAATTTGTTTGGAAAAAAAATTGCATTTTATGTACTGATTGTAGTAGTATGGCAAGGAATTGACTCTGCAGAAATCTGGCCTGACAACATATTTCCTTCACCTGTAGAAGTTGGGGAAGATTTGCTATATGGAATATCTGATGGAAGTCTATTCTATGGAATTGCAACAAGCATGTGGCGCTTAATCATTGGATTGGCAATTGCAATTGGTGGTGGAATGCTACTTGGAATCTTTATGGCTCGTGTTGAAACCGTAAATCAAACAATTGGTTCACTTGTACTTGGATTACAATCAATTCCTTCCGTAGCATGGGTTCCTCTAGCAATCTTATGGTTCGGTCTGACAGATTCTGGAATAATTTTTGTTACTGCAATTGGTGCAATCTTTGCAGTTACAATCAACACCTATACTGGTGTAAAAAACATCGATCCGTCATTTATTGAGGCTGCAAGAAATATGGGTGCCAAAGGTGGTCAATTGGTAACAACAATTCTGATACCTGCCGCATTTCCGTATATGATTACTGGATTCAAACAAGGATGGGCATTTGCATGGAGAGGCGTAATTGGTGCAGAGCTACTCTTTTCATTCCTAGGTCTTGGATTCTTGTTAAATGTTGGAAGACAACTAAATGATGTCTCTCAAGTCATTGCAATGATGCTTGTAATAATGGGAATTGGAATTTTAATCGATGGATTTGTCTTTAAAAAATTAGAAGACAAAGTCATGACTAAATGGGGACTTCGTTAGGCTTTTCTGATTTCATCTTACTTGAAATTATAAATGCAGATAGTGTGGCTATCACTGCAAAAACCATAACTGCGGTATAGTCTGCATAATATGCAATACTTCCTGCAATTACTGGTCCAATAACTGTTGAAATTGCAAGTGTAGAGCTAAAAATTGCAGTTGAAGTTGACCTTGGATTGTTTTCCATCAAATGAAAATTACCTCCAATGAACAAAAATGCCCATGAACATCCTACTATTGCCATAAACGGCATTGCCATCCACCAATCAGTAATGAGTGATAATCCTACAAATACTAATACAGTCATTCCAATTCCAATCTTGAATTTTGTAATATTCTGAATCTGAATCTTTTTTGACATTAAATTCATTACAAGAAATGCGGTTAGTGTATTTGCTACATATACGATTGAGACTTGATACAATTCTGCACCGAAATACTCCATTAACATTATTGGTAAAATTGTCCATGCAGCAGCTGCACCAACATGACGAATCAATAATGATGAAAACAGAAATTTATTTTTTACAATAATCCTCTTAATTACTCCTTTTCCGACAATTTTTTCTGTTTGTATCTTAGGTAACTTGAGGGAAATGATGAATCCTATAATGAAAAAACAACTACTTACTACAAAAATCATTTTCTCATCATTGGCAATTCCTGCTGCTACAATTCCGGCTAACCATCCTAATGCATGAAATGATATGACTGATGCAACCTTGGATTTTCCTTTTCCTGCTTCATACGCATATGCTAGCATCGGTGGAATCATTATTCCAGATGCTATTCCCGCACCTAATCTGGCTATGATGAGATATGTTGCATTATCGGCAAAATAATGCAATCCAAATGTTGCTGCACATAAAATGAATCCAACCCTGATGAAAAGCAGTCGTTTTGCTTTTCTATCTGACATTCGGCCAAAATATGTCTCTGATAATATTTGTGCAAATGCAAATGCTGCTACAATTATTCCAATTTCAAAAACAGATTTTGCAACACTACTTGCAATGATTGGCATAAACACAAAAGTAATTGCTATTCCAGAATGTTGGAAAAAGGTTGTTCCTCTAACTAAATTATTTAGATTATCTCTCTGTAGCACAATTTTCTTCTTTAATTACCTAATTTGAAAGAAGAGGTAAAATCACTCACTGTATTCTAGTTTAGTTGCAATTTGCTTAATCATTCTAGCTGATGCCCCCCAAACCAAATGATTCTCAAAAGTAAATGTGTACATTTCTTGAATTGAATTATGTTCTGGATCTGAATCTTTTGCTAAAGTTTGTAAAAATGGAATCAAAGGAATCTTTAGAAATTCTTCAACTTCTGAATTTGCTACTAATTCATTAATCTCATCTAAAATGCAAATAAATGGCAGAATTGTAAATCCCGAATTTAGTGTTGTAACTGGTTTTAACTGGCCTATAATTTGATCACGTCTGACAAGAATTCCTGTTTCTTCTTTGGTTTCTCTAACGGCGGTATCTAACAAATCCTGGTCTTCGTTAGAAATTTTTCCACCAGGAAAAGCAATTTCTCCTCCATGATGATTCATTGTAATCGGTTTTTTTATCATCAAAATTTTTGGAGATTCACCAAAAATAATAATCAGAACTGAAGATAACTTTGTCTTATTATCATTGGATAAAATTGGATTAACTTTTGATGCTAAAGATTTTCTTATTTGTTCTAAACTCACATTCTTGTGTAGAATAAATTACTAAATGAGTTTGTCTTTCTAGAAATAATCACTATTCCAACTATTGTACCTGCAAGAACTAAGGCTGCCATCTGTCCAAATTCTGGAACAACATAACTACCAAAAATTTCTATTTTTTCAGTACCTTTCTTAAATGGGATTGTTATTGTTAGTCCTTTGTCGAAACCATACTCGTCAGTTATGTAAATTGTCTCAGTTTCTTCATTAAACAATCCCGGTTCTGAATGAACCTGTGCTATGAATTCGCCATTATCAAATGGTCTTACAAGAAAATCATTTATCTTTAATAGTAATTTGCCATCTTCAAATGAATTGATATTGATATCTATTGATGCTTTCTTTGGTTTTGCTATGATGTCGATTACTTCTGCTCCGTCAATTTCATAATATACTAGACTTGTGAGATCAATCTCATCTGGAACTTGTGCACTACCATCATTTTCCATAAAGCCTGAAATTTTTACATTTCCTTGAAATGATTCTGGAACTTCAAAATATAGATGCCAGTTTCCCATCTCATCTATGCTTTGTAATGTTTGAACAGATTCTGTAAATTTTATTTTAGGATCTTTTGAACTTGCACCCTCTGCAAATTTTTCCCCATCTAGAATGACTTCATATTTCTCATTAATTGAGTTTGTAGGAAACTCAAAACTTCCTACAACTGGAATCTGAAATCCATTTAACGAATACATATTCAATTCACTTCCATCCTCTGAGAATTCTGCATCTTTGAACCATGCATTAGCCGTATATCTGAAAGTAAACAATTCCTCGCCTTGTTTCACTGTAAGTGGCATTATTGAATCATCTCCAAATGCAAAACAACTGTAATAGTCCACTCTGTCTGCAACATTTGGAGATGGCATTAATTTAAAATCAAAAAGTTCTCCAGGTTCCATTCTATCAAAAATTTGAGATGCTGCAATATCGATTATGACATCCTCTTTATCTTTGATTAATGCATAAATTCTAAACTTCTCAAAAACATCTTCTCCACCATTTCTAATTTTCCCAACTAAACTTCCATCCTCTAAAATCTGTAAACTCTCATCATAAATTATGTATCCGCCTGTAAATGACTCGGTAGTTTTTTCATATGTTATCGATGGTTCTAGTAAAACTGGACTCTCACTTTTTATTTCAGGGATTTGAACTTTCATAGGCAACATGTTTTCTGGCATGATTGGTGCAAGTGTGTATTTTTTTACAATTAGTTCATCTGCATCCTGAATTGAAATTGTTACTGTAGGGATGATTGGGAAATATTCTTTATTTTTTATTCCTGCAAAAACTGTATACGTCTCATTCTCATCAAAAAATCCAATTAGTTCATGTTCTGGAATGTATACTTCTCCATACATTCCAGCATCTGCTAATCCTGGATAAAACACTGAAAAGACTCCTATTGCAACTATGGCAAAAATTAATTTTTCCATATATCGAATCCTCTAAAATTAGATAAAAACCTAATCAGTAGATTACTAACATAGAGAAGTTTTAATCAAGTGTATGGGCATTTCACATATGACAATTAGGTATGAAATCAATCCTCCAAAAGTCTCAGATCCACCTTCACGAATTGATTTGTTAGATGAGAGAATTGAGCAAATTAGCAAATTTTGTGATGGAATTCATGTCACAGACTCTGTTTTGGGAATAGAGCGTATATCTCCATTAATTATCGGCGCAGAAATTAAGCAAAAACATCCTGAACTTGACGTAACAATTAGTTTACGAGTTATTGATAAAACAATTCCCCAAATTACTGATTTTGTTGATGCAGCTATTCATGCAAATCTTGATGGAATTCTAATTCTAATGGGCGATCCTTCTCCTGATAATGATTACAAATCTGGGATAATTCCTAGCTTTGCTGTCTCTTCTTTGATACAGGCTGGTTTTGGCGAGAAGATCAAACTACTTCTATCTCTTCCAAGCAAGCCTAACTTTGAAAAAATTTCCAAAAAAGTAAATTCTAATCCTTCTGGTTTTGTCACACAAGTAATCCATAACGTTTCTCAGGTCAAACGATTACATGATTATCTAAATCCTAAGCAATTCAAAATTATTCCATGTTTATTATATCCGTCACCAAAAAACTCTCGGTCTGCAGAATTTCTTAATCTTGATTGGTCAAACTACGAAGATGATTTTTTATCTTTTGTACGTGAAATTGAGGGCATAACTGGTGATGCTTTACTTACATCCCCAAATGATTTTAAAGGAGCGTTAGAATTCTTAACACGATACAAAATTGAATAGTGAAACATTTGCTAATGCAGTGGAAAATAGAATTTTATTATTTGACGGTGCAATGGGCACTGAAATTCAAAGATATGACCCAAAGTCTGAAGACTTTCCGGATGGCAAAGATGGCTTTAATGATGGACTTTCTATTACTAAACCTGATTGGATTAAAGAGATTCATAGAAAATATCTTCTTGCAGGTTCAGATTGTGTTGAAACTAATACCTTTGGTTCAAATAAAATAAAACTTGATGAATATGGATTTGGATCACAAACTGTTGAATTAAATCAAAAAAATGCCGAACTTGCAAGAAGCGTATGTGATGAGTTTACTGACAGGCAAAGATTTGTTATTGGCTCGATGGGTCCTACTGGCTATCTTCCTAGTTCAAATGATCCCGACCTTGGCCAGAAACCACTCTCAGAAATACGTGAAGCTTTTGAATTACAAGCAGAAGGATTAATCAAAGGAACTGCTGATGCGTTGCTGATAGAAACAAGTCAGGATATACTTGAGGTCAAATTAGCTGTAGAGGCATCCCATCTTGCAATGGAAAAGACTGGAAAAAAAGTTACACTCATCTCAAATGTAACTTTGGATCAATACGGAAAGATGCTTCTTGGAACAAACATCCAATCTGCATATACAACCATCTCTGAAATGGGGATTGACATCTTTGGTTTGAACTGTTCAACTGGACCGATAGAGATGGAGCCAAGTGTTCAGTGGCTCAATGACCAAAAACACAAGCCATTATTGGTGGTTCCAAATGCTGGAATGCCTGAAAATCAAGGCGGCCAAGCAGTGTACAAGATGACTCCTGAAAAAATGGCTTCTGCACTTGATTCATTTATCAAGGAATATCCTCAAATCAACATTATTGGTGGTTGCTGTGGCACAAATCCTGAACACATTGCACAACTAAGAAAAGTTATCGACCAACAAAAGAAAGATTGATGAGATAAGTATTTAGAAAAATTTTCACATGAAAAATACATGAAGGCAAGAGTAAGCTCTG
>CAZEES010000007.1:0-45552 GCA_964511265.1 uncultured Candidatus Nitrosopelagicus sp. | reverse complement strand
GCATCTAGTGCTTCTTGATGAACCAATCCATTTGTAACCAATATGCCATTTTCATGATTAACAACCTCAGTATTGTATTCCATATCCTTGCCTGAAATGTCAGTCATTTTACCTCCAGCTTCAGAAATTATACAATTTGAGGCACAAGTATCCCACTGTTTCATCTTATTTGTGGTGGTAACGTAAATCTCTGCTTCTCCAGATGCAATCTCTGTTACCTTGAGAGAACTTCCAATGCTTGTGACAACTGAAATCTCCATTTCATCTAACAGTTTTTTCTCCTTTTCTGATAGGTGATGTCTACTAACTAAAGCCTGACAATTTTGAATCTCTGACATCGCACTAACTCCAATTTTCTCCCATTCCTCATTATGACAAAATGCACCTTTTCCTGATTCAGCAAGATACATCTTCTTTTTGGTTGGCCAATAAATCAGGCCCAAAACTGATTTGTGCTTTTCAACTAATCCTACCATTATTGTAAACTCTCCTGTTCTGTTCACAAAGTCAGTTGTTCCATCTAATGGATCAATAATCCAAACTTTTTCTTCAGACAATCTTTTCTTGTCATCTGTATCCTCTTCAGACAATATGGTAATCCCTGTTTTTCCCAAAACATCTTTGAGAATTTTATTACTTTCAATATCTGCTTGAGTAATTGGTGAATCATCATCTTTTTTTTCAGTTGAGAAATCTGTTTCATAAATCTCAATAATTTTCTCTCCAGCACTAATCATACCATCAATAATACTTCCTAATTCTGAAATTCTAGAATTAAACGGTAATTCACTAATCATATTTTAAATCTCTATTTGCTAACTCTGGCTTTAGAGTCCATGCTACAGCTAGACCAACAAACGGAATTGATATCAATCCTGTCATTTGTACAATTACCAAGAGTTGCTGTTGAGCTAAATCTGGTGTTGTTATCAACCACGGAAGTGGAAGTGATAATATGAACCAAATTCCTACTAGAAGTCCAATTATCTCAATTCTCTGTTTTTTCTTAGGATTCATCGTAAATGCACCACATTCTCGTCAAATTTAATTCTTAGAATTTAATCCCAAAGGTGACTCTTCTGTTTAGCACATAATTTATGGCGCTGGCTACGGCAATTCCAATTCCTGCTCCATACATGTGATAAAATGCACTGCTCTCGACTAATGTCACTGTAATTCCTAACTGAATCGCCATTCCAATTGCACTAACTATAAGGAATTTTACATACATGACAGAATTTCGTTTGTCCTTTACAAAGCTGCCAAATGTCCAATATCTGTTAAAAAAGAAATTTGTGGTAATTGAAACTGAGATTGCAAAAATTTGAGAGGCAACATACCAAAAACCAGCGATGTCTGTTAGAAGATATAAAATTCCCAGATTAACTAAAACGCCCGATGCGCCCACGATATAAAATTGAACTGCGTGTTTTGCAAATAATGAGAATCCGCCTTTCTTTTCCTCATCCTCAATTGTCATATGTCCCTCTTGATTATACCTACTATAATTAACATCTGATCAAACCAATTATAATTTTCAAAAAAACCTATTTTTTTTGTAAAAATTTATGAAATATCTTAAATATGATAAAGATGTATAGAATATAATGCGGAAGGATGTAAATCCTATCGACTAAACTAGCGTGGTCCTGCAGAACAGAAAAACGAGTCAAAGCACATTAGTGCTGACAAGTGAGGGAATCTCACATTGTTTTGCCGAAGGGCCACGCCCCCATTTAATCACGCCTAGATGCTTCTATCCAATTTTTCTATGCTTATGCTAACTGAACCCATTAAATTTCCAATTCGTTCTACATTAAGCTCGTAATAGCAGGAGTCCCTCTTGAAAATAGAACTATTACTTTGAGCATCAAAGCACTCCTTATCTGAAATCTGGAAGAATTTGTCACCTACGTATTCCCAAGTATAGTATTTGGAAACTCCAGTATCTACCAATGTTTTTTTGAGATATAATGTCTCAGAGTAAACCTCCATAGTTTTGTGCCATTGTCCTCCTGGCCAAATCAATGAAATTCTCAACTGTTCTGGTGAATCTCCCATTGGTACAAATCTAAACTGGTATGTATTGCCTGTCTCTAGAGAAATCCCATCAAAACCATGTGAGCTAATATTATGAAATTCTTGTCCAGAAAAACGAAAATTCCAAACCTCTGAACTAGGCTCTTCTTCTGATGGCTCTCCACCTGGATTTGCTACTGCTCCATATACGATTGAAATGGCAACCACAACAGCTGCTATTCCTACAGGAATGAGCGTTTTATTCATAATCTAGGCATGATTTTCCAAATTAAAGCCATTTTGGTAAATTATAGTCATACAATTTCTATAATTGGTGAACCATTATTCACACCGGAAATTAATAACATATTTCAAAACACTAGGCATGCCAAGTTTCCAAGACAAATGGTCACGTCCACAAAAGCAAAGCTTCATGGACAAACTCGGTGACACCTTAAAACCAAAAGGATCACTCAAACCAAGAGTCGAGATGGCTGTAAAACGATTACAGGCTCAAATAGGAAAGCTTGATGGCATGTGTCAAAAACTCCAAGAAAGAGACCAGAAAATTTTCCAAAAAATTGTGGCTGCTCAACAAGCACACGACACCTATTCCAGTAAAGTATTATCAAACGAACTAGTTGAAGTTCGCAAAGTTAACAAAATAATGTCCAACGCCAAAATGGGCTTGGAGAGAATTGAATTAAGATTAACAACCTTCCACGACCTAGGAGATACAGTCACCACCTTGATGCCAACAATCGGCCTCATGAACGGACTCAAATCATCACTTGTCAAATTCATGCCAGGTGCAGACCAAGAGATTGGTAGAATGACTGAGATGTTGGGTGGACTTATGACCGAAACCTTCAGTAGCAGTGGCTCATCTTTCGGAGTTGAAGAATCAACAAATGCTGAATCTGACAGCATATTAGCAGAAGCAGCAGCAGTCGCAGAATCACAATCAGGACAACAATTCCCATCCGTACCATCAAGCGGATTAGAGCAATTTGATGTCCCAACTAGTGAATCAAAATTTATGTAGATATTCTAGAAACTAGTAGATTTATCTCGTGACTCTTTGAATGTAGTAATTCTCTTTCCTTCATCCTCGATAACTTTGTCGATTCCAGATAACTTATCTCTCATTGTTGCAATTAATGAGCCAACCTCATCAGCCTCAGTTTCAACGGCATTTCTCTTTTGAGTTAGATGCTGAATTCCTCGTGTCTCTTCGTCGATATAGTCACTAACTTTCATGAGCTTCTCTTTCAAATTTTTAATATCTACAGATTCATCCTCAATCTCTTTTTCAAGATTGGTTCTCTTTTCTTTGAGATTGGCAATCAAGCCTCCAACATAATCAATAGCCTCTTCTAACTTTGCCCGCTTATTCATTAGTGATGAAATTCCGATATCTGAATCTGATTGAGGTGTTTCTACTTGTGGTTCAGGCTCGGATTCTGCCATTTCCTGAGGTGCTTGCTCTTCATATTCGGCAGGTCGCTCTTCAACCATCTCGCCACCTTCTTCTTCCTTGAATTTATCTAAAAACCCAGTCACGAATTAACTTCATTTCCCTCAAATAAAAAGATGAACGGATGAATTTTACGCACATTTTACACATAAGAAAAAATACAATTTTTCGCCCCCGCCACCAAAATGACCAAAAATGGTCGATTTTTAGCCGTTTCAAACCCGTTCCGCTATGCGTTCCGCTGTGAGATTTCAAAATGTTCCTCATAAAGCTGGGGTTCCCATACTAGACCATGTCAAAACAACAATACAGATCCGAAATGGGAATAATGGGAGACATCTTAGATGTTACCATGAATGGAGGCCAGCAAGGCGTTATTGTGTCTGCAATCTCCAGAAGAGCAAACCTATCTCACTATGCCGTTCTTGATAAATGTGAAAAACTCATCAACGCAGGCTTAGTCGAAACAAGACGAGATGATAGAAACCGCAAATTCATGATAACTGAAAAAGGTCTAAAATTCTTTGATGAATTCAAGAACTTCCAAAACCTCCTAGAATCAATGAATCTGAGGTATTAGAAATGAACCAAGAGTCAGTGTACTGTAGTTGGTTGGAAGGTTCCAAGAATGATGGAATGCTTTTAAGCCCAACTTCTGCCCTGATTTTGATGGCACGTGTACACGTAGCAGCTTTCGTCCTAATTCTGCTGGCTATGTCTGTACCGCTACAGCACTCTTTTGGCTCCACTCGAACCCTCGATTTCTTTCTTTTTCCTGACGGATCAACACATGTTACTTATTCTTTAGAATCTGATCCTCTTCTTCCAGACACTATTGTTCCTTTGTATGGATCTTCATTTGAAAATTTAGTAGTTGAAGATGAGAATGGTTTTCCTCTGATGGTCCAATCTCCTATTGAGAATGAAATTTTAGATGTGGAAACTCTGGGGTCTTCAAATATTTTAATAAATTATGATACTTATTCACTCATTTCAAAAGATGGAAAAATCTGGTCATTTGAAATGGATTCGCCTGTAGAATTTACTGTAACTATGCCAAAAAACTCTGTCATTGTTGGAATGTCTACAATTCCTATGGACATGCAGGTTGATTCCGATAGAACAAAAATTCTCTTGCCAAGCGGAATGGCTGAAATTACATACTTTTTAGCAGTCGCAGAATCATCACAGGTCTCACCACCTGGTGGAGATGCTGCATCAGAAGCTGATAATTCTATGATATATGTAGCAGGCGGAGTTGCAGCCATTGCCATAATTGCTGCAATTGCCTTTAAGATGAGAAATAAACCAAAACAAACAGTATTATCTACTCAAACTGAAATTCTAGAAAAGACAAAACCATTTAGTATTGAAAAGGTTCTCGAAATGTCTGACCTTAGAGAAGATGACAAAGAAATTATCAAATTTATTCATGAAAATGGCGGTAGCGTGATGGAGAGTGATTTGAGAAAGAAATTCCTTTTGCCAAGAACAACAATGTGGAGAGCAGTAAAAAGATTAGAAAGACATGAACTAATTGAAATCACTAAAAAGGACCAGCAAAATCTAATCAAATTAACAAATGTGGAGGTAAAATCAGATGAATAAATTCTATGGAATATTAACATTATTCGCCATGTCCGGTCTCTTACTTCCAACAGCCATGATGACAACAGAGGCCGCATCTGATCTAAACTACATGTTAACAATTACTGAAAATGCAAAAAGCTATATCAAATCAAAGATAGATAAAATGGAGAATTCTGATTCCAGAATACTTGATTTGTATGGTCAAAGCAATGAAGAGATAGACAAACTATCGGTTGCCATAAAAAATGGAGATGTGAAATCAGCACGAGATTTGTTTGTCTCATCTATGGGCAAATTAAAACAGGTTAGCCATATGTTAAATCAATTAGAAGCAAGCAAATCACAAGAATCTTCACTTCCTGACCAATCCCAAATTATTAAAAGATATGAGATGAATTATCAGAAATTACAACAATTCTCAAAGAAACTAGGTGCAAATATTGACTTTTCAGAGATGGAAAGTCTACTATCTCTAGCAAAACAAAATGCTCAACAAGGCAATACTGAAAAGACAAAACAAGCAATTGAACAAGTTGCTTTGAAAGGTATTCAGATTTACAAAACTTTGCAATCCATTAATGAACAAAACAAAATAATTCGTGCACAGGCACTTGCAGAAAGATATGTTGATAAAATCAATGCCCTCATTGTAGAGGCAAAAACATCTGGTCTACTTGACTATGTTAAAAAATTAGAGAACACCAAAACACAACTCGTTTCCTCAAATAATACATCTCAGATCACTAAGAACATCAGAATAATAATTACCATAAATAATGACATCAAAGAAATCAACAGAAACGATATAAAACAAATTGATGTTGATGAGATAAGACTGTCTCAGACACAAAGAATTGCGTCAGAATTAAATCAATTGGAGACAAAAGCTAAATTGCTTCACTCTGATGCATCGGAAAGTAAAGTAGCATTGTATTATGTAGAAAAGGCTCTTGCCATAATCGATAATATACGAAACAACATTGATGAACCAAAACACAAGACTGATGCAAAAGTAGACCTTGTAGAGAAACTACTATCTAAAGCATCAAGAATATTACAAGAGTCAACATAAACTTCATATAGATTCAAACATCGTTTTTCATTATGACATCCAAAGCAATCATTCTTGGTGTTGGATTACCAATGGTAATTTTTGGTGCATTTGTAGCACTTCTAATAGCACCTCTTGCTGAAGGAGTAGTCTCGACAATTGAATTCGTTGGAAGCCTAATTGGAATTCTTGGTGTGGTCTTTATGATCTCTGGCTTGTTCTACAAAAAAGAAATAATCGTTCACGAATGATTGTGCCTAAGAAATACAAATCCTTTAAAATAAGCTTTGAAATCAATTTACAACATGGATAAAGAGCGTGTCAAGAAACTAGTCCGTGAATTAATTATTGAAATTGGAGAAGACCCAACAAGAGAAGGTCTGCGTGATACACCAAGAAGAATTGCTGATGCATACAGTGAAATCTTTGGAGGTTATGATTCCGATTCTGAATTATCTGTACAATTCTCGGAAGACTCTGAGATAGTAGTTGCAAAGAACATTCAATTTTACTCAATGTGTGAACACCACATGTTGCCATTTTATGGAACCATACAAATTGCATATGTCCCAAACGGTCGTGTCTTTGGAATATCCAAACTAGTAAGAGTTGTCGAAAAATTCTCAAAGAGACTGCAAATTCAAGAAAGAATCACCAAAAATATTGCAGATGAGTTGTATTCGCAAGGTGTGAAAGGCGTTGCAGTAGTAGCAGACGCTGAACATCTATGTATGAAAATGAGAGGTGTAAAAAATGACGCCAAAGTCACAACTTCTGCATTTAGAGGAACATTTGAGGATCAAAAGACCAAAGA
This sequence comes from uncultured Candidatus Nitrosopelagicus sp., assembly GCA_964511265.1. GTDB lineage: Archaea > Thermoproteota > Nitrososphaeria > Nitrososphaerales > Nitrosopumilaceae > Nitrosopelagicus. Next base: position 38,601 of record CAZEES010000007.1, on the reverse strand, counting down.
AGAGCTACTAAAAGCCATCAGAAGTACATAATCTACTATCAAAAATTAAATAATCCCCATATCAGAAATTTATCATGCCTGCAAGAAATAACATTCATGTTCCAAGTGAATCATGGCCATTTTTCTCTTGGTCTGTAATTGAATTTGCAATAGTAATTGCACTTGCAATTGTTGTTTCATGGCAAGTCAGCCCATTCTTTGAGGATTCCGTAGTTATGTATGGATGGGACTGTGAACAAGAATCACAAGAAACCAACTGTTCTATTTCTGATGAACCAGAGATGCAACAAACAATGCTTAACTGGATATTCTGGGGAATTGTAGGTGCAATCTTTGCTGGATGGTATCTAGGCGCTCGTAGATTTGTCTTGAAAAGAACAATACTCTAATCTTATTTCAAATATCTAGTCTTATCTAGAATCTTTGCTTTTGCAAATGCAATTTTCCTATTGTTACAGGATTCACATTTACCGCATTGCATCTTTCCACTTAGATAACAGCTCCAGGTCTTGAAAATTTCATTTCCTAAAACCTTGTAGCCTTTTTTTATCAGATCACTCTTTGAAATGTTTTCAGAGTATGGAGACCAAATTTTAATCTCTTTTCTAATCTTATTTTTAATTCCGTCGTATTCACCTTGGTTTAATGCAGTTTGGATCTTTTTAGTAAATTCTGGTCTACAATCAGGATATTTTGTATCGCCTTTTTGTGCTCCATATGCAACTAATTCAGCATTAAGAGTAAATGCCCATGCTGTAGCAATTGAGAGAAAAATTGCATTTCTGATTGGAACTACAATAGAATATTCGAATTTACTAGGCATCTTTTTCTTTGTACTGGTCAAAACGTTACTATCACCATACAACTCCTTCATGAAACCAATATCGAGAATTTTATGCTCTTTTAGTTTGAGTAATTTTGCTATTCGTTTTGCAGCCTTTATCTCCTCAGATGCTCTCTGGCCATATGCAAATGTAATTCCATACAGTTGGTATCCTTTTTTCAAATATGACATCATGCATGCTGAATCTAAACCTCCACTTAGAATGATTACTGCTCTTTTCATTTCTCACCTTTTGATAACTGGACCTTTACTTGGTTTACAAATTATAATATCACAATCTGTCTTTGCAGATTTGAATCCTTTTTTCATTGCATTAGAAATTCTTTTAGCATTATGTTTTTTATCAGTGAATGCTATTACTGATGGTCCAGCTCCACTGATCGTAACGCCGTATGCACCTGCAGTTACCGCATTTTTTTTCACCTTGTCAAATCCAGGAATCATGTGTTTTCTTGCCGGTTCAACAATTACATCTTGCACTGAAGTACCAATTAGTTTGGAATCCTTTTTTGCAAAACCTGCTACAATTGCAGACGCGTTTGATATATTTTTCACCATATCTGATAATGAAACTCTTTTTGGTATGGCTCCTCTTGAAACTTTGGTCTTTTTAGCTGGAACCTGTAATTTTGGTACTGCTACACACAAAACCAAGTCATTTGGTGGTTCCATCTTTATCACTTGTAGAGGTTTTGTCTTTATCATCACAAATCCTCCCAAAGATGCTGCTGCAACGTTATCATAGTGTATTGTTCCTGCACTAGCTTTTTCACCAATTCCTGCAAATTCAACAAGTTTAGAATCACTTAATTTCAAACTGTATAATTTGTTCATACCAACAGCACATGCAGCAGCTGATGCTGCACTGCTTCCCATTCCAAATCCAGCTGGAACATTTTTCTTTATTTTGATCTCTATGCCATCTTTTATTTTGAATTTCTTTTTCATTGCAGAGACAACTAATCCTGCTGTATTTTTTGATGGGCTTAATGGAATGTTATCCGAACTAATTATTGTAATTTTACTCCCTTTCTTTGTTAGAGTTACTTCATCATACAATGCATCAAGTGCTAGCCCAAAAATATCAAATCCTGGACCTAGATTTGCAGTTGTTGACGGTGACTTGATCTTAACTGATTTTTGCATTTAATCTTCTATTTCTTCGCCCAAGTTAATAGTTCTGCTTAGTGCGCTTTGCAGATTTACCATTCCGTCTCCTGTAACATTAGAAACTGGGATCAAATCTTGCTGAAAGTCATGTCTGTTTAAACTTGATAACATGTCTGATACTAGAGAAAACGTATCGCCATTCAATTCGCCTGCTAAATCTGCCTCTAATTGCGAGTCGGTTCCAGACCAGCTTAGCACTTTTTCTAATTTTTCTTGTATCAAATCACTTTTTGTAATTACATTAACTGTTGGTAATCCTAATCGTAATCTTATTGATGTTGACAATAATGTTAGTGACACAAAGTTACTTGGAGTTGAAACCATTGTTCCGTCAAACAAAAATAAATTCATTTTTTCTTCAGCTTGAAACTCATTTACAAAGAATGGACCGCTCTGCCTATATGCAAATAATTCAATTTGTCCTGGCGTATCGACTATCAAATAATCTGGGTTAATAGTATCAGCTTCTTTTTGTATGTCATCAATTTTTGTAGCAATTAGATCATTTGCCATTATCAATGAACCATTTGATCCCAATTCGTATTTTTCCATTATTGTATTGAGATCAATATAATCTCGAACATCAATATCTGGGGAATATGGCAAACTAGCAACACCGGGATCTAAATTCAGTGTAATTGGAAATGTGGCATTTTTTGCATAATACTCTTTGATTTTTGAAGTCAATAACGACTTTCCTGCCCCTGCTGTGCCTGTAACAAAAATAACTTTCAATCTTTCGACAAAATTTCTTTTTTATTCGCTTATATTTGAATCTCCTAAAATTTCAGCAATGAACTGGAGATTAGCAGTAATTCCTGTTACCCTAATTCCCATCATAATCATTGCAATTCAATTTGATATTGATGCTGATGATGTCTTTGCTATAGGCGTTATTCCTTTCACATTGGCTGTTTTGGCAATAATGACAAAATTAGGACTACAAGGACTAAAGCTTGCATACATTGCACGAACCTTTCTTGGTCCATTTGATTCCATCAAACGTTTAGCAGCAATGCGTGTAGGTAGTGAATTTATCAAATTTACAACTCCAATGTTTGTTGGAGCAGAGTTTGCAGTTATTTACTACATGACAAAAAAAGGAATATCCACATCCAAAGCATCGTGGGTTGCATTATTGGACATTGTAACCGAAGTGTTTGCAATGGGCGTACTTTCAATCATGGCAGGAATTTTAGCATTAATGTATGGTGCATACGTTGTTGGAGCAGTAGTTTTAGGAACAAGTATTCCAATTACAGGATTATGGATTGTCTTGTTCTTCTTATCATCAAAACGAACATTCACACTTCCTCGAGTAATTTCATATCTTGCTACTACGTTAGGAAAAGAACGTGGTGTAAAATATGTCAAACAAACCAACGGTTGGATTAAAGAAGTTTGTATAATGAGCAGAGAAAATCTTCACTCTAGTAAATCAAAAAAAGTATTCACAATAGGATTCTTTGTATCAATTGTATCTTGGATATGTTATGGAATCTCATTTTTGGTAATTGCAAATGGTGTAGGCTATGCAGTAGAATTCTTTGATTCAATCATGGCAGTTATGGGTGCAAATGCAATTGCAAATCTTCCAATTACGGTTGGTGGTTCTGGATTAGCAGAGTTTGGAATTATTGCATATCTAAACAATTTGGATCCTTTCAATTTTTCAGCCGATGTTGATGCACTTCAATGGAATGCTGTGATTGGCTGGAGAATTGCTACATACTACATACCAATTGCTGTTACGTGGATCTTATTGGTAAAACTAGCACTAAGTAAAATCAGCAAGCCAAATTCTGCATGAGAGATGAATTTCAAGAACAAGGTCGTAGTGATTACAGGAGCATCTAGTGGAATTGGCGAGGCAGCTGCTGAGCAATTTGCAAAAAAAGGTGCAAATGTAGTACTGGTTGCACGAAGAAAAGAAAAGTTAGAACAAGTTGAGAAAAAACTAGCCAAACATTCAGTTAAAACATTGGTACAAGTTTGTGATGTATCTGATAAAGACCAAGTTAAACAACTGTCTGATAAAGTGATTGAGACATTTTCTCAAATTGATGTTTTAGTAAATAATGCAGGATTCGTAATTTATGGAAAAGTAGAAGAATTGTCCATTGAAGATATTGAATCTCAAATGCAAACTAACTATTTTGGTATGGTCAACTGCACAAAATCATTCTTACCACATTTTCTAAAACAAAATTCTGGTCATATTGTCAATGTAGCATCTGTTGGTGGAAGCTTTAGCATTCCCGGCGTCGCATCATACTGTGCAACAAAATTTGCCATGTTGGGTTTTTCTGAAGGATTACATCATGAACTACATGGAAAAAATATTGGAGTAACTGTTGTTAGCCCAATAATGGTGCGAACGAGCCTATTTGATCATCCATCTTTTAAAAATTTCACAAAGTATGCGACTGGTATCTCATTAAGCTCTGAAACTGTTGCAAATGCAATCATTAAAGCAGCAAATTCTACTAGATTAGAAATTGTCGTTCCATCTGTTGTAAGGATCGCAATCTGGTTGAAACATACATTTCCATTTTTAATTAATCCATTACTTGGTAATGCTTTTAGAAAGCAACTTGACAAGAGAGACTCTTAGGCGTTTTCGTCTATAATTTTTACTTCAGCTAATTCGTATTGAATTATTTCTTTAAGGTTGATTCCTTGTTCTGCAAGATAATCAACTGTCTGCTTGCTTAGTTTGGCTTTTAGTTCATTCAATTTGAATTCACATACAACTCCTTTTTCTAAATCGTTTAATTTTACATCTTTTGAAAGATTCAGTCCTTCAATAATTGACGTTCCTTGAACTGATTCATACAATTGCAGATCAACTTTCTTGTCCTTTTCATTAATATCTAAAACATAACCTGTATTTGTCATAGATTTTGGTTTTCCAAATTTTGGTGATTCTAATTCTTTATTGATCTCTTCTGGAACCTCATCCTTTTTTTTGGCCATTTTCCATCAAAAATTCTATTCGTCTTTGTCTTTTTTGCTCTTTTGCCACCAATCTAGATAATCATATTGTTTATCTGATTTTGTGCTTTCTTTACGAGATAATTTGTATCTGATATCACTAACTTGTTCTCTTGTTGCATATAGCCCACATCTTTTACAAATGAAGTGTTTTGTAGCAGGATCTAATTTCATTATCAAACCTAATCCTTCAAAATCAATCTCATCTTCCATTTCCCTGTATGGTGGTGCTCTAAATTCAAATCCGGCTTCTTGTTCTTCCGCGTTAAAATCTGCTTCTAGCTGTTTCTTTTTCTTTGCTACTTCTCTACTTACACATTCAGGGCAGTTTACCAATATCGATTTCCTTGTATTTTTACATAAGAGTGTTGCCACATTTTTGAGATCACAAAAACGACTGATGCGCGGATTAACTCTTCATCCCTTGCGGTCAGTTCGCCCATCGACAAACCGCGCACCAGTACATTTCTATTATTTTTTTAAAGGTATTATTTTTTGTCTTCTAAAATTTCTGTTACAATTTTTGCTGTATTGCTAACACCCTCTCCGTTGAAATTCTTCGAAAATTCCTTAACAGAACTGGTAAATCCCTCATAATTTTCATGCATTTCTCTAATTGCTTCGATTATTTGATTTCTGTTTTGAGCAAACAACCCCAACTTCTTTTCTCTAATCCACTCAATCTGATTAGTATGCTCATCGTAAATTGGAATTCCAATTATTGGTTTGGCATGACTTCCTAAAATTTCTCCCATTACTGTATGTGAGCCATTTACCACAGCATACTTACAGCAATCCACTACAGTTTCTTTCTCCTGTTCAGAGAGAAATCCTTTATCAATCTGAATCCAATCTATTTTTTTTTCATATGCATCTGATATTGAATATTGGTTTCCATCTTTATCTAAAACTCTATCAATACTTTGATCATTTCTCGCATGTGAAACAATTCTCTTTTCATTTTTCATTTCAGACTGATGAAATGCTTCTTCATATCTCTCACCTGTACCGTCATTAGTTGATTTATTTCCAGTTCTCATCCAATAACCATATACTGAATCTGAAAGTAATTTCTCTAAATCACTTTTTTCTCTTTTTTCAATTATTTTATTACTCGTAAAATGTCCAACATACGTTACTTTATCTCTAATCTCTTTTGGAAAATTTAGATTATATTCACACATTGTATATGGTGGTTCAGTGTCTGCAACTAGAATTCTAGATGCCTTTGAAATTTGCTTTGCTACAAATTCTAATGCGGGTTTGAAATATAATCTTGATTTCCATAATTTTGGTTTGAATTGATTAGTTACAAAGAGACTTGTAATATTTCGTCTCTCTGCTAATACATTTGAACCCATATCGCCATCATTAATCACCAAATCAAATCCAATTTTGTTATACAATTTACCTTCATCTTTGAGATAACTTGAAATCTGTGTTACTAGAGGTTCATTTCCTTCTACAGGTAGTAGAAAATTCCACAAAGATTTTGCTAAACTTGGTCCAAACTTACCATCAATAGGTGTAGGCATCAAAACCTCGTGTACATTTTCTTTCTCATCTGGGAATTTTTCTAGTAATTTTTTGTAAATGTCACCTTTACTAAAATAATGAAATTCGTTATCGCCTAACTCTTTTAATTTTTCATTTAATCTCATCATTCTGGAAAAATGCCCATTACCCCATGGATAGATGAATTGCCCTATCTTTGCCATATCTCTTGTTGAAAATTCCCGTTTAAATTCTCAATGTTCAATTTCTAACGAGTCCAATATGGTGTGAACATTATTTGGTCCTAATCTGACCTTAACAGTTTTCTTTATCGTCTTTTCTTTTCTTTTTTGTTTTGGTTTAGATTTCGTAAACCTTGTTTTTGCAAATTTTTCAATTTTTGAAAGATATTTCTCCAGTCCTATCTCTTTTGCATTTTTTATAATTTCTGAATCAATACCTGATAATGAAATATGTGGAATAATCTCTGCAGAAAAAATTCTTTTTTGTAGCATCTCAACATACTTTGATGGAAAAATTAGTGGGGAAGTTGCGAGTGCGATGTGGGTAATTTTCTTTTCTTTAGCTGATTTGATCAGAATGTCTGTAACAAGAGAATTTTTTTCTAGCAGTTCTTGTGAATTTTTGCCAAATTTTGGGATCTTGTGAAACTCAATCTCAACTTCTAATCTTAGCATTCTAGGCAAAATCTTATCTAAAATTTTCACCAAATGTATTAGATGTTCTCGTGTTTCGTAACAAATCAAAAGTCTTATCTCAAAACCTTGCTTGATTGTCTCAAGGCAATTAAGGGCTGAAAACTCATCTGTTATGCAACAAACTGATTTTTGTAATTGGGAATTATTTGCAGTGCCACCTAATCCATCATCTACAAAAATACAGACATATGCATTTGATTTTGTTACATAAATTTGTAATAATTTGTCATGCTTTGATTCTGTACCTGGTCTTGCAGAAATCTTCTGATTTTTTTGTATTAAGACTGATGTTGCAGCCAACTCTAGATCTTTTATCACAAATCCTTTTGCATTTCCTTCTGCCCTAACAAAAAATTTTTCACCTTTTAAAAGAAGATTTGTACCAACTTGTCCGACCTCTGACACAATTGTTTTAAAATCATTCTTAATCTTTTTTGCAATTACAATTTGTTTAATCCCGAACAACAATGCAACTGCACTTGAAACAAAAACAGGATCATCAGCCTGAATACAAATTAAAAAATCATCTTTTGTAATCTTTCTATATTTCAGATTCTTTATCTTTAAAATTTTTTTAATGTTTTCTATTAGATAATCAATTTTGTTTTCTGCAAATAATGATGGATAAACAACAACTATCGTATCTTCTGTCATCTAATTTGTTATTCTTATGGAGTTTATATTTTACAACATACCTTAACTTGAGCTAATTTTGATATAATTATAATACTTGATTAATTATTGAGATTTATGGGAAAATTTACTCAAGAGGAATTAGATAAAGTAAACAAAACCTTGTCCACTCCTGAAGAATGTCTAAAATGGGCATTTGATAATCTTCATCCTAAGCTCGCAAAAGCGTCTAGTTTTGGTGCAGAGGACGCTGCGATTGTTGATATGATGTTTAAAATTAATTCTAGTTCTAGATTATTTACACTTGATACGGGTAGACTGCCCCAAGCAACTTATGATGTTATGGATGAAATTAGAAAACGTTACAACACAAAAATTGAGATTCTATTTCCAGATGCAAATGAAGTTGAAGAGATGGTCAAAGAAAAGGGAGTTAATCTATTCTATGACAGTATTGAAAACCGAAAGCTTTGTTGTGCTATAAGAAAAGTTCATCCAATGAATAAAATGCTCAAGACACTTGATGGTTGGATAACAGGTCTAAGAAATGATCAAAATCAAAACCGTTCTACTGCAAAAATGCTTGAAATTGATGAAATGCATGGAGATATTGTCAAAGTAAATCCAATCATTAACTGGACATATGAGCAAACATGGGATTATGTCAAATCTAACGATTGTCCATATAACAAACTTCTAGATCAGGGATACCCAAGCATTGGTTGTGAACCATGTACAAGACCAATTAAGATCGGTGAGGATGTTAGAGCAGGTCGTTGGTGGTGGGAAAATGATGAACACAAAGAGTGTGGTCTTCATATGAACCACGACAATTAAATTAATCCTACAAAGAGCAACCATATTGATTAATGCACATGGTGGAAAATTAGTAAATCGAGTTACAGATGCTGATCCATCTGGATTAATCTCAGTTGATATTTCTGCAGATTTAGCTAACGATGTAGAAAATATTGCCGATGGAATTTTCTCACCATTGGAAGGATTTCTTAATCAACAAGACTTCGAATCTGTTATTTCAAAAGGACGACTTGCAAATGGTACAGCATGGACAATTCCTACCGTTTTAGATGTTGATGATGATACAGGTAAAAAAATGAAAGAATCTGGTGATGTATTACTCAAAAACCCAGATGGAATCGGAATTGCAATTTTACACGTAGAAGATGTCTACTCTTATGATAAACAAGCAACTGCAAGTGGAGTTTATGGAACAAATGATGAATCTCATCCTGGTGTTGCAAAGACCAATTCAATGAAAGATTTTCTTGTAGGTGGTAAAATTGATTATATTCAAAGACAAAACGAGACTGAAATTAGAAAACATAGAATGACTCCATCACAAACAAGAGAGTTATTTGAAAAAGCAGGATGGAAAACAATTGTTGCATTCCAAACTCGAAATCCTCCACATGTAGCACATGAAATGTTACAAAAAAATGCAATAACAACACGTGATGGTGTATTTGTAAATCCATTAATTGGAAAGAAAAAACCTGGTGACTTTAAAGACGAAATTATTGTAAAAGCATATGAAGCAATGATTGAAAAATACTATCCAGAAAACAAGTGTCAATTAGCAACTCTACATACTGAAATGAAATATGCTGGACCTAGAGAGGCAATTCACCATGCCATCATGCGTCAAAACTATGGATGCACACACATCATTATAGGAAGAGATCATGCTGGAGTTGGAAAATTCTACGATCCATTTGCAGCACATAAAATATTTGATGATTATCCTGAACTTGAAATAGAACCAATCTTTTTCCCAGCATTCTTTTACTGCAGAAAGTGTCTTACATTTACAAATCCAAATGTTTGTCCACATAGTGCAGATGATAGGGAACAAATTTCTGGTACAAAGATGAGAGAGATGATTAACAATGGCGAATCACCATCAGAATTTATCCTAAGACCTGAAGTTGCCAAAGTAATCATTGACTTTGATAAACCATTTGTTGAGTAGATTTTTATCAAGATCTGGTAAATTTAGAATATGAAATATAAAATACCGATAATTCTCTTTGCTTCTCTATTGTTTTTTCCTGCATTTGGACAAGAAACGTCACTGAACGAATCTCTCTCTATGGCAAAATTTGACATTAATTGGAATGACTTTAACATACCTTCAAGAGATGCAACAATAATTCCATTTGATGAAATTCACGAAAGAACTTGGCAAGTGAATCTTGAAAATAAATTACTGTATGGTAATCCTGAAGGAACTGCAGTGGTACGATTGTATGATGCAAATATTGAAAATAAATTTGTTGAAATAGGAATGGGTGGGATTCCTGATAGACCTTTTTGGGTTGCTGTACAATTACCTGAAGATGGATATATTGTTGTACATGACAAACTCGAGAGAGGTTGGCTCCCTGGGGCCAAAGTAATATTGGCATATTCTGATTCTGCCGGACTAACTATCAACAATGGAGAAAGAATTGTAATATCAAATCTAGATGTTGATACTCTTGCAATTGAAGCATATTCTGTATGGGGTATGAAAGGTTCACAGGATCCACCTGCAACTACAGATGGATTCTTAAATCTAGAAGTTATCTCTGGTGATCCATCAGAGGGTCCACTTCATATGTTTCCATTCATGGTAGTAGGTGCACTTGGATGTGTAGTAGTATTTTTACTGGTTTCTAAGAAGCGGAATTAGTTTTATAATATTTACATCCATTTCTTATCTTACAAACCTCACACATAGGAGAAATTGGCTTGCAAATGTTTTGTCCATACATAACAAATGTGTCATTTACATTAAGCCAATATTTCTTAGGGATTTTTTCCATTAAAGCAAATTCTGTTTCTTCAGGAGTCTTTGTATTGACCAATCCAAGTCTATTTGAAATTCTATGAACATGAATATCTACTGGAATGGCAGGAATTTCATATGCATAAACTAAAACGCAGTTTGCAGTTTTTCTCCCAACTCCCGGTAGCCCTACCAATTTTTCTAAATCATCTGGAACCTTTCCCTTATACTTCGAATCGATAATCTTAGAAACTTCAATTATTCTTCTTGCTTTCACATGATAGAATCCTATTGATTTTATTATTTTTTCAACATCCTTGATTTTTGCATTAGCTAATTGTTTAGCAGTTTTATATTTCTTGAATAATTCTTTTGAAATTCTTGCAGTGCTCTCATCTTTTGTTCTAGCTGATAATATTGTTCCAATTAATATGCTGAATGGACCATGTATCTCTGCATCTCGTAAATCTCGTAATGCTGTCATCCTAGGTGGTTTAACTGCATTCATTGTCTTATGCATTCCATCTAGAATTTTTTTCATATGTGTTTGATGTGATACAAGTCTTATATCTGTAAAACCTTTCCAATGATTATGGAACTAACTTCTGAAGAAAAGGCCGCATTAAATGGCGAACACGGAGATACACTACAAACTGCATATAGAATTTTAGTTGCAACAGGAGAGGCAACAAACGCAGAAAAACTCATTCCCATAAAATGGGCACATCTTTCAGGCGTTAATTATAATACAATTGGTGATTCTGGTGAAGAATTTCTCAGAGAATTAAGTAAAGACGCTCGTGTTAAAGTAAAAGCAACTGTTAATCCTATGGGAATTGATTTTGATCACATTTCTGAATTTGATCACATAGATGATGAATTCATCAAAAAACAAGCAAGCATTCGTGATTCTTACATTAGGATGGGTGTGGAGCCAACCTTCTCTTGCACTCCCTACGACATCTTTGATCTACCTGAAAAAAATACCCAAGTCTCATTTGCTGAAAGTAATGCTGCAATCTTTGCAAACTCACTTGGTGGATTAAAGACAAACAAAGAAAGTGCATTTAGTGCACTTGCAAGCGCAATTACTGGTAAATCTCCTTACTCTGATCTACGAAAAGACGACATCACAACACCAATGACAATTCGAATGAAGATGGATAATCCAAGTGAACTAGACTTTGGTATGCTTGGATTCTTTGCAGGAAAAGTCGGTGACACATCTGTTAACATCTCTGGTGTATCGCAACCAAACAGGCGTAGTTGTAAAGCCCTGTGTGGCGGAATGGGAACTTCAGGCACATGCGCAAAATTCCAATTTGTAGACAATGAAGATGAAAAATCTGAGAAGGTTGATTTTGGAAAAGAAGAGATGAACGAAGTCTTTGACGAGTTAAACACTGCAGAAAAAGGTGATCTAATAACTCTGGGAAGTCCTCAACTAGGATTGGAAGAATTATCTGATTTATCCAAGATGTTAAAGGGAAAATCATTCCAAAAACGTTGCATGATCTTTTGCTCAAGAGCCGTACAAGAACAAGCTCGTAGCCTTGATTATACAAACGAGATTGAAAGGGCAGGAGGAGAAATTCTTTCTGACTGTTGTACGTGTCTTACTCCGTTAATTGATACCAATGAGACTGACGCTGTCACCACCAACTCTATCAAAGGCGCATACTATCTGAAAAACTCAACAGGTGTTGATGTAAATCTAAAACCTCTCTCAAAAATCATCGAGGATGAAACAAAATGAGTAAAACAATTGTTCAAGGAGTGGCTCAGGGAACAGTTCTAAAAACTACTAGCCCCATCAATTTTCTTGGCGCCGTTGATAAAAAAACAGGAGTAATACGCGACAAAAAATATGACATATTTGAAAAATCAGTTAAAGATACAGTACTAGTATTTCCTCATGGAATTGGAAGTAGTGTTGGCGCCTATACCATTTACTCATTAAAATCTAATCAATCGGCACCTGTTGCAATGATTTGCCAAAAAGCAGATCTCACTGTTGCATCTGGATGTGCACTTGCAAACATACCAATGATTGTAGTATCAAATGAAGAATTTAATTCCATACAGGATGGTAATCAGATTACTATTGATACAAAATCTGAAAAAATTTTCAACTAACCCATTTCTGTAACTTTACTTGAACCAGTTGGTAATGCTCTGACATAATCGTCAATTAGAAATATTTTCTTGAACCCCTCATCTGTTTTATCAAACTCAGCTCTGATCTTTTTTGCAACATCAGACATTGTTGAACCACCTGGTTCTATAACTGCGTAACACAAACATTTCTTCTTTATTGGTTCTGGCGGACCACAAACCATCAAATAATTTTCATCTTCTTTAAAAATTCCAACTGCAAGTTTTAATGTTGAAACTTTGATGAAATTTCTTGTTCCGTGAATCATGAATGAGCCTTTAGCCATTGACTGTCCAGTGGGTGCTCCTTTTTTCACCTGATCGGGGTTGACCCAGAAACTACTCATTCCATATGCAGATGTTTGCCATGCTCTACTGAAACAGACTGTAGCATGTGCAACTTCTTCAAAACTTAATGGTAGTAACTCTTCATCTTCTGCTTTCAACAAAAAGAATGGTGAACCATTAATCTCTGCATGAAAGACCTTATCATTATTCTCCAGATGTTTTCTAATTATTGCACTATTTGATGAGCTGTCCCTTCCTCCAACTGCCAAAATTCCATCTGATGTGAAGAACCATCTATACCTTTCATACCAGCTCTTTTTTCTTACTTCTTTGAATCCAACCGAACCTTTCGCAATCTCTCCTTTCTCAATCGTCTTTTCTAATTTCTCTTCCGTCTTTTTCATTAATTTTTCAATTGATTTTACAGCACCTTTTTGCTTTTTTGATTCATCAAATAATTTTGAAGCAATTGTTGGAAGAGATGAATCAGGATCTATTCGAATCTTTGACTCATTAATTTTCATGTAAGGAATTCCCTTCTCACTAATTATTTCGGCATTCTTTTCTTTTAGAGAATTAGTAATACTCTCATCCTTTACACTATGATGACCTTGGGATGTCATTGCAAAAAGCAAATTTGCTACTTCTGCTATTGACTTTGATTTTTCTAATACTACATTGATTGCGCCTTTCTGTTCGTTTAGTGTATTCTCTAGAGATTCTATTTTCTTATCAGCTGGACTACTGAAAAGTGACTTGCCCTTTTCTAAAATTTCTTCAGTAAATACAATATCTAATCCCTCATTGAAACTATTTACTTTCTTTGCATTCAAATTGTCATCTGAAAACCTAATTGGATATGCATCATGTACATCATCTTCAATTATTATAGATGCATCATGTGGGCCTTTTGTAACTTTAGAAAGAGTTGATGTAATAATCTCAAATAATGCCTCAAACTCTTGTTCTGTAATTTCATTACTTGGTTTTTTAGGATCGATTCCTGACAGTCTAATTATTTCTTCAACATATTTTTTTGGTAAACCTAGTCCTCGACCTATAGTCTTTCCAATTCCGCTTGAAGAAAATAATTCCCTAAAGGCTTCCTTTGTTAAATTTAACACATCTAGTCCATCTTCCGGCGGTGGGACATAATCTAATCCTACACGAAGCTGTCTATGTCTTACATCTATTGAATGTAAAAGTGCTAGAATTTTTTTATCACCATTACACAAAATTATGTTTCCATCGCCAAAAAACTCTACAATTAAGATAAACTCTTTTTCAAAATTTGTGAATGTAAAATAGGCAATTCTTTCAGTTCCAATCTGTTCAATTTTTGTTAGTTTTGCTCGTAAAAGATCGTTACGTAGTCGTCTTAACATTTTATTTGGTTCAATTGTATCAATTTTCTTTTCTGTAATCCACATTCCTATGCTAGACACCATTAGCATAATGTCTGGTTTTGTTGGATGGTGTAATTTGAATAAAAGACTATTTCGATTAATTCCCCAAATATTACTTGCATAGTATCCACTAGTCTTTTCTCCTATGTCATTTACTAGGTAAACTAGTTCAATTCCAGCAAGAGTCATGGTATTGCACTTTTGTCTGGAAATTATACTCTTACTATTGCCTAGTGACTGCCAAAGATTTTAAACGAGGCATTTCTGAGTCAACGTAGAAATTCAATTGGCAAAGTTCAAAAAAAAGAAATTCAAAGCAGAAAAATCAGGTTCTAAGGACGAAAATAACGATCTTCCAGAAATTGAAGCAACAGAAGACGAAAAAAAAGAAATTGCTAAATGGACAACAGGACCTGATGAGGCAGCAGAATCTGCTAGTAAGAACGTTAAATGTCAAAAATGTGGACAAGTTTCCCATCAGGAGTTTGATGGTGCTTGGTTTTGTCAAAAATGTGGGTTTGAACATAAAGCCCCTGCTGTTGAATCTGTTGAAGAAACTCCGGCAGAATCTACCCCAGAATCTACCCCCGAACCAGCTGAGGATCCTATTGACAAATCCGCAACAAAAAAGCTAACAGACAGACTGTTCTGGTTAAGAATTGCCACTGCAATTGCAGGTGGTATTATAGCTACATTTGCATTTGAAGATATTGCTGATGTAGAAGAAAAACGTTGGACATCAATTGTCTTTATGATTATGCTGTTTATCGCCACTGCAATAATTGCCAAATCTTGGAAAATTAGAATTGCAAACAGGAAAAAATACATTACAACTGGAATTGGCAGTTTTGTATTCATGTATCTGTTCTTCTGGATATTTACTTACACTGTAGTTAATACCGGCACAAGCCAATCAATGATTCCAGGTATATAATTACAAAATGTGGAAATCAAAAACTCCTGGAATTCCAGATGAAGAATTTGAAAGAACCGAATCTGTACCAATCACTAAAGAAGAAATTCGTGCTATACAAATTAGCAAAGGAAGACTGTCAGCAGGTCAAACTGTTTTAGACATAGGATGTGGTAGTGGTTCTGTAACAATAGAGGCTGCAATTCAAGTTGAAGAATCTGGCAAAGTTATTGGTGTTGATATTGACCCTAATGCAATTGAATTAACAGAAAAAAACCTAAAAAAATTTGGAATCACAAATTATGCATTAATTGAAGGAAATGCTAAAGAAAAAATCTCTGAACTACCTCAAGCAGATACTGTATTTATTGGCGGAACAGGAGGTGATACAAAGGACATAGTAGAATTATGTCAAGATAAGATTAAATCTGGTGGAAGAATTGTAATTGGCGTTATACTCATTGAAACACTTTATTCCGTATTGCAAACAATCGAAAAATTGGACTTTACATCCATCGATATCACACAAATTACAATTGGAAAAAGCCGCAAAACCAAAACAGGCACAATGATGCTTGCACGAAACCCTGTCACAGTTATCTCTGCAACAAAAAAATAATCTAGCTTTTTAATTGGGAGCAAAAACATCTCTCTTATGTCTGAATTAATAGGAATTGGCGTAGGTCCTGGCGATCCTGATTTACTAACTGTAAAAGCCGTAAAAGCAATTCAAAATGCTGATATTATAATGTGTCCTGCATCTGCAGAAGATAGACCTAGTATTGCACTATCAGTTGTTGATTCATTAATTGATAAATCAAAAAATCAAGAAATTGTAAAACTCATCTTCCCAATGACTAAAGACAAAGAAATTCTTGAGGCACACTGGAAAGAAAACTCAAAAATCATGGCAGAGAAAGTTTTGTCTGGAAAAAATGTTGTATATCTGACTGTAGGTGATCCGTATCTTTACAGTACATGGATCTACATGCACAGAGAAATCAGTCAAAAACATCCTGAAATGAAGATTACAGTCATCCCTGGAATCGTTTCAATGTTCACATTTGCATCCAAAGTTGGTGTAAGCATTGCAGAAGGAGCAGAAAAAGTCGCAATCATTCCGTCATGCTATGATCTTAGTTCTGTCAAAGAGATTGCAAAAAATTCTGAGGTCTTAGTGTTTCTAAAAGACGGTAGATATTTTGATCAAGTGATTGAACTCGTCAAAGAATCTGGGTTCCCTGACAATTCTATATTTGCAATTGGTCAAGATTTAGGAACAGAGAACGAAGTTATTAGGAAATTAACACTTGGCGAAGTAAATGATGATACTCTTACTACAAAGTACTTTTCAATTTTGGTGATTAAACGTGTCTAAGGTATACTTTGTTGGCTGTGGCCCAGGAGATCCTGAGTTAATCACAATAAAAGCAAAAAAACTGGTTCAGAAGGCTGATGTCTTAGTTTACTCTGGTTCCTTAATCCCTCCTGAGATTTTAAAATATAATAAAAAAGGAAAAAAACATGACGCCGCAAAACTTGTCCGTGAAGAAATATTTGATTTACTCTTAAAAAATTCGAAGAAAGGAAAGACTGTAGTTAGGTTACATGACGGTGATCCTGCAATTTATGGAGCAATTAGAGAACAGATTGATAATTTAGAAAAAGAAGATGTGGAATCAATTGTTATTCCTGGCGTTACATCATTTTTAGCATCAGCAGCAGCACTTGGAACTCAACTAACTTTACCTGGAATTACACAAACAATGATTATCACACGAGCAGAATCAAGAACTAAAGTTCCAAAGAGAGAGAAAATTTCTGAACTTGCGAAACATCAATCAACACTGATTTTTTATTTGAGTGTTCATCTCTTGAATAAAATTACTAAAGAAGCAATTGCAGGCGGATACAAAAAAACTACTCCTGTAGCTGTAGTCTATAAAGCAAGTAGAAAGGATCAAAAAATAATACTTGGAACACTTGCAGACATTGCAAGTAAAGTAAAGGCTGAAAGAATTACAATGACTGCAATTGTTATAATTGGTGATGTAATAAAGCCAAAATCTTACGAATATTCCAAATTATACGATAAAAGTTTCTCACATGGTTTTAGACAAGCAAAAAAATCTAAGAAAAAAGAGTAACTTTATTTGAAATTCCCATACTTTTGAGATTTCTTTGTAATGCCTTTGGGCTTTCTGTTGTGTAAATAGACAATGAATTTCTTGCAGACTTTGGTCCTTTCATATTGGAAATCTCTGCAGCCACATCATCTGCTGGATCTAAAAATTCGACACCTCTGAAATTTTTCTTTAGAAATGGCAAAAGGAATGGAAGATGTGTACTGGAAAGTGTGGCAATCTTGATGTTATTCTCTCTAAATTCATCTCTTAGCACTTTTAGTATAGTTTTTACACAATGTTTTTCGTTAATTAGAAACTTCCCACTTTCTACAAGTTCAACCAACTCTGAACAATTTATCTTCAAAACATTTTCCAAATCACTGAATTGTGATATGTAATCCTCCAACTCTTTGCTTTTTGTTACCAATTGTGTTGCAAGTACTGCAACATTACTTGCCTTTTGAATTTTTTCAAGTGGTGGTAGAACAGTAATTACATTTCTTGGTAACTTTTCTCTGAAGAGTAATGACGGTGTGTTTGATGCGAGTACAATTACATCTGGATCAAATTTTAGAGAAATTTTTTTAATCGTATCTATAATTATTTTGTATAACTGTGATTTTGTTTTTGTACCATATGGAAAGTTCTTCTTGTCTGCAAGATAGATGATATCTGATTTTGTCTTTTTTTGGATTGCTTTAATTATTGATAGAGAACCTAATCCCGAGTCAAAAACAACAATTTTCATATTCATTCATGCGTAGTTAGTTAGCTAAATTTAGCCTAATGTTGATCTTATTCCACACTTCTAATTAAGAACCATCTTTTCGAGACTACACAATGCCATCATTCCATAAAGCATGGGCACGTCAAGAATCAGCGGGTATATCTGACAAATTTCGTGATACCTTGAAACCTCAAGGAGCATTGAAACCAAGAATACAGAATGCTGTTAACAAATTACAGGCACAAACTTCTAAGATGGACAGTATGTTGGGAAAACTTGAACAAAGAGATCAACAATTATTCCAACGTGTTGTAGCAGCAGTTCAAAACCACGATAAAAGTGCAAGCACTGTTTTATCAAACGAACTAGCAGAAGTTAGAAAAGTAAAGAAAATGCTTGGCGGAGCAAGAATGTCTTTGGAACAAGTTCAATTAAGACTATCAACGATTCATGACCTCGGTGATGCAATGGTTGCAATTGGACCTGCAATGGGTACAATGAAGAGCCTACAATCATCATTAGGTAAATTCATGCCAGAAGCAGATTCAGAATTGAACGCAATGACCCAGACATTAAATGGACTTATGGTTGACTCGATCTCCGGTGATTCATTTAACATGGAATCAGATGCATCTAGTGAAGAAACCAATAAAATTCTTCAAGAAGCATCTGCAGTTGCAGAGCAACAAATCGGTGACAAGTTCCCATCAGTACCTTCACTCGAGCTACCAACTCAAGAATATCAAAAAACAACAACATCAACTTTTGAGTAGTTAGCTTTCTTCCTTTATTTTCTACCTATGTAACTAATGCACATTGTGATAAATTGCATCATCTCACTACTACCCATTTTTGAGTTACCTTCTGTTCTGTTTATGAAAACAGTTGGTACCTCCAATCCCTTCATACCTAACTGCTTTAGCTGATGTAATACCTCTATTTGAAAGGCAAAACCATCTGATCGTATCTTATCAAAATCAATCTTTTCTAGTGTTCTTTTCCTAAACATTCTAAATCCACTAGTTGAATCCTTGATCTCTATTTTTGCACAAGCACTTGCAATTGCACCTGCAATAGAATGTGTTGCCTTTCTCCATATGCCCCATCCTATGACATCTGAACCCTCTACATGTCTACTAGCAACTAAAAAATCAAAATTCTTTATCTTTTCTAGCATGTTTGGAATCTCGCCAGGTTGATGTGAATGATCTGCATCCATCTGAACAATTAATTCTGAATCCAATTTTTCCAAAACATGTCTGAATCCATCTTTGTATGCTGCACCTAATCCCATCTTTTTTGGTCTTTGAATAACTGTGATCTTTTCATACTTGTCGCCTAATTCTCTAACAATATCTGCGGTTCCGTCTGGGGAAGAATCATCAATAACCAAAACATCCAATTTTTCAACTAACTGTTTTATCTTTTCAAATAACTCTTTGATGAGACTTGGAATAGTTTCTGCTTCATTATACGTAGGAATCACAATTGCTAGTTTCATAAAATTTCACCAATAACTTAGAAGAAATATCTTATGGATATGCCGTCTCTTTTGCAAGAATTGTCTCCAATTCTGAAATATTAACACGATCTTGAGCCATATCATCTCTCCTGCGAATGGTCACTGTATTGTCTTCTTTTGTTTGGTGGTCGACAGTTATTGCAAATGGTGCTCCAATCTCATCCAATCTTCTATACCTTCTGCCAATGGCACCTGAATGATCCAAAAATGAATCAAATTTTGTTCTAATCAAACGATAAATCTCATCTGTCTTTTCTGCCAATCCGTCTTTTTTTACCAATGATAAAACTCCTACATGGGTTGGAGCTAAATACGGCTTGATTGACAGAACCATCCTCTCATTTTCCTTATCTTCTCTTAACGAATGCTCTAAAATTGTGTAAAGACTTCTGTCAATTCCCATCGAAATCTCAAATACATGTGGTAAAACTTTGTCGTCATTGTCCATAACCTCAAACTTTTCTTTACTCATCTTTGCATGACTTGACAAATCATAATCAGATCTATAGTTGCATGCTACCAACTCTAACCATCCGATTGTTGTATTTACTTCAAAATCAAACGCAACATCTGCATAGAATGCTTTTTCTTTCTCTCCAAGCTTTCTGAACCTGCTTTTCTCCATATCAATCCCAGTCTTTTCATAAAATTCTGTTAGCAGTCCAAGATAATATGCAACAAACTTGTTCGGAATTACTCCTTTGTCTACTGCTTCTTTACAAGTCATCACTTGTATGTCATCTGAAATTTGTATTCGCAATGTTGTATTTTCAATCTCTGAGAATTTTTCTAACTCATTTAATTTTCCTGGATTGCAAAAAACTTCAATCTCTGCTTGATAAAACTCCCTTAATCTCAAAAGACTTTGTCTTGGTGCGATCTCATTTCTAAAGCTTTTACCTACCTGTGCTATTCCTAACGGAAGTTTCCCACGCATAGTTTTGAATAATCTTGGAAAATCGACAAATATTGATTGACATGTCTCTGGTCGAAGATATGCTTCTACATCTTCAGGACCGATCCCAACTCTAAACATCATGTTGAATTTTTTCGCAGAATCAAACTCTCCTTTACATTTTGTACATACAATATTTTTTTCTTGAATCATTTTATCAAAGTCTTCTAAATCTGCACTTTCTGGAATCTCTACGTTTGCAATCTCTGCAATTAATTTATCAGCTCTGAATGTTAACCCACACTTTTTACACTTTATGATTGGGTCTGCAAAATTTCCGAGATGACCTGATGCCTCAAAGACTGACCTTGACATTATCTGTGAGCCGTCAATCTCAAGCATTCTATCTCTTCTTACCAGTTCTCTTCTCCACAATTCAAGAAACTTGTTTTTCACACTTACGCCTGTTGGGCCATATTCCCAAAAACCTGCTTGTGCATCGCCATACACCTCGCAACTTGGAAAATAAAACGCTCTTTCAAGTGCAAGCTTCATGACGCTTTCGTAATTCATACTAAAATTCTAAAACAATCATGGAATAAATGCGTAATTACTCATGCAAGTGACTTTGCCTTTCTGATATTCTCAAAATCATCTCTCGTGTCATCTATGGGCGTCTCTAAGACAATTGGAATCTTATTCTTATTCATTATCTTAATCATCTCTGATAACCCTTCATTTCCAATCTCTCCTAATCCAATGTGATTATGTCTGTCCAAATTGGAATTTAGCTCTCCTTTGGAATCATTAAGATGTAAAATTTTCAAATTTTCTATCCCAACCGTCTCATCAAACTCCTTCATTGTTTTCTTTGCCGCCTCTTTTGTTCTCAAGTCATATCCTGCAACAAATGCATGACACGTATCTAAACAAACACCAAATTTTTTTGCTGGCTTGCATTTTGAAAAAATTTCTGCTAATTGCTTAAAATCAGAGCCAACAGAATTCTTTTGTCCTGCAGTGTTCTCAAGTAGAATCATTACATCGGCCTTTGTTTTTGCAACTTCATTTAGTGCGTTTGTGAGTCTCTTTATTCCATTTTCTTCACCAGAGCCTTTGTGACTTCCAAGATGAGTTACAAGATATGGAATTCCAATCTTGTCACATCTTTCAACTTCTTTAATCATTGATTTGATTGATTTTTCATATCCTTCATCTTCCGGTGTTGAAAGATTTGGTAAATACGGCATGTGAGCACACGTTGCCATTCTATCAATGTTGGAATTTGATAATTTTTCTTTAAACTTTTCAGCCTCATCAGGATCCAAGTCTTTTGCAAACCAACTTCGTGGATTTCTGGTAAATATCTGAAACGCTGAGCATTCTCTTTCAACTGCATTGTCTACTGATCTGTCTAAAGAGCCAGATATGGATACATGGGCACCAATCTGCATATTTTTTCTACAATTCATTATAATTTAAACTAGAGATCTACTGGAAATACTAATTTTATAATTGCAATTTTTAAACTAAGTTGGTGAACTATTGTTATGGTTAATCTTGGAAACGATGAGATCGTAAAGTATCCATTTCTAGCAGAAGCAGGGAAATATCTAAGCGATAAGGGATTTTCACCAGAACAATTTGGAACTGATCCCGATCTAAAAAAAATTGTTGAAAATGCATTTGAAAGAATCATTACTGCTTCAGAAGGACGAATTTTCAAATCGGATTCTTCGTCTAATAACTCTGCGTTACCTTTAGAGATTTTTTCATTTTTGATTGCCGTAATCTTGCTAAAACTCTCTGGCATGAATACGCTGATACGAAGATTTTCTCTGGCAGAGGCTCGTCGCGCAGAAAAATTTCTAGAAAAAGACTTGATGAATCATCAGGATGCTACAAAAACCAAACTTTCTCTGCAAATGCTTAATGAATTATTCTCTATGACTGTAGAAAAAATAGACCAAGAATTTACAATTCTTGTTCGTGATTATCTCAAACATTCTATCAATTTTCATGAAAGAGAATGGAAATTAATTAACAGAAAAGTTGTAAATGGAAAAGTTCACCTTACTCCACATGAGACTGTAAGGTTGGTACGAAAAGAACTAGACAGACACATCTATACAAAAATCAACTCTTCGTCTTCACCTGGCATGATAGCTGGTTTTGAGACTTATGTTGATAAACTAAAACAACTTGCAAAAAAATTCGAGGTAAAGACAGTAGAGTCCAAAGAATTTCCTCCTTGCATAAAACATGCAATAGAAGTTTTAGAAAAAGGAGAAAACCTGCCTCACTCTGGAAGATTTCTCCTTGCTACTTTTCTGTTAAACAAAGGTCAAACAGTGGAACAAATTGCACCATTATTCAAAAATGCACCTGACTACAATCCAAAAGTTACAATTTATCAGCTAAATCAACTCTCTGGCGTATCTGGAACTACAGAATACAAATGTCCGTCATGTGAAAAGGTGAAGAGTCAAAATCTTTGTTTTCCTGTTCCTGCATGTGATACAATAATCAACCCTCTTCAGTTTGGGAGAAAGAGAGCATGAATGCAAAAGACATAATATTCCTTGAAGACACATTCAAAAAATTTTATTTTGAACACTTTGATCTCTTGCATGTTCCTGATAATCCAAACCAGCGAGAGTTTGGTTACCAAAAATTTAACGGAGGAATGAATAGACACATCTCGCTCAAATCTGATAAAGACCTTCACTTACTTTTAATGCAAAACAAACCTTCTGATGTTTACTGCTCGAATGCGCGATATATGTTCCCAAATCTGCCGATGGCTGAAAAAGATTGGCAAAACGCGGAGCTAATCTTTGATATTGATGCTAAGGATCTAAGAAAGGAACACCCTAAGGACAACACGCTAATCAAATGCTCTGATTGCAATGAAATTTCTTCACTGAATGAATCATGTCCGAACTGTCACTCCACAAAACTTTCCTTTACGACACTTACCTGTAGTGACTGCATCAAATCAACAAAAGATGAGGTAGTTAAACTGAATCAAATTCTTACAGACGACTTGGGAATTGATCAACAAAACATTAAGATCTTTTTTTCTGGAAACGAGGGGTTTCATATCTATGTGCCAAAATCTGAATACGATGATGTAGGCTCAAGGGAAAGAGCAGAGATTGCTGACTACATCATGTTTCGTGGAAGCATCCCTGAAACATTTGGATTTAAAAAATTTAACATGAACAAATCCTCCCTTCCGAAATTTGAGGATGTTGGTTGGGGTGGAAGACTTGCAAAGCACTTGTACGGAACAAAATCAAACCGCGTAAAAATTTCGCAAGAAGTGATCTCTGGTGGTTACACACTGTTTCAAAAAAGACTTGAGGACTTTAGGAATTCAATTGGAATTAAGATTGATCCAAATGTAACACAAGACATTCACAGAATTTTTAGATTGCCTGGATCTATTAACAGTAAAAGTGGCCTTACGAAAATTTTCGTAGAGGACTTGAAAAAATTTGATCCATACGTTGATGCTTGCTTCATTGATGATGAAGAAGTTGAAGTTGCGGCAAATTGTCCGATCAAGTTTTCATTAAAGAAGAAAAAGTTTGGACCGTTTAATAATGAGCAAGTATCTGTTCCAAAGTTTGCAGCAGTCTATATGATGTGTAAAGGCATCGCATCAAGCGTGTAATTATACATTTTTTTGCAATTCTACCAATAAGGTATTAATTAAATGAAAAACGAGTTTCTTCATCTTGTATAGTGCAAAAAATGAGGATAGTAGTCAACCGCCACCAGACGCTGGTAAATTTATCAAACTTGGCATTATTGCATTAATTGCAGTTGTAATCTTTGCATTGGCAGGAAACCAAGCAGTAGTTTTGTCAATGAATATAACAGAATTTGCTGATGTATTTACAAAACCACTGATGTTCTCACTGATAGGTGGTATCTCCCTTGCAAGTATCGCATTACTCAGAGTTAACGCCGTAAACAGATCATCAATTTTCTGGTTTTTCATAAGCGCCGTAATTAACATGATGAATCGTAGTCCACAAGATCAGGTTCAACAAACAATTCCAAATTTTTCTGAATTCAAATTATCTGGAGTACACTTTGCACTCTGGCAAATTACAAAGATTCTACTCTTTGGAGCATTCTTTGCAAACCTCATGTTTGGATTTGGTTTATTGTATATGGTGGATGGAAATGATCTGGGAGTTGAAAACATTACAACCCTATTCACACTTCCGTTTGTAACTCCACCAAATGATCCTGGATTTGCCATGGACAATGTTACTCCAATGATTCCTGCACTCCTAATTGTGGTTCCTCCAATCATTGGTGCAATTGGGCTTCGCTTAATCCTCTATGTAGGAATTCATTACATAATCAAAGTTGTGACACTTTACTTGCATGACACAAGGGAAGGAAAACCAAGATACCTAAACTACATGGCAACAATTGAGGCAATAATTGGAATAGGAATAGTCTGGGCTGCAATTAACATGTTTTTCACAGATACCATTGACTATAACACAAGATACGCGATTGGTGGAACCTTTGTTGTAGGATTTGCAGCAATTGCATTTTCAATCTTTGACAGAATGCGTGCACGTGTTCTAACACACATGTTCAAGCGTGACGTATACATCCGAGTTGCAGTAATAATTGCTATTGCATTAATAGTAGGTGTTGCAATGGGCGTAAACAACAGTGTTGCAGACGCAAAAAAGATTGAATACCTTGGACCATATACGGCACAACAAATTGGTGTAAATCGCTATCTTGCAGAACTAGATCTAATTAACGAAAATACTCACGAAGTGCAAATTACATCTGTCAATCCAAATCTAATTGAATCTTATATTGACCAAAACGAAGATGTGCTAAGCAAGATTCGTGTCTGGGACTGGAATGCAGCATTTGCAAAACTAAAACCAGAGATTGGTCTTATTCCATATGTAGACTTTGAAGACAATGATATTCTAAGATTTGACGATAAACTTTACTGGACTGCCTCAATGAAGCCAATACTTCCTTCATCTGTAAGTCTTGAAAACCAATGGTATAACGAGCATCTTGTATACACTCACGTGCCTGATGGATTTCTTACACTAGAAGCAACTGAAGGAAAAATTGTTGACAGTTCTGAACTATTTGAACAAAGAGCCATCTATTATGGTGAGGGCGGTTTGTTAGATGATACATGGTCTGGATATCCCGTAAACCGTGATGTCAGTGCAGAACTTAACGGCGCAAAATATGATGGAGCAGGCGGTGTTGATGTAGCACCACCACTTTCATGGATCTTTGAGCCAAACTTTATCCTCTCATATCCTGGAGAGTCTCTTCACATTATGAGATACAAAGATGTTAACGAAAGAATGCAGACACTTTATCCTTATTTCTTGTATAACATGTTTGGAAAAGAACTTGATTCCTATCCAGTAACTGATGGAAAAAATACCTATTGGCTTGTTCCATTAATAGTTGGATTTGATACAAGAGACGTTCCATATTCTGCGGGAAATCCATATCTTAGACTAGCAGGATATGCGCTTGTTGATACATACGACGGCGACATTAGCCTGATAAAAAATGGTGATGACTTTTTCTCAAACATGCTCATGGCACAATATGAGGATCAAATAATTCCAGCACCTGCATGGCTTGATGAACAGATTCGTTACCCACAGGAATTATTCAACTGGAAGACAGAGATGTACAACATTTACCACGTAACTGACGTTGAGACATTTATTCAAGCAAACGAGTTTTATGAAATTCCTAGAGGACTAGATACCTATTACATTCAAGCAAAACCACCTGGATTTGAAGAGACCGAGTTCATCGGACTCTTGTCATTAGAACTTCGTGGTTCTCAAGGACGTAACCTAGCAGGATACATGATTGTAGAAAATGACATGGGCACTCTTGGCAAGATGACCTTCTACGAAGTTCCATTAGACTCTGAGACAAAACTTTTGGGACCAACATCTGTTAGAGAAGCACTTGACCGTGACCCTGACTTTGCACAACTCAAGACACTGTTGAGAAATCCTAGAATTGGTGATAACATTTTGTATCGTGTAGGAGATCAAGACACTTACTTTATTCCGGTATATACTGCAGGAGCTGGTGGCTCAGTAGCACAATTAGGTACCATTGCTGCAGTAGGTGCAGGCTTTACAGGAGAATACTATGTTGGATTAGGTGAAACACAAGAAGAAGCATTTGAGGCATATCTACAAAAGCTATCTGGTGTTGTTACTACCAGTAAAACAGGTGAAACTATTGTACAACTAGACAAGGATGAAAGATTTGAGAAAATCATGGAGATGATAAGCACTAGTGGTTTGACAATTACAAAGCCAACTGCAATTCAAATTCCACTATCATTTGAGGAAGGTGACATTGTATTCTTTAATGAATCTGATAAAGATGCAACTCAAGAAATGATTAATGAGTTCTTTGCCAAGTATGCTATAGGAACATCTAGAGTATTGATGTGGGAAGAAGATACATCTCTCTACTTTGGAGTAATCAATACGGTAGATGGAATTGCTGAGATTCACTACATCAAGATCCAAATCGGAAAAGACTAGACGTGTTATTGCTAGTAGATAATGGCTCTGTCTTTACGAAAGATATAGCTGATACGCTTTCAAACTCTGATGTCAAATTTGAACAGAAATCATTTGATGAGATTAATCCTGTTGATATTGGAAAATATGACTCGTATATCCTCTCTGGTAGACGCCAAAATGATTCAAAAATGAATTCAAAAAACTCAAAGATTGTCTTACATGCGGTAAGTGCAAAAAAGAAACTTTTAGGAATTTGTTATGGTGCAGAAATTTTAGCACTTGCACTAGGTGGGACAATTCGTAAATCTTCTGTCATAAGAGGTGAACAAGAGATCACTTCTAATGAGAACTTGCTTTGTGATGGAAAAAAAATTGTTTTTGAAAGTCATTCATATGAAATTTCAAAACTTGGCAACTCATTGAATTGCATAGGGGAGTCTGGAAACTGTAAAAATGAGATCATTAAACACAAAGAACTGTCAATCTTTGGCACACAATTCCACCCAGAGATGACCAAAGACGGTCAGGCAATGATTGAGAAATTTGCAAAACTTTGATGATGATATTAATAATGATTAATTGAGTGATCTTACATGGAAGGCGACTCCGAACACGAACTAATACTTCCTCCAATTTCTGACAAAGATAACATTTGTCTGCCGCTCTCGGTAAATGCAGTAGCAAAGTACTGGAACATTGATCTTCCAATGACTGAGGCAAATGAGATTGCATCAAAATATGCTGGAATGAATGGAAGCATACTGATTGAGGGAATTAATCTTGCAGAACGACACGGACTATCCAGTTTAATCTTACACTCAAACCTTAAAGAACTAAAACAAGTAATTGACATGGGAATTCCTCCAATTGTAATCCTGCCTGGATTGCATGACGTTGTTCAGCATGCATCAATCATCTCTGGCTATGATGATAATGAAAAGACAATCTTTCATTATGTTCCAGAACAAAAGCCATCTGAAGAAGGCATTCAGGTTGGAGTAATTCCAGAAAAAAGATTTGAAAAACTTTGGTCTGAAGACGGGTGCTTGATGGTTTTGTTAGGTCCGACTGACATCATTTCTACACTCAAATCCGATGAGAATAAGACAAAATCAAACAGGCTTTGCTTTGAATCTGAAAGACTGGGCATACAAAAACAAACACAAGAGACCATTAATTCGCTAGAAAAAGCCATACAACTCAATCCGGACAATTCGACTGCATTATGTCTATTAGGAGGCGTACTGAACGAGCAGAACAATCCTGAATGTGTCTCATACTATGAAAAAAGTCTGGAGAAAAACGCAAACTGCTATCTGGCTTATCGTGGTCTTGGAAATTTCTACCTAAAGGGTCAGCAGTTTGATAAATCTGAGAAAAACTATACTAGTGCAATTGAAATTAATGAAAATAGATTTGGTCCAATTTATAAAAACCGTGGATATGTCAGACAACAGCAAAACAAGATGGATGAAGCAAAACAAGACTATGAAAATTATATTAAATTTACTCCAAAGGCCAAAGACCGTGGAATGATTGAACGCGCATTAAAAGAAATGTAATGCGGAGTGCGGGATTCGAACACGCGACCTTCAGCTTGGGAAGCTGACGTCATAACCAGACTAAACTAACTCCGCGTAAGAATTCTAGTTTTTACTGATTTATGAAGTTCTTTTTCATAGATTCGTTTGGATGCATACCTGCTCGATCAGAATTATATACTTTAGATAATTACTTGATGCATGCTTGATGCAAGATGTCCTGAATGTGAAAATGTGGCCCAAGTCAACGACGACCTTACCAAAGTCACATGTCCTCATTGTAAATTTGAAGCATCATATGAAAAATATCTGGAAATTATGAAAGATCAGGCACTTAACATGGCAGCAGATTATGTTCCTGACAGACCTGGTTTTTGATTACCAAACTGTTCCCTTATCTGAACAATCCATATGCGATCCACATCTAGGACATATGAGATGACAGACCTGTACGTCGAGCATTATTTCATTGCATTTTGGACACTCGACTTTTTCTTCCATGTATAATTTAAGGTAAAATTGAATTAAAGATTTTTTGCAAAGTAAATTTGTCCAAAGGTTAATTAGTAGTTCACAAATTTTTGAGATCGCAATGGCTAATTTCAAACTGACAATTTCAGATATCAAAGGCAAGTCCATCACCAAAGAACTCAAAGAAGGAGATGCAAATCCACTCATGGGTCTTGTAATTGGTGCTGAAACTGACGCAGCAATTGTGGGACTAGCAGGAAAATTAAAAATTACTGGCGGAAGCGACAAATCTGGCGTTCCAATGAGAGGAGATCTACATGGAATGGCAAGAAAGCGTGTCTTACTATCAAAAGGCGTTGGTCTTCAAGATACCGAACATGGACTGAGAAAAAGAAAACTTATCCGAGGCAATACGGTTTCTGATGAAATCTTCCAAGTAAACTGCAAATATGATGGAGAAATCAAAGATGAAGCACCTCCAGCAGAGACTGAAGCTGCAGCAGAAGACGCACCAAAAGAAGAAGCTAAGAAAGAATAATTCTATTTTTTAAAACCATCTCATAATTAAAAACAAAATCAGTCATGCATTGACTGTCGTAGGCGATGTTGACCCATTCCAATTTTCTTGTGTCCCTGTTTGATTAATTCCATGGCACAGTTGATTGACTCTTCGTATGTATGCTCTGAAAGTTTTCTTTCACACAAATTACAATTAGGATCCATCATGCCTTGTAATACACATCAAAAGAAAAAAGGCTTGCTAATTTGCAAATTTTGTTGTAATAATTACAACTTTCTTAACGCTGTTAAGAAATTATTTGTACGAATTGTTAAATATGACAATGTCGTATATATGGTTACAAATGAAATACGCGACTAAATAGTCCGCGTGGCTCTGTGAAAACTTTCATGTTAGAACACAATGGTGTTTTGATCGGACTGAGGGAAAGCGGTCTGATCTATACCGAGCCGCGCCTTTTTTTTATTCATCTTAAAATTATTCTGAATACTGCTTTATCTTCTCAAGTGCGTTTTTAATTGGATCCAAGTCCTTACTTGCCTCTTGCAAATCCCCCAATAATTGCATAAAGTATTCTTTTCCTGTATCCTGTGCCTTCTCAATGTCTGCCTTGCGACACTCTAGTGCCTTTTCTAAAACATCCAAGTCCTGCTCTAATGACTGTGCAGGCAGTGAATCTTGTAACATCTGCTCAACTCTCTCCTTTGTCTTGTCAATCATTGGGATTCTTTTTTGTGCCTGTGACTGTAAAACAGGCGCAAACATTGCAGCTGCCTCTTTTAGTTCTGGACTTGCGTGTATTGTTTGTAATCGCTTTTTATAATGAACCAACGATTTCAAAACGATCTCGTATCCACCTTCATCTTTTAGGAATATTCCTCCCGTCCAAACTGGCATAATTTGATCATTTTCCATATTCATTAAATCTCTTTGTGAAAGTAAGATACAAAGACGATCGATATTCGTCAACTATCAAATCTTAAATATCATTTTCACCTATATGATGTCGATGATTACGTCATCAAAAGAATAAGACCGTGTGGCACTGCGGAACGGATGATGTAAACTGTGTATAGACGCAGTAAGAGAGGAATTCTCTCAGTGTTCTGCCAAGTGCCACACCCATTAATTACAAACTTTTATGCAATTATCACGTATACCATGGCATGATGTATGAAGGCAAATGTCCTTTCTTCAAAGTGATTGATGAATTCCTTTCAAGATACATTCCTGAAGACAAGACAAAGGGTGATAAGGCTTAAACATTCTGAGAAGCCAATATCCTCCGTTGTGGCTTCTCTCAACTTCATATTCTCTAACCACGTGAGAAAATATGGATCATTTTTATCTATAACAGATGCGTATTAGACGCCATGATGTGGGAAAATGTCACTCCATTCCAGGTAGACAAGCTTTGGTCTCAGGTAGTTCACTATTACATGGACAAGAAAAAAATGTCGAAAGAAGAGGCAAACAAAATTGCTGCAGCCGTGGTAAAAAAGGAGATTGAAAAAAACACATGCCAAAACATTACGTGCAGACACTTGAAATCAAAACACATTGCACATCTAAGACAGTGTCTGGTTGATGCCTGCCCCTGCTCTGAATTTGTGAAAAAAGAAAAATCAAGCTAACTAATTATTGCCTTTTTCCACATCATACATCATTGTCACAAAAGTTTACATTTTCTAGATTAAAACACATGAAAATTCTATTATTTGTTATAGGAATTGCAGCAGTCATCGCCATATTAGACGTGGTGGAATTTTACATGCCTATGGAATTTGATGACATGTCAGTAAACAGGCATTCTCTGTATGTACATCTGGACCCTGTTTGGGCCAGCTATCCGTCAAACATTGTATTTGATATTACATCAACATGGAACAAGTCAGATTCTACTATAGATGAGTCGCAAAGATATGTGGAATTTGACCAAACCATCACTGACAATTACGGAATAAATGAGCTGGATTCGATGCATGCCAAGTCATTTGTCCGTCTGACACACCAGAACAATCAGTGTCAGTACAACTTTCAGCCACATCATTATCGTTCAACGGTTGATGTCATTAGACAAAACATCGAAGTTGCAATGGGTCTGCAACTGACAAACGATCCTTACAACATTCAATTCCCAAACGTAAAGAACACTTCACACTCTGA
Organism: uncultured Candidatus Nitrosopelagicus sp.; assembly: GCA_964511265.1. Taxonomy (GTDB): domain Archaea; phylum Thermoproteota; class Nitrososphaeria; order Nitrososphaerales; family Nitrosopumilaceae; genus Nitrosopelagicus. The sequence continues at coordinate 6,652 of CAZEES010000007.1, read as the reverse complement.
TGCCGCACAAGAATCTATGTTGCCCGAGGCGTTTGCACATTTCATTCCAATTTGCATGACAAGTGATGTTTCTTCCTTTGATTACAGCATTAGGACTGATGACAAGTCACTTGGCGCAAATCTGTATTTTGTTCCATCCATCTCTGAATTTGAGAGCTATAAAGAAACTGGAACTTTCTTTTATTACACTGAACCAGGATGCTTTGCAAAAAACCTGACAAGCCACTCTGGCACGTGCTCTAATGTTACTCAAGACAGCGGAATAATGGTCATCATCCCAGATGATATTGGCAGATCTCTAGTCAAAGTTACACTAAACATCTACGAGAATTCAAAAACAGGCTAGTCTGTTGGCGCAAAGCCTATCTGTTCTGTTGACGTATTATCACCAATGTTTGCAGACCGGACTGATGTGGGAAAGAAACTTGCATTTCGATTAAACACTGTGGTGGATGAAAACTCTGTGGTTCTTGCAATTCCCAGGGGTGGCGTTGTGATTGGTCTGCAGATTGCAAAACATTACGGAATACCCCTAGATGTGATAGTCTCAAAGAAGATTACTCCGCCAGAGAATGACGAATATGGAATTGGCTCGGTGCTGTATGATGGTACTACGCACCTCCTGGATTCCTCACTTGAATATTTTACACATGAAGAGATGCAAAAAGAGATTGCACAAAAAAAGGAAGAAGTGAAAAGAAGATTAGAGCTTTACAGGGGAAATTCTAACTATGACTATCTTTCAGGAAAAAACGTTATTCTGACAGACGATGGAATTGCCACAGGCTCTACCGTCTTTGCTATTGCTGACTGGCTCAAGACAAAAAAGATTACCCGTGCAACTCTTGCCGTACCTATCATATCTAGTGGAATGTTTGAAATTCTCAGCCAGAAGTTCAAGCATGTATTTGCAATGGTTACTCCTGTAACCTTTGCGTCAATTAGTGAATTTTACAAAAACTTCAACCAAACATCTGACGACGAAGTGATTTCAATACTTGAGACATATAGAAAACACCACTCTATCTAAAACGCAAAAATTGCCATTTAGAAATTGATTTATTCTACAAAGTGCATATAGGAGGCATGGCAGAAGCAAGCGCTGCAGCATTTGGTGCTGCAATTGGTGTGGCAATCGCATTGGCAGTAGTTACATTTGCACTGAGAGGCAAAGGTCATCCAGAAGAACCAGAATAAAATCTTGTTACAACAAATGTATGAATTTTTGTTAATGTAAATTAATTTGAATATTTTTCTTGCAGTCTCTGCCATTCTTTTCTTGCCCAAGAAAGTTCTGCCAATCTTCCTGGCTTTACACCTGATACATAGCTCCAGTACTTTGATTTTTTTACAAACTGCTGCTTCTCCCACCGTGCGTTTCTCCCAGCATTTGGTGCGTCATTTACGTTTGCTAAGATGTCTGCAATCTTCACAAGCTTCGCCTTGGCACTGGACTTTTTGAGATCTCTTGCATATTTCACCTCCCTCTCCTTTTTTGCTAAACGATTGTCCTTTGTTACAGAGACTACAATCTCTGCAACATTTTTGCCAAACCTGTCTTTTATGGAATCATAGTCAGTATCCGTATCTTCTATTGTATCGTGTAGCCATCCTGCACAAATAATATCCTCATTTGTAACTTTCATCTTTTTCAAGTTTCGTACCACGTCTTTTAGATGTGAAAATGTTGCTGTCTTGCCATTTTTTCGTAACTGACCTAGGTGTTTCCTTTTAGCAAAACTTCTGGCCTGTGTTACATCTGACATACAACTATTGTACAAAAATGAGTTAAAAAATCATCTATATTGTATTGCTAAAAATAACATTCATGGGCAACATGCTAAAGGCGCTATCGATGATACTGGTCTCTGTAATTGGTATTGGAATTGTAGCGCTTGCCATTTATGTCGAGCCACCTAAAACTTCGGTTAACTGTGATGAACAGATCTGTACTACTGGAACGATTGCCCAGGTGGTGGATGGTGACACTGTAAAGTTTCTCTCAGATGATGGAGAAGAGATTAGAATTAGACTTGCACTTGTAAATGCAGCAGAGCGTACAGAACCTGGTGGCGAAGAGGCAAAGACATTTGCAGAATCCCAGTGTTCTGCTGGAAGCGAGTCTGTATTCATACTGGACAGAGGACAAAAGCCATCATTTGACAGACAGGTTGGTCTCGTATTTTGTAGCGAAACGTCCCTAAACGAACTGCTTTTGGAAAATGATCATGCAGAACTTGATCCGCGATTTTGTGGAAGAAGCGAGTTTGGTGGTCTGGATTGGGCTGTAAAATTTGGCTGTGAATAACTAGCCCAAAAACTCCTTGAAGGAACTTGGAAAAATTATGTCGTGATATGCATGTGGCACCATCTTTCTGTTCATTAATAGCAGTTCATGTGCTGCTGAATCTAAGACATATGTGTCAGCCCAGTCACCATAATCCCTGATTGACCTTCCAAAGCCCTGCAACAATTTCATAATTGCCTGTGCCTTGTACCACAATGGAAATTTTTCCATCTTTATCTTTGTTCTAGTCTCTGATAACATTGGATATGGTGCCTTTGCAACAATTTGAAATCTTGACAGGTCCTCTTTTAGATCAACACCTTCCCACAATGACGATGAAAGCAAAACTCCATTTTTACTCTCTGCATGTTCTTGTACAACTTGATCTTGTGTCTTTCCGTTTGCGTTAAAGCTGTGACAAATTCTAATTCTTTTTTTGTTTTCTTCAGAAAGATTTTCTAAAATTTCAAAACATCTTGACTTGGATGACGTCAAGACCAACCCTTTCTTGTCATTGTATTTTGTCATTATCTCGTCAATCTTCTTGATTACTTGCAACTCGTCATCCCGTGTTGAACTGTAATTCAGTCTTTTAACATCTGCAAACTCTACTTTGCGGTTCTCAATTGGAAAAGGCGAGACCTGCGTATCTACAATCTCTACCGTTCCTGGGTCAAATCCAGTATTCTCACAAAAACTGTCCTTGTCGATGGTGGCAGACATGAAAATCTGGACAGGATGATCAAAAAACGTACTGACATACTTTGAGATGTCGAGTGGTTTAACAGAAAGCGACCTAAACTTTCCGCCTTCGTCATAGTATGGCTTGTTTAAGATGAAATTTTGCTTATTTGAATAAATTTCCGCGCGTGCCTCGGCATATTTCTTGTACTTGTTTTCTAGCGTTTGAACTATTTCATAGTCAGGATTTTCAGCAAAAGCCCTGCTTTCTTCCAAACTGCTAATCTGTCTTGCATAAGATTCTGATAACCCATCTGACAATTTCATAACATCGTCAATGTCTTCCAAATTGTAATTTTCTACGTCTATCTTGCACTCAGTCAAATTTCTCTCGTAGATGTCAATCCCAACGAACTGAATTATCTGGTCTTCAATTCTGTGCGCCTCGTCAAAGACTGCAACTTTCTTGTTTAGATATTCTGCATACTTTTCTTTTTGATACTTCATCATCTGAAAGTATGAGGCATAATTCCATATCGAATGAGATGCAATCAGGCTCTGATATTTTTGTAAATAATACAAACAGTCGTCTTGTCTCACCTTTCCTTCTGCAACGTCGGCAAGTTTTGGCTTGTATTTGCACACCTTCTTGACCTTTTCTTTATTTTCTTCAACTGTAACGCTGCATGGACCCATGTCACATGTCCACTTGTTTTGTACGGCAAAGTCTGTCTCTGTCAAATCTATGCCGTGCTTTTCCATCATTTTATGGCAGGCAAAATTTGGCATTCCCTTGTTTGGCTTAAACCACGGCATGTCCCTTGTATACTGATCCTGCAGATGTTTTGATGCAGTTACAACAAACGAGCTTTCAAAATATGCTGCAACACTTGCAGCAATGAGGGACTTGCCAATTCCCGTGGGGGCTGACAATAAAATCACCTTGACTCCAGAATCAACCTTTTGCTGAACCTCCTCTATCAATTTTTCCTGAAGTGGTCTTGGTGTATACTCATTTGGAAAAGAATTGAGAATTGTTCTCTGAGAAGACATCTATGGAAAAAATTTCCATACTACTAAAGTTAAACCTATTTCAGCTATTTTGATTAACCATTTGATAGCTGCAATCATTCAATTAGTGACTGATCTTTGAAATAATGATGAAGTTTTGCCCAAAATGTGATGACAGAATGAATGGCAAATTTTGTACCACCTGCGATAAGGACAAGCTTCCAGACAGAATAAAATTTTCAGACTATTCAAATCAAAAACTGAACAGCTGCGATAAGGGATGTGGCGCCAAAATTTACTTTGATGAGGATTTCAAGACAGAAGAGGGAAAATTCATTCCTATTGACAGGAATACTGGACGTCCACACAAATGCAAAAAAATCAACATTAAAAAGAAATCTTAGAAATGCTTATCTGAACTTGATTTAATTTCTTTTAATGGGATTAACTGAAGCCGATGCCAAGGCTCTAGTAAGTGAAGGAATCTTATCTGCAGATTATGATGAGCACGGGGAGGCAATCGAGTTTTACGACAAGGCTCTAAAAATTGTAGAAACTGCAGAAATTTATCTAAACAAGGGAATCTCTTTAGTAGAATTAGAAAAGTATGACGATGCGGTTGCATCTTATGACAAGGCATCTGCACTTGATGCAAACGATTCTCTAATTTGGTACAACCGAGGTGTCGCACTAACGCAGATGGAACGATTCGATGATGCAATACTTAGCTATGAAAAAGCAATTGAGATATCTCCTGGATATGCAGACGCATGGTACAACAAAGGTGAGCTGTTAAAACACACGGGGCTAGAAGACGAGGCAAGCGTATGTTTTGACAAAGTCAAAGAACTGGAAGGAGAATAATCATCTTCTCCGTTTAATTGCAATTACACCAACTGTTACTCCCACAGCAACAATTCCAACTATCACATATACTATAGTTAGATTATCACCAGATTCGTTAGACGTAAACTTTGCAACTTCTTCAAGTGGTGATTCAGATATTCGAATTATCTTGTCATTGTCGCCATTTGCCGTCAAAAGATACAAAACACCATCCGGACCTGTCTGTGCAGTGCGAATTCTACCAAAATCCCCTTCAAACAATTTTTCTGCACTGATTAGAGAGCCGTCCTCTGCAACGTCAACGACCATTAGATGTTGTCCTCTGAGAGCACCAACCAAAAACTTTCCATCCAAACTTGGAATTTTATTAGAATCAAAGTAGACCATTCCGCTCGGTGCCCACGTTTGCTCACCGCTGTGAATTATTGGATTAACAAGGGTGACATCAGACGAGTCACCTACAACTTTTGGCCAACCATAATTTTTCCCCTTTACAATTACGTTAATCTCATCGTGTCCGTATCCCATCTCTCCAGACGGACCATGCTCAGATGACACTAGCAAGCCGTCACTAGACCATGCAATTCCCTGTGGGTTGCGATGACCGTAAGAAAAGATTGGGCTTGAATCAAACGGATTGTCATCCGGGATGGTTCCATCTGGATTAATCCTTAGAATTTTTCCTGCAAGAGATGACAAATCTTGTGACCATCCGGGATTGACTGCATCGCCTGTTGTAATGTACAGTTTTCCATCAGGACCAAAAGCTATTCTCCCGCCATCATGCCACAGTGCACCTGGAATGTCATCTATGATAATTTGTCTGTCCGTTAGCATATCATCATCCACTGTAAAGCTAAAAACTTTGTTTTGAAAAAACTCCATCTCCAAATTTGTCTGATAAACGTAAATCTTCTTGTTTTTCTCAAATTCTGGGTGTAATGCAAGTCCTAGTGTTCCTCCCTCATATGAGCCGCTCTTTGTAAACGTCTCAATCACTTTTGCCTCGCCAAACTCTTCAATCTTCCATATTCTTCCATCTCTTTCTGTAAAGTAAATGTCTCCGTCTGGTCCAAAGACAATTTCCCATGGATTGTTTAATCCGTCAACCATTACGTCTACATTTAGTTCGGCAAACGCAGGGGTAATCAATGAAACAAAAGCAATTGCAATCAATGGAGCAAAACGTTTCATGATTAAAAGACGCATTTTTTGCTTAAAATTCTATGCAAAAAACCCTGAAATTTTTCTTGCTTCATAATTCGGCGTTCAAATGAACTTTGTCTCATCACTGTTTGAGGAATTCAGAGAGAACCTCGTCTAATCTATAATCATCAGCATTAATTCAATGAATGCTGACTATTTAGGATCATTCCTTGATAATAGAAGAAACCCCGAAAAGACAACAATGTCATCTTTTCAGGCAGAGAAATTAATCTCCTGTTGGCGTGCAAACCAATTGTTAATGAGAAATTTCCATTCCAACAAAAACGTTTCTGAATAAGAATGAAATACTCTTTTGATCTTAGATAATTATGGTATATGCTTGGATTATCCCAATCTCGATAGTTGCAATTTTAGGAATATCTGGCTATCTGGTATACAGATTTGTCATCTTTGACATTTTAGCAAACAGTGCAGTTAACAACACTCTCAAGAAATATAACATCAAAAAAACACAATTTGAGATTATCAAAGAATTTCATGAAAATAAGGGCGAGAATCTAACTGATGGAGAAATTAATCGTTTAGCAAAGCAATATCGTAGAAATGAACCTGATCAATTTTTAGCAATGTATGATAATTTGCGAGATAAACCACAGAACT
>CAZEES010000006.1:0-45664 GCA_964511265.1 uncultured Candidatus Nitrosopelagicus sp. | reverse complement strand
TTCACCTGTATGACATGCAGGACCTGATGGTTCCACCAGATAAATTATCGCATCAGAGTCACAATCCACCAATATTTTTTTGACTTTTTGTGTATTGCCAGATTCTTCCCCTTTCATCCATAATTTGTTTCTAGAACGACTCCAAAACCATGATTTTCCAGTTTTTTTTGTCAGTTCTAGTGATTCCTTATTTGTATATGCGAGAGTAAGGACATCTTTTGAATTTGAGTCTTGAACAATGACCGGTACTATTCCATCTCCTTTTTTAAAATCAATATGTTCGATTTCCTTTAATGTCATTTTTTACCTCCAATTTGATCTGCAACCATTGGTAAAAATGCGCCTACATCAGAGACTATTCCTAATGCCTGCCATGTTCCTCGGTCCATTAGTTTGGTCACGGTTGGTTGATTGATGTCGATTACAATGACCTTTACATTTGCAGGAAGCATGTTGCCTGTTGCAATAGAATGCAACATTGTAGATACCATAATTACCATGCTTGCATCTTTCAAAACCTTCTTGTATTCTCTTTGAGCTTCAGCAATATCTGTAATTACATCAGGTAATGGACCATCATCTCTCAATGAACCTGCCAAAACAAATGGAATATCTCTCTTAATACATTCATACATTATCCCACGAGTTAGTTTTTTCTGTTGAACCATTTTCTTTAGCGAACCTGCTTTAAACACAGAATTAATGGCATCCATATGATTTCTATGTCCTCTAACAGCTAATGTTCCGTCTTTAACTCTCATTCCTAACGAGGTTCCAAGTGTGGCATATTCTACATCATGAACTGCAAGTGCATTCCCTGCTAATACGGCATTGATATGTCCCGTCTTGATCATTTTTGCAACAGCATCGGCTGCACCAGTATGAACTATTGCAGGACCGCCTACTAACACAATTTTTCCTCTCTGTTTTTTTGTTTTCATGATATCTTCTGCAACTTTTCTTGCAATATGTTGAGTTGGTCTCTCACTTGAACTTCCACTACCCATAAACTGGAAAACATTCATCCCTTCTCTTGGACGCTCAGGAGTTGAAACCTTAATTCCATTTTCTCCTATTACAATTTTGTCTCCTTTTTTGACTTCTCTAATTGGAACACATTTTGCTTTGTTTGCTTTTACAACAATGCACTTGTCCATCATCATATTGTCTACGTTAATCCATCGATTGTTGTGATAAATTGCAGTGTGATTGTTTGTTGTACTGTAGAAATTATCAGGAAATACCATGTTTTTTGAAGCATTTTTTGTTTTACAATTTTTTTGAGTTTTTGTAGTTGCGCCTTCTCTATGTAATGCAGTAATTATCTCATTCAGATGAGCTTTATTTTTTCCAATAATTCTTAGTTTTGCATAACTCTCATCAGTTTTTAATTTTCCAACTGTAATCTTCATGACCTCAAACTTTCCGTCCAGATCCATGACGCTATCGAAGATCTTTGTTAATACAAGCGAATCAATAAGATGGCCTCGAACCTCTATAATTTTCGAATATTTGTTCATCTTAGTATGATAATAGATGGCATTAATAAAATCTACACAGGTAAAGCTACTTTGCCTTTGTACTCTACAATGTTATCTTTTTTCAACAATTCTACAATGTTATCTTTTTGCTCTTGATTTAGACTCTGAACAAGTGTTTTTGAGGTCCCATTTCCATCACATAATGCAACAATATACCCACTAGAATCCGTCAATACAAATCCGGATGATTCATCAATCACGGCATACAGATTCTCTTCTCCTACGGGTTCCCAAACATTGGATTTGTTATCACGTAGTGCCAATGCAGGCATTGCTCTGTCATTAGATATGGAATTAAGATATGCACGTGATGTCTCTACTCTTTTTTGCCCCATCTTTAATGCTTGAAAATATTGCATATTTTAGAAATATTATAAATGCGATATAAATTAATAATTTCATGCCATTACTGAATTCAACCATTTTACGATTGAATGAAATTACAACATTGGTGGAAGATAAATCCGCATTAACTCTTGAAAATGAATCGTTCATTAAACAAATTTTTACAGAACTGAATGAAAAAGGGGAACGATACGATATTGATGAAATTGAATCATGGTTTGAAAATGAAGGAAGCTGGGATACAAAAGATGTTCGTACTCGAATTGTAAATATTTCACATTATATACAATCCAAATTTGAACAGACAAACAAGTTTAGAATAGTAAATGACTCATGTGATGATGATTCTTGTAGTTGTGGTCATTGATCAGCTTCAATTTTTTCTAATAATCTTGAAACAATTTCTGCATTATCTTCTCTTTCTTTAGTTATTTCAGTTAATCTTGAATTATCAGTATCTGAACGGGTTTCATTTCCAATAATCTGAAAATATTCGGCGTCTAGATCATTGTTAGATTGTAGACGTTTAATGATTTCAAACAGAACCCCAATTAACTCATTTTGTGCTTTAATCAATTCATCATTATTTTCAGACATAATTGCGATATACAAGAACTAGATTTATTATTTTAGTATGTCCATAAGGACTTTTTTTACATCTGGATCCATAATTTGTTCAACTGCCGATATGATGAACGGTTTAACTTTTTCTGAATCTACATCATTTTCATAAATTTTAGCCTGCAGTGCCATCTCCAATTTGTCCAATTCGTGAACTAATCTGGACTCAGGAGTATCTCGACTCAAAAATTCATTCCATATCTCTTGATAATTAAATTGAATTTTTTCTGGAAGCGATTCCAAAATTTCAGCCATTGCATAATTCTCCAATTCTGATTTCTTATCATAACCAATTTCATCCGGCATAAAATCTCCAATTTTTGATTCTGCCCAATCATGTAAGATGGACATTTTGATAACTTTTTCAGAATTCAGAGATTTCAAATCTGACAAAACCATAGACATTACAGACATCATATACGAGTGTTCTGCAACGGATTCTGAATTTTCTAATCCAAGTTTAATCTTCCATCCGGACCGCGGTAATTTTTTTAGTCCTGCAATTTGAAAAAAGAAATCAGATATCATAATTTCATCTTTTGATTCTTTTTAATAAGCCTCATTACTCATGAATAATTTTTAAGAATCTGTCATCATTGTGAAATTTTTCAAATTCTACATTGTTTTTTGATTTATTTTTCAAATTAGGCATAAGAGTTATCGCTTTTTCAAGAGTTGAAAAGAAGTTAATCTCATCACCAATTTTTAGAAAGTTTGAAGCCATGTCATACAAAATCTCTCCATTTTTAGGATAGTCATTTAATAATATGTTGCAAATGATGTTTGACTCTGAAAACTTTCCTAATTTTTTTAAAATTCGCATCTTATGATATAATACGACTCTATCATTTGGAGTATCTTCTAACAATTCATCACATATTCCTACAGCTTTATCAAATTCACCTATCTTTCTAAATATTGAAATTTTATTTGTCAGTACTAACTTGTCTTGTGGATTTTTTCTTAAAGATTCATCATAGCATGAAATTGCTTCAGAATATCTTTTTAATTTACTAAGAGAATATCCCTTATTATTCAGAGCAACTAAATTATCCGGTTCAACTTGTAAAATGAGTTCATATTTTTTAATAGCATCTACAAATTTCTTTTTTAGAAATAATTCATTTGCTTCATCTAACTCACCCATTACGACCATTTTCTTTTTATGTAAATTTAACATTATCCTTAATAGATATGCCAAACTCAAAATTTTATGAAGATTTATACAAAAACAGGAGATGAAGGTAAAACTTCTTTATTTGATAATTCTCGGGTATGGAAATCAGATGAGCGAATAATGTCATATGGTGCTATAGATGAACTTAATTCCTCAATCGGAATTGCACTATCATTAGAATTAGACGATGAAGTAAAAGACATCTTAATCAAAATACAAAATGATTTATTTGTAGTAGGTTCAGATCTTGCAAATCCTGACATGTCTGATAAGAAAATTAGAACGACCAGAGATATGATTGTATTTTTAGAACAAAAAATTGATTTATTGGAGCCTCAATTGGAACCTTTGACTAGCTTTATCCTTCCAGGTGGAACTTTACTTGCATCTATTCTTCATTTGTCACGGACCATATCTCGAAGGGCTGAAACACACGTTGTAGCATTATCCAAAAATGAAGAAATTAACAAAGAGGCAGCAATTTATCTCAACAGACTTTCAGATCTAATGTTTATTCTTGCACGTGTAACCAATAATAGAAAGAAAATACCCGACATAATCTGGAAATCCTGAAAGGATACGCTTTAATTTCATTTAATTTGCAAGTTTTTCATGCCGAGGTAGCTCAGCCTGGGAGAGCACCACGCTGAAGACGTGGCTGTCGCGCGTTCAAATCTCGCCCTCGGCATTTATTATTTTAATCAATAATGAAATGTTTAATAATATGATATTCTGATTTTCATCGAATCACTTGGTAGAAAAAAAGAAAACAACAAAAAAAGTGGCAAAAAAATCTGCAAAGAAAAAAACAACAAAAAAAGTTTCTAAGAAGAAGCACCACTCAGAGCCTGAAGATTCGGGAATTGTAATTGTTGATGACGATTTATCAATTAATAGAGAAACAGAACTTGAAGAACGACGTGCATACCTTGAGGAAGCACGTTCACAGGAAGCAAGCTCAGATTAGAAATCCTTTTCACATACAATAGCATGTCTATTTCATGAAAGCACTATGCATGATTACTGTAAAACCAGGTATGGTTGACAAAGTTGTTCAAATTCTAAGAAAAAAAAGAAAAATTTCAAAAGACATCATGATTGTTACAGGGAGAGCAGACATATCGGTTATTTTGAATTCATCTATAAATGAAATCAATGATGTCGTGATTGATTTAAAAAATGTAAAAGAGATTGTTGACACTGAAACATTAATTGAAGTGGAGGTCGATATGGGATGGTAAGAGCTGTAATACTTGTAAAATCCCCAAAAAAACTCATAGCTGCAAGATTAAGAAAGGTGGATAAAATCACAGAGTCTTTTCCTGTCAGTGGTCAATATGATGCAGTTGCAGTAGTTGATGTGAGTGAATTATTTGAGATTAAAGATGTTACAACTCAGATACAAAAAATACCCGGAGTGGAGAGAACTGAAACCATGGTTGAGGTAAATCCGTAAAATTTTATAACTAATAATTGAGGTAATAATTTATGAATATTAAACGAATTGGAAATATTATTCTTGAAGTGAAGGATTTAGATGTCTCAATAAAATTTTATCACGAAGTTTTAGGAATGCCAATAAAAAATGAAAGACGTAATTGGGTCGATTTAGGGCAACAGTCAGGAGGAGTGTTAAGTCTACATCCTGCATCTTTGACAACATCTAACACAGAAACATCAAAAGGAAATGGAATTTTAATTGGATTGACAGTAGGAGATTTACAATCTGCAATGGAGGAACTAAAAAAATCCAATGTGGAAATTTTTAGAGAGGATCAAAAGAGACAAGCAGGAAAAAATGCAATAATTCTAGATCCTGACGGATACATGATCTCTTTATTTGAACCTGACTTTTCAGAAGACAAGGCAAAACAAACTACAGGATATGTTGGATTTACTCCAGAGTGAGTAATTTTTTAATTTTATTTATTAATACAGAAGTTGGTTTTGTCTTTGAATTCATAGTAATGTAATATGTTATGTTATTTTTATGAAATAATAAAATGTTAATTTTTTTGTGACTTATGTGAATAAATTCCATTTCACCTAATGCCTTGGTAGATTTTTCTCTTAATTTCATTATTGATGAAATGGCAAAAAATTCTTCTTTTACTGCATTAGGTGAAAAAATAGGTTTGACTCCAGGTCTAATCTTTCCAGAGAGGGTGCGCCCATATTGATTAAAAACACCTACATATCTAATTGCATTCGAAAAGGACAGAATCTGTTTACATCTATTTTTATGAAGAGCTATGGTCTTTCCCCATGACTCATTATTCATGTATTTTGTAAAACTGTCAAATTAATAAACCACATCAAGGATATGTTCTTAAAATTGAATAAAGAATTCGAAATGAAAATAAATCAGTTATTACACTCTGATGCAGTAAATTATCTTGAAACCTCGGAAAGATTGATTCTCAATAACATATTGCATACGGAAATACTTTCTCAAATAGAAACTGAGAATCTTTACAAAATCATAGAAAAGTATAAAAAATTTATTAAAGATTAGACTGAGAGGATCGTTTATCAGACTTTTCAAGTTGTTTTTTTAATTCAAGATTTTCTTTCAATAATTTGTCGTTTGCTTCTTTTAGAAGTGAGAATGATTTTTCTCTATTAAATAATGGGTGTCCTGGAGGAAATACTGATTCATTTGCATGTAATAATCCATCGGCATACTGACGGAACATTTGATTAAAATCTTCTAGATTTGGCATTATTGACGCATTTCTTTTGTTGAATCTCTCACGGATTTCTTGAATTCCTGAGAATCCTGTAGGAGGATTACTTTTAGGAGGATAGCGTATTGAGTTCTCTACCTCTTCATCTATATTGTTTAATGGCATCTTTTTTGAATTAAAGAATCCTGTATCCATGTTTTTGTGATTTGCAAACAATATTTTAGCATTCGTATATCCAGTTTGTGCGCAAATTGTGAATAAACGTCAATTTTTACTCAAATTCTTCTGATCGCAGATCCTTATAGCGATCAAATATCAGGACTGATCCATGCATCACAGCAAAGTAAAACGATGTCTAAAATGTAAAAAAATAATTCGCGATGTTGAGTTACATAAAATTGTGATGTATGTGGTAGAAGAACAATTTACAGAACACCACTATGAGCATGTAGAATGTCCGGATAAATTTACGGTCTAACCTGAATAAGAGTATACGGGGTATAATTTCCCTGTTTCTCTGTTGTGATACTTCCATTCATCATCTTTCCACACTTTTTTGGAAAATTCTTTTTGAACTGAAGGATGTACTCTAGTGTAGACATCTTCGCCTATCAAAATTTCTTGAGGTTTTGCCTTTCCTTGAATCTTTGCGGCGATATTCATTGCAGGGCCTAAAAGATCTACATGAGATTTTTCAGCATCAGAACCATACCTGACAATCATGTTGGTTCCAAAATCTACGCCAATCTTGACAAATAAATCCGGATAGTCGTATTGATTTAAAATTGGATTAATTCCTTCATCAATAATTCTTATCATGGATTTTGCACAACTTACGGCATTATCTGCTGCAATCAAAGAACTAGTATTTACAAAATAACCGATTACCGCATCGCCAACAAATTTTAACACAAAGCCATCATGATGATTTACTGCAAATGCCATTTCTTGTGCAAATGAACTAATTATTATGGCGACCATTTCTTCAGGAAGTGTCAATGTAATATCTGTCGATCCTACCAAATCAACATACATTACCACCATCAATTGTTTTTCATGTACGTGTTCTCTAAGATAGGCTTCAGATCGGTCAACAGTTGCATCATATTCAATTCCCTTTTTCAGTGAACGCCATATCCGTTTTTGAGTTTCCTGAATCATTGTGTCAGAATCTATTACCTTTTCGTCGCTTTTTCCTAACATCATATCGACAACGCTGCCTTTTTCACTTGTATTAGATTGAACCGAATCTGATTCAGCAGGTAAAACTGAATCTTCTTTTTCAGACATGTATCTTTTTGATTTGTTACTACTATTATTCTTTTTTTGTAAAAATATATGGCGTTTCAAATTTTTGATCCATTGTCCAGTAAGTTGGTAGTGAAATGGTCGAAATCACTCCCAAGTGGAACTTTTTGGTTAGTTCCCCCCACCCAAAATTCGATTGATCTTTCGAAAATCTTCTTTCAGAGTAACTACCCGTTAGTGCAAATGCAGAATTATCTGAAAAAGTCTCATTTTGCAACACATTCGTAATTACAGATTCGGCCAATATTTCTCCAATTTCAGGTACTCCTCCAATAACAAAAACAGTTGCTTTAGATGGAACTTTCTGAAAATCATAAATTGTCGCATCGGAACAATTAGGATTAAACAAAACTCCAGTCTTTAATGACAATTCTTCTTGCATCGCAATTAAATTCTCATCAATTTCTATTGAAATTGAATCCATCCCTAAAACTTTTCCACAATATGCAATTCTGCCATCCCCCGAACCTATGTCTATGATTTGTTCAAATCCAAGATTTTGTGCTTCACGTGCCAAGGCAAATGCCGAAAGCATCCATGTCGGATAAAACGGAGCATAGCTTGTATCGTGTTTTATACTATCAATCCAATAACTATTCAAATCTCCTTCAAATATGGTACACTCCAATTCGGAGATTCTTTCAGATACTTGATTTGAGTAAATTGGATTAATCTCAAGGAACTTGTGAAGTAACGATAGATGATTTTTTTCAATAACAAATGAATCCGAAGATGAATTAGGTAAAACTTCTGTGGCATGACTGTTGCCTTTGTATAATTTTACGAATTCATGTTTTAGTTTGCAGACATTATCTGAGAAAGTTTCCATAAATGATAGAATTTAAGGAAGTATATGAAAGAAATCATATGAGAATAGGCAATATTACAAATAATGAGTTTTTTTTAGAATTAAACAAACTGAATGAAAAGATTCAGGAGGAATTTCTTAAAAAAATTATTCATGAAACAAGAAGTGTAACATGTGATGTGATGTTGGGAGATAGTACTACCAAACAAGTAGAAACTTTTGATATTAAAAATGTCGAAGTTTTTTTTGGAGATTTTAATTCTAAATTATCTGAATGGAGTTCACAAGGAGTTACATACTCTAGTGATGAAGATTTAAGACGAATTTTTATAAAATCAGAAATTAGGATTGATGATTATATTTTATCACTCCATGCATCACTACAGTATCATGTTTTATTATACTATAGACCAATGCAGAAAGTAATTGAATTACAGAAAAAACTTGCAGAACTAATTGATAATTCGGGCAATTCCGAATCAAAATATGAAGATGAAAGTGATAGGCTGATAATTGAAAAATTAAATGAATTGGGATTCAAGAACATGCCTAAACAAGAGTTATTTGAACTATTCTATAATGATGAAGAACTATCAGCAAAGATAAAAAAAATGATTGATGAATCTCAGCCAGAGGTTATTGACATTCAAGATAAGAAAAATCAGTTGTTTAAAGAATTGGATAATTTATTGTTGGAAACATTTCATACAACATCAGTTATGATTGATGAGCAAAAATTGGTTAACGGAGAAGAAGGATGTTTATGCAATATTGATCTAGAATATGTGGACAATGGTGCAAAACAAGGACTTGTCGATGCATCAATCATCAGTGAACAGTTAAAAATCCGAATCCAACAATGTGTTAAGAATATTCTTAATGTGATTTTAGAAAATTAAATCATAATCAAGGGTACAAAGGCCATCATGCCTTGGGGAATTGTACCGCTTGACTAATAGTTTGAGGTATGATCGCAAGTATTTAGGAATTATCTAATTTCTAGGCATAAATTTGTGAAATCAACTGATTTCATACAATTTAATTATGTACTGAATGTGCAACAATTCCATGACAATAACATATGATGATATTGTGAAGGCGCAGCAAACTCAGAATAAAGTAATTCGAAAAACAAATCTAGAATTTTCTGAAACATTTAGTAACATGTGCGGAGCTAATGTATATCTTAAAAATGAATATGAACAAAAAACAGGTTCGTTTAAAATTCGTGGAGCATATTATAAAATCAAATCATTGACTGACGATGAGAAAAGCAAAGGAGTTGTTGCAGCATCTGCAGGAAATCATTCACAAGGAGTTGCATTTGCATCTCAGATTGAAAATATTCCATGTACAATAGTGATGCCAAAAACTGCATCCCCTGCAAAAGTATCGGCTACCCGAGGATATGGCGCCAAAGTTGTTTTGGAAGGTACTACATATGATGAATCATGGGCATATGCTCAAAAAATATCTGAAGAATCAGATTCAACGATAATCCATGCATTTGATGATTCACATGTCATTGCAGGTCAAGGGGTGATTGGTTTAGAAATCATGGAGCAATTACCTAATGTAGATGAAATTTATGTTCCAATTGGAGGCGGAGGATTAGCTGCAGGTATTATTACAGCGGTGAAAGAGAAACATCCGCATGTAAAGATCATAGGAGTTGAATCCAGCGCGTATCCTGCAATGAAGACGTCCATAGAAAATGATTCACTTCAAACAGTGAATGGAGCAATAACCATAGCTGATGGTATATCTGTTAAAACACCTGGAAAGTTAACTTTTCAAATAGTTAAACAAAAGATTGATCAGATTGTCACTGTGGATGATAGTGAAATCATTAATGCAATGTTTTTGTTAATGGAACGTTCAAAAGCAGTAGTTGAACCTGCTGGAGCCGTAGCACTGGCATACATCTTAAAGCATAAACCCGAAGCAGGAAAGAATGTAGTTCCAATATTATGTGGAGGGAATATAGACATGTATCTTTTGGGGCAAATTGTTTCTAAAGGGCTATCTGGAATGGGAAGAATGCTAAAAATCTCAGTGCTACTAAAAGATAAACCGGGTGCATTAAAGGAGTTAGTAGATGAAATATCTTCAATAAATGTAAATATTGTTGAAGTAATTCATGACAGATTAAGTTCCGAGGTAAATGCAGGTTCCGCAGGAGTAACAATTAGCCTTGAAACTGAAGATCAGAATCAATCAAATGAATTAATCAATCATTTACGAGAGAGAAATATTGAATTTAAGGTAATATCTTAACGGAATTTCTTTTTCACAAATTTTGATAGACCTAATTTCTTAAGCTCTTCAGATTCTTTTAGAACAGAAGTATATTGATCAAATTTGTGTTTCTTTAGTTTAGTTTTAATTTCTGGATAAGAATTTCCGAGAATTTTTAATGCATAAATTCCTGCATTAGATGCTTTATTGACCCCAACAGCAACTACCGGAGATCCTGTAGGCATTTCCGATATTGATAAAAGAGAATCAAGACCACCAAATGCAGAATATTTGTTTTTATCAGCTTTCTTCATTTGTTTATCATTATACACCATAATTGGAACACCAATAACAGGAATTGTTGTATGCGATGCAATCATTCCGGGAAGATGAGCAGCTCCTCCAGCACCTGCAATAATTACTTTGAAGTTACTTTTTTCAGCATGTTTTGCATATTCGTCTAATCTTTCAGGAGTACGATGTGCAGAGATAATTTGATCTTCATGGGTAATTGAAAATGAATCTAAAATTTCAGCTGCACCGTGCATTATACGACTATCAGAACTTGAACCCATGATTATGCCTACAAGAGGTTTTTTTGTCACCAATAATTTTTGAATCATTTTGCTATTTTTAAACAATTTTAATCAAAACCTTTCGCTAAACTATTAGTAATACAAAACTTCTTTGTCGTTATGAGCAAGATTCTGGGAATTATAGGCGGAGGGCAATTAGGGATGATGCTTACGGAAGCTGCAAATAATATGAAGGATGAGATTTCAAAGATCATAGTTTTAGATCCAACTGAAAATTGCCCTGCTGCAAAAGTTGGTGCAGAGCAAATTATAGCAGATTTCAAAGATGAAGATGCAATAAAAAGACTATCAGAATTATCAGATATCATAACATATGAGATTGAATCTGGAAATAGCAATGTTCTAAAAAAATTAGAGAAAAATACAGAGATTAATCCATCTCCCGAAACATTAAGAATAATCCAAGATAAATTACTACAAAAACAATTTCTAAAAGATAATGATATTCCCGTAGCAGAATTTGCAGAGATAGCAAATAAAGACGAATTGATTCAGATGATTGACAAGATGGGACTTCCACTGCTATTAAAAACTAGAAGAGATGCATATGATGGCCGAGGAAATTTTAAAATAAATTCCAGAGAAGAAATTAATGATGCATTAGATTTGTTTGCAGGGAAATCACTCATGGTTGAGAAATTTATCAATTTTGAAAAAGAAGTTTCAGTCATAGCTGCAAGAAACACTAACGGAGCGATTGCAACATATCCTGTAGTTGAAAACATTCACAAAAATAATATCTTAAAAATGACAATTGCTCCTGGACGTGTTTCTGAAAATGTAAAAGAAGAAGCTGAGCAAATTGCTCATAAGACCATGGAGGTATTACATGGTGCAGGGGTTTTTGGTATTGAAATGTTCGTTACAAGAGATGATAGAATTCTGATTAATGAGATTGCTCCTAGAGTTCACAACTCTGGACATCACACACTGCAGTCTAGTCCCACATCGCAATTTGAACAGCATTTAAGAGCAATTTTAGGGATGGAATTAGGAGACACGTCAATCAAATCTCCGACTATCATGTATAATATTTTAGGACCTGGAACATTTCAAGGCGAATATAATGTCCTACATCCAAAAAAAGATAATATTTTTCTTAAGATGTATGGAAAACTTGAATCAAAACCTCAAAGAAAGATTGGTCATGTCAATATTGTGGATAAAGAGAATGTAGGAATAGATGAATTGTTGAATCAAGTTGAAGATTTGAAGAAAAAATTAGTGATTGAGCCAAAACAAACCTAGTATTCATTCAAAAATATCAAAATAGTTTATTAATACTTGATTTCGAAAATTATTATGGCACTTCAAGCATCATTAGTAATTACTGGAATTGCCATTGCCTTGTTAATTTTGTATGGTGCAGATGTTTCGGTTGCAATGGGAAGTCCAGATCGTGACGGATTCTTGCCATTAGATGACATGCAACGAGGTATGGGATTAGGCGGACCTGCATTAATCTTGCCCATCATTGCATTTTTCATATCATTAAAGGAACCATCAAAAGGATTAGGCATAATGATCATTATTGCAGGACTCTTAATTTTGAGTGGAGGTCTTGCAATGGTAGGAACCCCTGCTCCTGAAGGAGTGGATAGAGATCCAATGTCATCGGTAGCAATGCTATTTGCTCCTGGAATTTTCCAAATTGCTCTAGGTGCAATAAAAATAAAAAAGTCATCAAATTAGGATTCTGCATGCCAAAATGTGAAAAATGTGGACAAGATACTAGCAAGAGTTATGACTGCGAACACACTAATTTTGAAGAATACTGTAAAGAATGCTATACCGAATTGCATTATTACATAACCGAGAAAAAAAATAATGAATGAACTACAAGCATTAATTCAATGGATTGCAGAATTACTTTCTGAATATTTATTTGCAGGAGTTTTTGTTGCGGCATTAATTGAGACAATAATACCGCCAATTCCTACAATGGCAGTATTTCCAACTGCAGGTTTTATTGCATCACAAAATGGTCTAAGTGTTGTAGAAGCAGTGTTACTAGGCATCATCGGAGGATTAGGGGCATCAATTGGTTCGACAGTGATTTATCTTATCGCGTTGAAATTAGGACGAACAGCATTACTAAGATATCTCAAAAAAGTCAGAGTATCTGAAAAAAAATTGGATAGAGTTGAAAAATGGTTTGAAAAATATGGAGACAAGGCAGTCTTGTTTGGAAGAATGGTCCCGGTATTTAGAGAAATGATTTCGATTCCAGCTGGATTATTGAAAATGAGCATAAAGAAATTTTTAACATACACAATATTGGGTTCTTGTGGATGGGGAGTTACTATGGTTTTGATAGGATATTTCTTTGGATTAACTGCATTTGAGATGTTCATGTAATATAACATAGCTTAAAAAATAGAAGGGATTAGAAAATAACATGAAGGCAATAATTTTGGCTGGGGGCAGAGGGAAAAGACTACGCCCAATTACAGATAAGATTCCAAAACCACTAATTCCAATAAATAACAAGCCATTAATTGAACGTAGTATAAAATACTTGAAAAAATATGGAATCACTGAGATCATAATCTCAAGTGGATACAAATCAAAACTAATCGAAGAATTTCTTAAAAAGAAAAAGAACTTTGGATGCGATGTAATTTTTTCAGTTGAAAGAACACCGTTAGGTACCGGTGGCGCGATTAAAAAAGCACTTGCATATGTGAACGATGAATCCTTTTTAGTACTAAATGGAGATATTGTTACAAATATTGATCTTAAGAAGATTATGAAAAAACCAAACACAATTGCAGCCAATGAATTGAAAACAAAATTTGGGACCATGAATATTAAAAATAATAAAATTTTGAGATTTAATGAAAAAATGGATGTTGCAAATGTATGGATGAACCCCGGAATATATCATCTTTCAAGAGATATTGAGAAAATGATTCCAAAAAAAGGAAGTTTGGAAGAAATTGTTTTTTCAAAAATGGCAAAAAATAAGATGTTAAACACTGTAAAATTCAAGAATGCATTGTGGTTTTCTATAGATTCTCATAAAGACATCGAAGAATGCTCAAAAGAGATAAAATCGAAAAGACATGCCAAATACTTCAAGTATTGAAATGGAAAGATTATCATATAGTTTAGGTTCATTGCTTTCGATTGAAGAAGTTCTACATTGTTCTCAAAAACTAAATGAAGTAAAACCCGAAGTTATGTGGATTCCCGAGACATGGGGAATGGAAAATTTTTCCATGCTTGGAATTGCGTCAAGGCAAAATAAATTTTCGAAAATTGGCTCATCAATAATCAACATCTATTCACGAAGTCCAAGTTTGATTGCAATGGGAGCCGTAACAATAGATACAATTTCAAACGGCAGGTTAATACTTGGATTAGGAACAAGTAGTGAACCTATAATTGAAAATTTTCATGGTCAGTCTTTTGAAAATCCTGTACAAAGAATGAGAGAATATGTGGAGATAATACGTCTGGCATTAACTGGTAAAAAAATTACTTATTCTGGAAGGATTTTTTCCTTGAAAGAGTTCTCGTTATTAACAAATCCGTTAAGAAAAGAAATTCCAATTTATCTTGCAGCAATTAATCAAAAAATGGTAGAATTGACATGGGAGGTTGCAAATGGAGCGATATTTTATTTAAGACCGAAAGAAGAAATGAAAAAAACAATTTCAAATATGCAAAAAAGGAGGAAAATCGACACCAGTCTACAAATCATTACATGTGTTGACAATGATTGTGAAAAAGCAGTTAATCGTGCAAAAAAAACTCTTAGTTTTTACATTGCAGTTGGAAAAATTTATCGCGAGTTTTTAGAATCAAATGGATATTCTAAAGAAACACAAATCATTTACGACGAGTATAAAAAAACAGGATTAGAGCATTTAGGAAAATTAGTCCCGAACAAGATGTTGGATGATCTATGTATTGCAGGGACCCCTGATGTTGCAATAAAAAAGCTAAATGCATTTCGAGACATAGGAATAGATCTTCCAATTATACAATTTAATCCAATTGGGGATGTCAAGGAGTCTTTTCAATTATTAACAACCACGTTTTCCGGAGAAGTGAATGAATAAAGTAGCAATAGTAAGCACAGGTCAAACAAAATTCTCAAAAGAAGAGACAAATGTAGAAAAATCATTGTTCGAATCTTCTAACAAATGTATTCAGGCCACAAGAAATTGTGATTCCAAAGATATCGACGGAGTTTTAGTTTCTACAAATAATAATTCAAAATATCTAGGTGCCATTTTATCAGAGATGAATGATATTCAGCCAAGAGTATCCCATTCTATTGAACATCTTTGTAGTTCCGGAACAAACGCAATAATCTCTGCATATTCCTATATTTCAGCAGGATTGGCGGATGTTGTCCTAGTCTCAGGAGTAGATTCCGCAACCAATCCCGGACAAGTTTTGGAGTGGGATAAAGCACGAGGAAGTTTTGAGCATCCAATTTTTTGGGCATCAATGTTGACAAAAGCATATAAAAGAAAATTTCATACAACCGAAGAAGAATTAGCAATCGTTTCCGCAAAAAACCACAAACATGCAATGGATAATCCTCAAGCATATAGTAATGAGCCAAAGACAATATCGGAAGTGATGAATTCAAAACAGATCACGGAAGATCTTAGAATTTTAGATTGCTCACGCTCATGTTCAGGAAGTTCATCAGTAATCTTGGCATCTGAACAAACAGCTAAAAAAATTTCAGAGCAACCAATTTGGATTACAGGCATTGGACAAAAAACTACATCTGCGAGTTTTACAAAGAACCCTCTTGAAGAGATCAAAAGTACCCATATGGCTGCAAGTTCTGCTTACAAAATGGCAGATATTGAACCAAGACAAGTTGATGTGGCAGAGGTACACGATGCATTTTCAGTTTGTGAATTAATGGCAGTATCAGAATTAGGAATTACATCAAATGAGAAAAGTGGGGAGTTTGTTAGAAATTTGTTTAACACCGAAAATAAAATGATCAATCCCAGAGGAGGATTAATCGGAGCAGGTCACCCATTAGGTGCAACAGGAATTTCGCAGACAATAGAGATAACACATCAACTTCAAGGAAAATCGGAAAAACGTCAAATTTCAGATGTAAGAACGGGCCTAATTCACAATATGTCTGCCGCAGGAACATCAAGTTCAGTCATGGTACTAGCGAATTGACATTTTTTGAAGAACAATTAGAACAGGGAATTTTTCAAATTTGCTATTGTGAAAAATGTAACCATGCCATATGGCCACCAAAAGAAATATGTCATTTATGCCATGAAGAGACAAAATGGAAAGAATCTATGAACAGAGGTACAATAATCGAGTTCTCCAAAAAAGATTCCGTGTATTTTGGATTAATTGAAATTGATGACGAAATTAAAATTCTAGGTGAGATTTTATCTTCCACTGAGCCAGAGATTGGACAAAGAGTAAAGATGGCAGCATCATTTCAAAATAAACCGAAATATTCATTCACTGTTGAAAACAATTAGCAAGAGGTCATTACACTATAACCTACAGTACTAAATCATACAAATTCAACAATTTCACATGAAGAATAGATTAAAGATTGAAAGCAAGACCAAATCACTAAATTTTAAAAAAATTGCACAAACCAGACGTCAGAGAGGATACAATTGGGAGGATACGTTAGTTAAACGCTTTAATAAAATGGAAAATTGGAAGGCATTCAGATTAGGGTCCCCAAGCGTGGCACTTCCCGACATTTTATGTGTGAACAATAATGAGAGCGTATTATTTACAATTGAGGCAAAATCTGGAACAGGGACCACGTTGACGGTGCCATTTGATCAAATAATCCGATGTTTAAACTGGACAGATAATTTTGAGGTATATAAGACTCGAAAAGTAATTCTTGCATTCAAGTTTTTATCAAAAAAGAGAATTGGAGTCGGGGAATATGAAAAGAGGGAATTAAGGGAATTTTACAAAGTATGGAATCAGAAAAGAATTCCAACAGACATTGTATGCAGATATGACGGAACCACATATGCATTAAAAGATGGACAGAAGAAGAATTTCAATCTAAAAGATTACCAAATGCCATTTTTTTCCAGATATCAAAAAATATTGAAATTGTGATAATCATATCAGTGCGGGATTGAGGTCTTTATTTATTAATAGCAATTAAAGAATTGTATTATGAGTTTTTCAGATTTCATCGACGAACGTATGTTAGTCAGCAAGAATGTTCTAGGAACAAAAGAAATGAAGGTAAAAGTAGTAGAAGTATCTGATGAAACCCCCCCTTCACAATGGAAATTTGGAGATAGGGTGAAAGTAAATAAAATTTTGATTACAATCAAACATTTGGAAGCACAGAAAGTTGAAGAAGGAGAATTAGATATTGAAGAAGTAGAAAAAAAATTAATCAAAGATAGACATTACACATCCACAAATAGATGGGTTCCTACAAAAGAGATTAAGAATGGATACGTGATAAATTCAAGACATACAACACTAATCAGTGATGCAGCGGCACTTGATATGATCGAATTCTAATCGTCAGAAACTTATAAGAACCTACTTTTCGATCAAAATTTATGATTACAAAGGATATTGAAGTAAACGGCGCTCAATACAAAGTTACTTTGACGGATCAAGTATTAAATCAAGTTGATAATCTAAAAACATTGTATGCAACCGCAGCCGAAGATCCTGAGAGTTTTGAGCAGGTAAGTTCAGAGATATCGGCGGCAATCAACAACATTGCAGAATCAGTTTCACCTGAAATTTCAGATGGACATCTAGATGGATTGATACAAGAGGTCTTCAAAGCTGTAGATGATAAAAAATCTGAAGTTGAAAAACAAATCAAAGATAAAGATTCTAAGATTTCAAAGAAGAAGAAGAAATAATTATTTCAAGTCTCTCGTAACATCATGTATTTGAAAGATCATATTACCACCTTCAAGTGAGTTAATAATTGAATTTCTAATGTTTTTAATACGCAATGGATCCTTGGAGTAAATCTCTTTGATTTTTTCAAGCTCACTTACAAAATAATGATTTTCAAAATAATTTTGGATTTTTTTCTGCAATTTTGGAAACTCGGTATTTTTATCTGAAAAGTCACCTAATTTTCTGAGCAAAACCTTCAACAATCCATTAATTTTTGTTAGTTCCATATCCAAAACAAATAGATCATCTTCAGAATCCTCTAAATTTTTTATAACATCATAACTGTCAAGAATTTTCTTCATAAGATCATGAAAATATTCATCAACTGTAACCATAATGAATCTAAGTAAAAATTAGTTGTAAATCTTACTTAGTAAACATTTTGAAAATATGAGGTAAAGATTAACAATTATCCTTTAAATTACTAGGTAATCATTGTTAGAGATATGTTACAACGGGCAAAACTTGTATGTATTAATCCTAAATGTGGTAAAACATATCCTATAAGATCAATGTCAATAAAATGTAATTCATGTAATAATTTACTCGATGTCAGATATGAAAACGCACCAAATTCAAATTTAAAAGAGCTATTTTATCAAAGAAGAAACCCGCAAGGGAGCATTTACAATGAAAGCGGAGTCTGGAGATTTAGAGAATTATTAAACTTCTGTGAGATCGATACAGAAGACATTGAACAATGTGCAAAGCATTTAGTCTCATTGGATGGGGCAGAAGGAAGACAATCAAAGCCTTATCACATGACCAAAGTTTCAGAATTTGTTGGAATTAAGAATGACAATGTACTATTTCAACCAGAAGGATACAATCCAAGTGGATCATTCAAAGATAATGGAATGGCTGCAGCAGTGACACATGGAAAGTTGATGGGGGCCAAAAAGATCATCTGTGCATCAACAGGAAATACATCTGCATCCGCAGGGATGTTTGCTGCAAATGAAAATATGGAATGTGATGTGTATATTCCAGATGGACAAATTGCCCCAGGAAAATTAAGTCAAGCATATCAATTTGGAACACAGTTGGTCAAAGTAAATGGAAACTTTGATGATGCGTTTACTAAATCATTAGAATCTGCAAAAGAGCCGGGAAGTTATACTGTGAATTCAGTTAATCCATTTAGAATTGAAGGACAAAAAACAATTCCTTTCAGAGTACTTGAGGCATTAGACTGGGAAGTTCCAGATTGGATTGTTTATCCAGGAGGTGCATTAGGAAATACATCTAGTTGTGGAAAAAGTTTGATGGAATTATACGAATGGGGATGGATTAAGAAGATTCCACGAATTGCAGTAATTAATGCAAGTGGGGCAAATACCCTCTATCAATTATTTAATGGAATATTTGATGAAGAAAAACTAAGATGGAATGATGGTGCACCTAACTTTGAATTAATTAACGAATTTTACAGTAAGATGAATGAAGATGAAAGTCTTAAACCAAAAACTAAAGCAACTGCTATACAAATTGGAAAACCTTCAAACATTGCAAAAGGATTACGTGCATTAGATTTTACAAATGGAATTGTAGAGGAAGTGACTGACAAAGAGATGCTTGATGGAATGTCCGTGGTAGGATTAAATGGATTTGATTGTGAAATGGCATCAGGCGCAACCGTTGCAGGCATAAAAAAATTAAGAGATAAAGAAATCATTAGTAAAGATGACAAAGTAGTAGGCATTCTTACCGGACGTCAAAAAGAACCACTACTACCAATTGATTATCATAATGATCCTGGAAATAGATTTGCAAGACCGCCAAAAAACTAGGCTCATATTAATAAAAAATCAATTTTGCTTCATCTTAAGGCTTAATAGAAACCAATAACAAATTAGATCAATCCGAAGATGTGGTGGTTACTACAATAAATGATACGCAGTGGTTGTTTCAATAAAATAAAATTATTAGAGGGATTTGAATGCAAATAGAATTTGAGATTCCGTTACTAGTGGTTTTGATTGGGCTTTCTGGCTTCTTTAGTGGACTAGAAGTTGCATTAGTAGGAGTTCGAATTTCCAAGATTGAGCAAATGGTTAGAGATAAAGTGAAAGGGTCTACATCGCTTCTAAAACTAAAAACAAATCCTAGTCGGATGATGGCCAGTGTTAATTTAGGAAATAATTTAGTAAATGTTGCAGCAACTGCAATTGCAACTGACATTGCACTAAAAATATTTGGAAATGATGGATTAGCAATAGTAATCGGCATAATGACATTTTTGATATTAGTTTTTGGAGAGATTACACCGAAGACATATTGTAATGCAAATGCAGCAAAAATTGCTGTAAGATACAGCAGAGTACTCTTAGCATTTAGCTATGCATTTTATCCGATTGTAAGGATTTTAGAATCAATAACTAAAGGAATTATACGATTAACTGGAAGTAGTGATAATCCACCAGGTTTGACGGAAGATGAGATCAAAGGAGTTATTGATCAGGGATTAAAAGATAAGGCTATAGAAAAACAAGAAAGCGAATTAGTGCACGGGGCATTGAATTTTGACGATATAGTAATTCGTTCAGTAATGACACCTAGAACCAAAATGTTTACATTAAATTCTAAAAAAATGCTGTTTGAAGCATTACCTGAAATAAACAATAGCGGATTTTCAAGAATTCCAGTTTATTCCGAAAACAATGACAACATTATTGGGATTGTTCATGTACGAGATGTTTTGAAATCACTAGAACATGATGAGAAGGTGATATCACTTGAGAGCATAATGAGAGATCCAATTTTTGTATCACAAGAAAAACGTGTAAGCGATTTATTAAAAGAAATGCAAGGAAGGCAAACACACATGGCCATAGTTGTAGATGAATTTGGAGGAGTTGAAGGGTGTGTGACATTAGAGGATTTGCTTGAAGAGATTGTAGGAGAGATTCATGATGAGAAAGATACTGTTCAAGAAATATTTCATAGTGAAGGAAATGATGCAATTTTAACTGATGGGGATATTGAAATTGACAAAATTAATGAGATTTTTAAGACTAGCATTCCAGAAGGGGATGACTATTCAAGATTGAATGGTCTTTTACATGAAAAATTACATGACATACCGAAAGAAGGTGACAAAATTGAAATTGATTCTCTAAGGATTATGGTAGAAAAAGTTTCCAAAAATAAACCAGATAAAATTAGAATAGAGAAAATTAAATAATTATTTTTTACTAAAGTTAGATTCAAGAAGTTGTTTTTTCTCAGACATGTTGAATAATTTTTCAGTATGCTTGACAGCATCTTCATATGATTTTTCAAACAACATTGCTTGCAATAGTATATGGTTTTCAGGAATTACAATTCCTGTTTGATCATCCGAATACATTATTTGTATAGTATCATCAATTTTTTGCGTCATGTTTGCATGTATGTGAATCATGTTTGTATCTTTAAAACTAAAATTCAATTTCTCAGCAAAATCTCTAATGTCTTTAGTTCCTTTTGCAGACCATAAGGTTGCAATGCCATATTCATTTTTGAAGATATTATGTATTTCATCTACAGAGGGGGCATTTCCATCAAAACGTATATCCATTATGTGTAGATGCATTTGTCGAGTCGGCACTTTTATTGCACGAACAAATAATGGAGCATCTTTTCCAAAATATGATTTTACATCTTCGCCATGATGAGGACTTTGTGTGAGTTCAATTGTATCAGTTATGGATTTATCAGTTTGCTCAATGTCTGCCCATCTTCTTACAAGAGTAACATCAAATCTTTTAATTGAATTTCCAAAATTCTTTCTTAATGGTTCTAAAATTCGACCCATTCCGGTAACATTACAGCTTCCTTGCATCACATGCTTTTTCCCAATCGCATCTGCATAGTTAACTTTTGAATTAAACAGTAAATCAGATACTGCATTTTCACCTTCAATGGTTTCTCCACCCTGATATATTGACATCATATCTCTAGGCTCGTAGAATAATTTTTTATTTTTAAAACCGTACCCTCCAGGGGATGCATCAATTACTAGATCAGATTCATCTAATGCAGACTCTATATTTCCAGTTATGCTAAAATCAGAAAAAGCGTTTTGATTCTTTTCGGGAACATATACATTAAATCCTCGTTCTATTGCTTCGGTAACTTTTGAATCTGGTGAATATTTACCGACCCCAACTACTTGAATCTCAGGATCATCTTTGATGAACTGAATTATACGACTGCCTATGGAACCATATCCATTGACAAAGACTTTCTTCATCATGAAATGTTATAGAATCCTTCTTTTATAGATTAACCAAAGGACTAAATCATGTAATTTGGGGATTTTTGTAATGGATGTAAAAGATTCTAACGATGAATTTACATTTTCTATAGAAGGCAAAGAGTATGCCATTGCAGAGAAGAACAATTCAATCAAAAAGAATCAAAAACAAACATTACATCTACCTTCGTTAACTATCGGTGCAATTATTTCAGGGATTTGTATTGCAGTGATAGTATTTGGGATCGGAGGCATTTCAGAATCATCCGAACCGTTAGTTGAAAAACAACTAGTTGAAAAGGAAGAAGAAATACAACCAAAAGAAATTACAATTAAAACATTTTTAGAAAATGGCTCGACAGTGCTTGGAAATCCCAATGCACCAATTACATTAATTGAATTTGGAGATTATCAATGTCATTTTTGTAATGTGTATTATCATAATACAGAACATAAAATTTATGAAAATTATGTCACAACTGGAAAAGTGAAGATTATTTTTAAAGATTATACAATAATTGGTCCAGATTCCATAAGGGCAGCACATGCAGCACATTGTGCTTCAGAGCAAGGTAAATTTTGGCAATATCATAACACACTATTTGACAATTGGGCTGGGGAGAATAACGGATGGGCAGGACAAGAGAATATTTTGAAATTTGCACAGCAAGTCGAATTAAACATGGATGAGTTTATGGAATGTAATGCAAATAACCATTATGAGCAAAAAATCTCTGCAAGTAATGCAGATGCACAAACATTAGGCATTACAGGAACTCCTGCATTTTATGTAATGACTTTAGAAAAGAAGCATGTGGAAGTAATTTCAGGTGCACAGCCATACGAGGTTTTTGAAAAAATCTTCAACTCTATGCTTGAAAATTAGGAAATTTTTGATAATTTTAATAAGATCGCTAGAAATTTTATCACTACGTAAATCATATTTACCCTAGAAATCTTATATACCCACATCATGAGGCATAGCTGATGGCAGCAGGAATTGATGATATTTCAATTTACATTCCCAGATTGTTTATGGATGCGGGAGACTTTGCAGCAGCAAGAGGTCTTGATCCTCAAAAACTAGTAAAAGGACTGGGAGTATCAAAAATGGCAATAGTAGATTCCAATCAAGACCCAGCATGTTTAGCATCAAATGCATGTTTGAAGATTATGCAAAAAAACAAACTGTCGCCCGAACAGATTGGTCGATTATATGTTGCCACAGAATCATCATTTGATGAATCAAAAGCAATGAATTCTTACGTTATCGGAATGTTAGAACAGATTTACGGTTCGGGTTCATTTCAACACTGCGGAGGAATTGAATGTAAATTTGCATGTGTAAGCGGATCATATGCACTGTATGACAATACAAACTGGATTCGAGCAGGAGAATCGGAAGACAAGTATGCTTTGGTGGTAGTTTCTGATATTGCAAAATATGACCTAGGGTCAAGTGGAGAGATGACTCAAGGTGGAGGAGCAATTGCAATGTTATTGAATGAGTCACCAAGACTTTTAGAATTTGATCCTAAGGTTACATCAACTTCAATCAAAAATGAATATGACTTTTACAGACCATTTGGAAAAGAAACTCCAATTGTTCATGGACAGTATTCTAACCTGTTATATCTCATTCAGGTAAAAAATGCACTGAATGATTATAAACAGAAAGCTATCAAAACAGGACTAATAAATTTGAAAGAAGGAGAGAGCATGCTTGATCATATGGATTACATCAACATGCACTTGCCATATAGCAACATGGGCAAGAAAGCCCTGGCATATTTAGTAAGACATGAATGGAGAAATACCCCAAAATGGGAACAGATAATCAAAGAAGTAGGAATGGAAGAGCCAATTCCTAAAGATCCTCGTGGAACAATCGAGTCCATAATTGCAGATTCAGAATTTATGGCAAAAGACAGTGAATTTACAAAGAGATTTGCAAAGACTGACTCATATCAAGAAGTTTATGAGAACAAAGTAGCAAGTTCGTTAATTGCATCAAAGAGCATTGGAAACCTGTATACAGCATCATTATACCTAGGATTTAGAAGTTGTTTGGAGTTTGAATTCCAAAAAGGAGTTGATTTGGACGGCAAACGCTTTGGATTTGCATCATATGGAAGTGGAAGTAGTGCAATGGTGTTTAGTGGAATTATAAAACCTGAACATTTAGAAATTGTAAAAGATATGAATTTAGAAACAGAGATTGGAGAAAGACAGAGATTAAGCTTAGAAGATTATGAACAATTGCACGAAAACAAACGCTCTCCAGATCAATCAATACTAAATGCAAAAAAAGAATTCATTTTAGAACATGTTGAACATATCTCCTCAGATAAAGGAGGAGAGAGAAGATACACATTTGTTGAATAAAATCAAATGAGTGAAAATTCGCCCATTAAAGATGCACTTTATGCAAAGATAGAAGAGATGGGCCAGGAACAAATACACAATTTACTATTAAAAAAAAAGTTTTCAAAGTTATTTGAAGAAATCTATGAAAAAGCACTTGATGACATACATGAGGACATTGATGAATATGAAAAAATTGGAACGCTGGCCGAGAGCTTTACGCATTATCTTTTTACAGAGATGCTAATTCCTAGTCAAAGAAAGATTTCTCATGATAATGTAGAATTAGACATGATTATTCCAAATATAACGGAATTAAAGAAAAGCATAGAAAATGTGGTTTTAATATTTTTTGTAAAAACTTCAAACATTGATGAGATTGAACAGAGAATTTTAGAATTAAAGAAAATTCAGAGTTTGGATGCAAACATCTGGGTGATTTCCAAGTATCAGATTAAGATTTCACAAAAATCTTACCTAATAGAGAAAGTTTCATTTGGAGAGTTTTTGAGGGATGCATATGATTTTATTAATACAAAAAAGATGAACAGATTAAACATCTTTAAAACCAAAGTTTGAAATTTTAACTAGGTTTGAAAAATTTTTAACATACAAATCTAAATCAAAAGGATCAAGATGAGGGATTGTGCCGTAAACATTCATTCCGGTCAAGTCAATGAGCTGTTGTCTCAAATTAGATAATTCATAACCATCAGAAGTGGTTTGGTTTATCACAAGTCCCATCAGGTCCAAATTTTTGTTCTTTGCGTGCTCAATTGTCAACATAGAATGGTTAACAGTTCCAATTTTTGAGCTTGCTACAATTATTGTAGGCATATCAATCTCAGAGATTAAATCAGATACAAAATAATTTTTAGATATAGGAGTCATTATGCCTCCAATTCCTTCAACAATAACAATTTCATGTGAGGATACGAGTTTTTCAAATGCATCGATTACTTTTGCAATATCAATTTCAATGTTGAGTGTGTTACTTGCATCGTATGGAGAAGAAGGAATCTCAAAATAATAGGGATTTACAAGGTTAACAGGATCTGACGAACCAGAATATTTCATTAAGATTTCAACATCGTTAGAAACAGAATCTGCATTTTCCTTATAGCCGGATGCAAAGGGTTTCATCACAGCGACATCTACATCAATATCACGAAGACTTTTGACTATTCCGGCAGTGACACATGTCTTTCCAACATCAGTATCGGTTCCCGCTACAAAAAGAGACTTCATCTTAACTTCCTAGATAATGATTTGATTGTAGATATAGTCCCATCAATTAAGAAATTCAAATCTTTTTTGGATATTGCCAAAGGGGGAACAAGCATAATGATGTTCCCAAGAGTACGAAAATAGATGTTATTTTTCCTACCTTCTTCAAAAACTAGTTTATTGATTGATAGTTTGGAAGTAAGAGGTTTATTTGATTTTTTATCACGGATAAGCTCAATTCCCATAACCATTCCTTTGTGACGTATATCTCCCACCATATCTAAACAAGAGAGTTCTTCAATTCGATTTTCAAAGACCTTTGATGTTTTTTGAATTTTTTCAATGAGGCCGTATTTTTCGTATAATTCCAAATTTTTGAGCGATAATGCAGCAGCCGTAGGATTTCCGGTATATGTATGACCATGAAAGAGATGTTTCATTTTGGAGAATTCGTCAAGGAATGAATCGGAGATTTTCTTTCTAGTCAAGGTTGCCGCAAATGTCTGATATCCTCCAGTAAGCATTTTTCCAAAGGAAACAACATCGGGGATTGATTTTTGTGCGTCATACTCAATCATAGATCCTAATCTACCAAAACCAGTTGCAATTTCATCCAGTACAAAGAGCACATTATTTTTTTTGCATATTTTAGATATTTTTTTTTGAAAATCTTTAGGATAAATAATCACACCCCCAGCCATCTGAGCCCCACTTTCCATCACAAATGCAGCAATAGAATCATCTTTTTCGAGTTTTGTCTCAATTTTTGACAGACATTGCTCTTCGTATTCCTCAAAAGACATTTTTTGTGAGATACCAAAAGTTCGAGGTACAGGAAATTGAATAGTAGAAAATAATTTTGAGCGGAATTTTGAGAAAAACTCTGGGACATATCCTATGGACATCGCTCCAAAGGTATCCCCATGATATCCATTTTCTAAGGTAGCTATGTTTGTTTTTTTATTTTCTCCAATATTTCGCCAATATTGCAAGGCCATTTTTATTGAAATTTCCATTGCAGTTGAACCATTATCTGAAAAGAAAACAGATGCCATTTTTGGATTTAATTTTAACAGTTTTTTTGATAGTTTCTCGGCAGAGGGGTGTGTCAGATTAAACAATGGGCAATGTTGGAGCGTTTTTGTTTGTTTAATTATTTCAGAGACTAATTCAGATTTTGAATGTCCCCATACATTGCACCACATACTTGCAACACCGTCAAGCATTTTTCCTCCTTTTGAATCATAAAGCCACATTCCTTTAGCAGAAACAATTTCAGGAAATTTATTCCATTCTGACATTTGTGTATTAGGATGCCATACAGAACTAGACGTTTTCATACATGTTGTGATTTTTACGACTAATTAATGGTTAACCAAGTTTTTTAGCCAAGTTAACGCTTATTTAGTGAATTTTGTAATTTTGAATATGACAAATGTAGAAGAATTCATTACAGAATGTAAGATGACGGTACTCAGAAACAAGAAACTTACGGATGATAAAACAAGTGAGTTGTTCAATATAGACGATAAATTTTTGAGTCATTTATCAGATGCAGCAAATGAAATCACCAGAACGTTTCAAGGATCAAAAATAGACGTAGAGCAATTAGCCAATATTAAGAAGAATTATTGTAGTGAAGATTGTACATTTTGTAGTCAATCTGCATTTTTTGATACAGGAATTGACAAATATCAATTGATGTCGCCTGAAGAAGTAGTTAGACAGGCTACAGAAGCAAAAAAAGTAGGAGCAGATTCGTATTGTTTGGTTGCAGCATGGAGGGAACCATCAAAAGAAGATTTTGAACAAGTATGTCACATAATTAATCAAGTCAATGAGAAAGTAGGTATTTCAATTGAGTGTAGTTTAGGATTTTTAACATCATATCAAGCAAAAAAATTAAAAGAATTAGGAGTCATCAGATACAATCATAATTTAGAGACATCAGAATCCAAATTTCCTGAGATCTGTACAACTCATACATATCAAGATAGGATTAACACATTGCATATAGCACGAGAGGCAGGACTAGAGCTTTGCACAGGAGGTATAATCGGAATGGGGGAAACCAGAGAACAAAGAGAAGAAATGATCCAAGCAATTTCTAAACTAAATCCAGAAGAAGTCACAGTTAACTTACTTGTACCATTTCCAGGAACGCCTTTGGAATTACAAACCCCATTAGGTTTAGAAGAAATATTACGAGTGTTTGCAGTTTTAAGATTTTTACTCCCAAAAAGCATAATCAAGATTTCAGGTGGCAGAGAAGTGAATCTCAAAGATGATGGAAAAGAATTACTTCTAAGCGGGGCCAATGGAATTATCAGCGCAGGATATCTAACACTTGAAGGAAATTCGATGCAAAAAGATGTGAAAATGATAGAAGAGATTGATCTTGAAGCCTAAATTCGGCACACTTGAAAAAAAATTAAGTGTAATTAAAAAAAACAACCTGCTAAGAACCCTCCAAGACAGTACGGTTGAGAAACAATTCATAAAACAAGAGGGTAAGAAACTGTTGAATTTTTCATCTAATGACTATCTTGGAATAACTCCACAAAAAATTAGATATGCTCAATTTCAGTCAAGCTCAAGGCTGGTTTCTGGGAATGACAGTAGTTTTTCAATTCTAGAGAAGAAACTTTCCAAACATAAATCACAAGAAAAAACAATAATTTTTCCAACAGGCTACATGGCAAACATTGGAATTATTTCAGCATTATCTAGTAATCAAGATACGATATTTAGTGATGAATTAAATCATGCAAGCATTGTGGAAGCCTGTAAACTGTCAGGTGCAAGAATTAAGATTTTCAAACATAATGATATGAATGATTTGGAAAAGAAAATTAAAAGAACAAAAGGAAAAAAGTTTCTGGTTACTGAAGGGGTATTCAGTATGGATGGAGATTGGGCAAAATTAGATGAGATGTCAGAGATTTCAGAGAAAAATGATGCCATCACCATACTAGATGACGCTCATGGAGATTTTGTGTTTGGAATGGATGGAAGAGGAACTGCAAATTTTTTTAATGTTGAGAAAAAAATTGACATGTACATCAGTAGTCTTAGTAAAGGATTGGGTAGTTTTGGAGGATATGCCAGTGGGAGAAGGAATTTAGTCGACTTGTGTATAAACACATCAAAGACGTTCATATACACATCTGCATTACCAGCATCCATTAATCAGTACTCGTTAGAAAGATTTGAATCAAATCGCGAGAGATATAGAAAAAAACTGTGGAAAAAGATTAATCAATTTCATTCCAGATTAGAGGAGATTGGATTTTCAACGACATCTACCAGTCAAATAATTCCAATAATTATTGGAGACGAAAAAAAGGCAATGAATTTTTCAAAGTTTTTAAAAAATGAAGGAATTTTCGCTCAAGCGATAAGATATCCAACGGTTAAGAGAAACCAAGCTAGAATAAGGATTTCAATTACAGGATGGCTTTCTGAGAAAGAGATAGAACGATCAATACAGATTTTAGAAAAAGCAAAAAAACGATTTAATCTCAAGTAATTAACGCATCATATCAAAACCAAGTCCGCCACCAGATACTGGTGCGCCAATTAAATATGCAACTGCGGCTATTCCACCCAATATAGCGATGGTAACAAGAAATCTAGAGCTCATGAAAAAATTTGTAAACTCTAGAATAAAAACGCACTGTGCACATTACATAGTACTAATGATTTTATAAAATTACGATATAGTAAATGAATGGCAGAAGTTTCAATAGTTATTGCATTTATGGCAGGTATTGGATCATTTTTTGCTCCATGTATCATACCCATGGTTCCAGCATTTTTGGCATATATCTCAGGTACAACACTATCTGAAGCAAGAACAAAAGACAATATCATTTCAATTAACAGGGCAAACGTATTTTTTAATTCAATATTTTTCGTATTAGGATTTTCAGTAGTGTTTTCAGCATTAGGAGTTGCAATAAATTCTATTTTTTATGATAATGCAAATCAGATCGTAGCGGAATTTAATCAGATTGGGGGCGTAATTATCATGGGATTTGGAATATACATGATTCTTAGTCATAAAATTAGATTACTGAATGTTGAAAAGAAAATATTTCCAAAAAGCGTAGGAGTCAGATTTCCAGTATCATTTTTGTTTGGAATGGCATTTGCGGCAGGATGGACACCTTGTGTTGGACCAATCCTAGGCACGGTAATTACACTTGCCGCAACATCTCCTGGAATTGCATTCAATTTGTTACTTGCCTATTCGATTGGAATAGGATTACCATTTATGATCATGGGGGCGCTGATTTCAAGATCAAGTAAAATAATTTCAAAGATAGGAAAACACTTGAAATACTACACTGCGGTTTTTGGAGTAATAATCATAATCCTGGGAGTTCTAGTATTTTTCAATCAGTTAGTTTTAATTGCAAATTTTCCTTTGTTAAATGACCTTATATTATTGAGCTAAAATGAAAAAAGAATACAAGTATGCATCAATATTTTTTGGAATTATCGCAGTGGGAATAATTTCCATTTCTTATTTTTATGAGGAAGTTGATCTAAAAAGAAATACAACTGACGATGCATTTGTAATGGATAAGAAGTTATTACGAATTTCTCCAGAATTGGAGGAAGTTTCAGGATACATCAATACATCTTCAGAGGAAATTAAACAGCAGATAGATGGAAAAGTTGTGCTTTATGATTTTTGGACATACAGTTGTATAAATTGTATCAGGACCTTGCCATACCTTACAGCATGGGACGAAAAATATGGAGATGATGGATTAGTAATTGTAGGAATACATACGCCTGAATTTGAATTTGAGAAGAAATATGAGAATGTAGTTTTTGCAACTAAGAAATTTGGAATAAAATACCCAGTACTACAAGATAATGAAAAGGAGATTTGGAATGATTTTCAAAATAGGTACTGGCCAAGAAAATACATCGCAGACCATGAAGGATACATCAGATTTGATCATATTGGAGAAGGAGCCTATAAAGAAACTGAACAAGTGATTCAACTACTTTTAGCAGAAAGATCAAAAGTAATTGGAAAAACACTAGAAAAAAAGAATTTTGTCGAACTTGGTGAATTTGAACATACATCATTCCGTACTCCAGAATTATACTTTGGATTTAGTTTTGCCGAAGGAAGGAATCAATTAGGAAACGAAGAAGGATTTTCAAAAAACAAAGTGGTAACTTACCAACTGCCTGAACAATTTCGAGAACATTATTTCTACATGGAAGGAATGTGGAAAAACAATAATGATGGAATGAAGTTGGTTTCAGATTCAGGAAAGATTGTACTTAATTTTAATGCCAAACAAGTTAACATTGTTGCATCAAATGAAGCAGTATTGAAGATTACATATGACACAAATCTCATACCGCCAGAGATTAGAGGGCAGGATGTTTTACCAGATGGTACAGTCAATATTTCAGAGCCTAGATTATACAATCTGATTGAATCCTCCCAAGAAGGACAACATGAGTTAATTATAGAAATAGAAGATCCTGGCTTTGAGATATTCACATTTACTTTTGGATGATTTTCACTAGGCAGGATGTAGAGTTACTTAAGAAAAATTGATCCATTTAGATCAATTTTTTTTAGTCGTTCTATAAAATGCGAAATTATGCAGTTTCTTACATGGTGTCATTTTCAGAGAAATGGAATGTTTTAAAGAATAAGGAGACACTTTCTCAGAAATTCATGGGCACTGTTAAGCCTGAAGCGCC
The DNA here is from genome assembly GCA_964511265.1 of uncultured Candidatus Nitrosopelagicus sp. Lineage (GTDB taxonomy): Archaea > Thermoproteota > Nitrososphaeria > Nitrososphaerales > Nitrosopumilaceae > Nitrosopelagicus. The sequence goes on along the minus strand of CAZEES010000006.1, from coordinate 13,861 downwards.
ATTAAAGCACAGATTAGATGTGGCACAAAAAAAGCTACAACTCCAGATTAGTAAATTAGGAGAGACCGAGCAAAAATTAAAACAAAAAGATACAATGTTTATGGATAAAATTGTGGAAGCAACTAAAGCAAATAATCAACCTTATGCAAAGATGTATGCAAATGAATTAGCAGAAATAAGAAAAACAAACAAGACAGTAAGTAACGCAAAATTATCAATGGAACAAGTTCAGATTAGATTAAACACAGTTTCAGAGTTAGGAGATGTGGTAGTAACACTAAGTCCATGTATGTCATTAATCAAAGGACTAAGCACCTCATTAGGAGGAATGATGCCAGAAGTAGCAGACTCGATGCAAGACCTATCAAGCATGCTTGGCGACATTGTAACAGGTTCTACTATCAACCATGAAGGAACAATGGGCGAATTTACAACATCCAATGGCGATGCACAGGCAATACTTGACGAAGCACAAGCAATGGTAGAAGGTCAAACTAGACAAAACATGCCAGAACCACCAATCAGCAACAGTGTTGAAGATATACTAAAAGAAAGAGAAGCAATCTAGTTGTTCTTTTTGATTTCTTGAAGTAATTTTTTAATTCTAGAAATTGTTGGATAGCTGTAACCTCGCTTTCGATAATTTTTAATCATTAGCTTCCAGTTATTTAATCTCCAAGTCGCTTGTTCAGGAGTTATTGAATGAACTTCATTGTTGATTATGCTTTTTCTACCAACTTTCAGCGTTCCAGCATCTTTTGCATCCCACCTGTTTTTTGCAAATTTTAATCCAATTAATATCTCAGAGATAGGCATGGTAGAGAAATATGATTTGATTTTCTTAATTTCATCTTCAGATAGATCTTCCTTTGATGAAACGGAAATCTCTTTTACCATAAATTAAAAAATATATACTATAATATCACAAATGTGCTAAATTTCATTCAACAAGATAGTGTTTTTTTCAACATCCAATAAAACTAAAAAATGAATGATTACATGCAGTGTTATAGATCCCAAATCCAAAGATTGCCACTGCGCACAAAATTAACGGTATGACGACGATTTTTTCTTTGTATCCCATAGTACCAATTTGCGTAACCATTATATCAAGAATGGCAAGGACATTAAATCATCATGATGCCATCACAGCAAGGTTATGACCGTGCAATCACAGTATTCTCGCCAGATGGAAGATTGTATCAAGTGGAATATGCAATCGAGACTGTCCGAAGAGGCGCAATTGCAGTAGGAATTAAGACTAAAAATGACATAATTATTGCAGTAGAAGAAAAATCAAGAAAGTTGCAGATTATCAACACCCCACAAAAAATATTTCAGATTGACTATCACATTGGGGCGGCCGCAGCAGGATACATTCCAGATGCACGTTCACAAATTGATAATGCAAGAACATTTTCTCAAAGTAACAAACTAGTATATGATGAAGCAGTGGAGGTTGAGACAGTTGCTAAGCACTTGGCAGACCAATGCCAACAGTATACACAATACGGCGGAGCAAGACCAATTGGAGTTTCATTAATTATTGGAGGAATTGATCCTGCTGGAACTAATTTGTACATGACAGACCCAAGTGGGTCATACATATCATATGATGCAATATCAATTGGTGCAAACTCAGATGCAGTTAATGATTTTCTAGAAAAAAATTACAAAGCAGACATGTCACTTGATGAGGCAGCATCATTAGCTATTGCGGCAATTTACATTTCAAGTGAAACAAAAGATGGAATTGAGCACATAAAGATGTCAAGAGTTTCGGGAGAAAATAGTGTTTTTGAATTTATTAAAAACGATGAGATAGCAAAATTTGCAGCAGATGCAAAAGCAAAATATCCAGCTGACGGAAAATAAGTAATTTTTCCTGTCATACATAATTTAAAATGAAACTATCAATTGCAGTACCTGATTCATCATTAAAAGATGAAAAAAAACATGAAAATAAAACACGAAAAATTTTTCAGATTGCACGTGCTGCAGGAATATTTCAGATAAATAATATAATAATTTACAAGGATGGACGAGAATTTGAAAATGACTCAAAATTATTATCTACAATCTTACGATATCTAGAAACACCACAGCATTTTAGAAAACGTTTGTATCCTAAATCAGGACTGTTACAGTTTGTGGGAGCATTATCTCCAATAAAGATGCCAAATCAAAGAGGAACATCAGATGCAAAACAAGTAAAAAAAGGCGACATAAGAGAAGGAGTGATTTTTCCAAAAGATGGTAAAAAATTCATAGACCTAGGAATTGATCATCCAGTTCCATATCACGGTAAAAAGGACATCGGAAAAAGAACAATAGTGAAGATCAAAGATGCATTTCCAGATTTCACAGTGTATGACATTGAGAAAAATCAAATTCCAAACTATTGGAGTTACAACGTAAAACATGGAGGAAACTTATTTTCACTTCTAAGTGAATGGAAAGGTCCAAAAATACTCACAAGCAGAAAATCAAAAAAGATCAAGGAGGAAGACATGCAGAAAATTCTTTCCTCAAAAGAAGAGATTCTAGTAGTGTTTGGAACAACGGACAAAGGAATTCATGAGATGTTAGATAAAAAGATCAGCAATATTCAAAATTTTAAAGCATGGAATTTTTTCCCACATCAAGGAACAGAGACGGTTCGTCTTGAAGAAGCAATTTTGGGGTGTTTATCAATTATCAATGCGCAAGCATTCAACAAATAAATGATAAAAAAAATACAAATACAATATGATAAATCAAAAAAAATTTTTGATATTAGCCGTACTGGTAGGAATTGTCGGAGTAGGGATCGGCGCTGTTACAATTTTTTCAATGATATCGGAATTATATTCTCCATAGAAAATATTTCAATAATCAATAAAGAAAATTGAGATTCTCACAGCATATAAGGGGGTTAACGACACTTTTCATTTATCCATGGGACATAGAAAACGTAGTCAGCCAAGAAGAGGAAGCTTAGCATATTCTCCTAGGGGACGTGCCAAAAGCATGGAAGCTAGAATTCGCGGATGGCCACAAATAAACAGTGAAGAGCCAAGATTACTTGCTCATGCAGGGTACAAAGCAGGATGTGTACAGCTAGTCAGTATTGATGATAGAGAACATACACCAAGTCATGGAAAACAACTAGTTACACTTGGAACGGTTATTGCAACACCTCCAATTACAATAGTCGGAATTAGAGGCTATTCAGTAGATACTAATCATACAAGAAATGCAGAATTTGATTCATTTGCAAAAGATTTACCAAAAAATGTACAAAATAATTTAAAAATTAAAACAGAAGGAACTCCAATTGATGAAGCAGAAAAACATTTGAGGAAAATTAAAGAGATTTTTGCAATAGTCACAACAACTCCAGAAGATGTTAATCTTGAAATGAAAAAACCATATATTTTCGAGGTTAAAGTTGAGGGAGGAGACATACCAAAACAATTTGCATTTACTAAGGAACTTTTAGGAAAAACTGTCAAAGTGGACGAAGTTTTTGAAAATGGAACATATGTAGACACAGCAGCAATTACAAAAGGAAAAGGATGGCAAGGTGTAATTTACAGATGGGGCGCAAAAAGAAAACAACACAAATCAAGAAAGACAGTCAGAGAGATTGGTTCGTTAGGACCAATATCACCACAAAGTGTCATGTATACAGTTCCAAGAGCAGGGCAAACAGGATTCCATCAAAGAATTGAATATGATAAAAGAATTATGGTGATGAGTAATACGGAGAAAGAAGAATACAGAATAAATCCAGACGGAGGTTTCAAACACTTTGGAAATGTTAATGGTGATTTCATAATTGTGAAAGGTTCAGTGCCAGGAACATACAGAAGACTAATCAAACTTAGAAAACAAATTAGAAATGAACCAAAGAAAGTTGTAAAACCAAATGTGTTGGAGGTTGTAATTTAATGAAAAGCACTGTTTTGACAATCAATGGTAAGAAAGATGGCGAGATTGAACTGCCAAGTGTATTTGAGACAGAACTAAATCGAACATTAATTCACAAAGCATACATCAATTTAGAATCACATGGTTTCCAAAAACACTCTACAAAACCAACTGCAGGAATGGAAGTTGTTGCAGATTCAAACGACCCACCAACTGGTAGAGGCGTTGCAAGAATTGCAAAAATTAAAGGCGGGGGCGGTGGACGAGCAGGACAAGCAGGAGAAGTTGCCTCAACTAGAGGTGGGCGACAGGCACATCCACCAAAAGCCAACAAGGTGATTTACAAGAAACTAAACAAAAAAGAAAACAAACTTGCATTGTGTTCAGCAATTGCTGCAACTGCATCAAAAGAATTAGTTGAGAACAGAGGACACAAAGTAGAAGGAATAGACACATTCCCACTAGTAATTTCAGATGATATTGAGAAGGTTTCAAAGACCTCAGAATTGACCCAAGTTCTAGACGACTTGAAGATAACCCAAGATGTGGATAGATTAAGGACTAGAAAAAGACGAACCGGTAAAGTTGCATTAAGAGGCAGAGTCTCAAAAGTAGGAAAAAGTGCATTGTTTGTGGTATCAAAAGCAGACAATATTACAAAAGCTGCAGGAACAATTCCAGGAGTTGAGGTGTGTACCGCAAAAGATCTTAGCGTTCTTAATTTGGCACCAGGTGGAACAATGATTAGATTAACAGTATTTTCAAAGAAAGCAATTGAAGAAATTGCAGAAATTAAATCACGACATCTTGAATTAATGGTGACATTGAAATGAACGTAGAAACTGCAACCAAAATCATTCTAAGACCATACATTACAGAGAAGACGTACGCATTAGTAGAAAATGAACAAAAAATTTGCTTTTTAGTTGAAAAAGAAGCAACAAAGCCACAAATCATCGAGGCCGTCAAAACACTGTACAATGAAGACGCAACCAATATAGAGACAGCAAGAACAATTTATGGAAAAAAGGCATTTGTTAAATTTAACTCCCCAGATAAAGCAAGAGACTTGGCAAACAAAGTAGGAATGATGTGATTGGTATAAATGGCTCATAAAATCAGAATTTTGCAAGGGGAGATATAGAAATGGTCAAGGTATTTAGCTTCAAAGGAAAGTCTGCAGAAGAATTACAGAAAATTCCTAATGACGAATTATTCACATTACTCAATTCTAGACAAAGAAGATCACTGAAAAGAGGACTTTCAGATAACAAAAAGAAATTGATTGCAGAAATTAAAGAAGCAAGAGAAGGAAAAAATAAAAATCCAATCAAAACACATCAAAGAGACCTCATAATTTTACCTTACATGATAGGAGTAACAATCAACGTCTTTGACGGAAAAGAATTCAAACCAATAGGAATTGGAGCAGAAATGGTCGGACATTACATAGGAGAATACGCAATTACAAACAAGAGAGTGAATCATGGAGCACCAGGTGTAGGAGCATCAAGATCTAGTTTGTATGTGCCACTAAAGTGATTAAAATGGGAAGATACAACTACGCATTTCAAAATTTTGATTCGACAAAGCATGTTCGTGCTTCAATTCGTGAAAAGAAAATTTCACATAAACATGCAAGAGAAACTGCAACTGCAATCAAAGGACTTACAATTGAAAAGGCAAGAGATTACATGCTAAGCGTAATTGCAAAAGAAAGAGCAATACCATTTAGAAGATTCAAAAATCAAGTCGGACATAGAAGTGACCCAGGAGTAATGTCAGGGAGATACCCAGAAAAAACAGCTGGAGAATTTTTGAAATTATTAGATAATTTAGAATCAAATGCAGAATACAAAGGAATGGATATGGATAGATTAAAAATCATAAATGCAACAACGCACAAAGGCGTTGTTATTGAAAGATTCATTCCAAGAGCACAAGGTCGTGCAACAGCAAAAAATGATGTAATGACTCACGTCGAGTTAGTGGCACAGGAGTTTTAGAGATGTCAGCAGTGAAAAATGTAATCAAAGACAACTACAACATGATGTTGTTGAAAGATTATCTTAGAGCAAAAATCAAGGATGCAGGATTTTCAAATGCAGAGGTTTCAAAGACACCGACTGGAACCAGAGTTGTACTACATGTCACTAGACCTGGAATCGTAATTGGTAGAAAAGGAACAGGAATCAAAGAACTAACAGAAAAATTAGAATCAGACTTTGGATTAAAGAATCCACAGATTGCAGTTGAAGAGATTACAAAACCAGAATTATCTCCAGAAGTAATGTGTAACAGGATGGCATCTCATCTTGAAAGAGGAACTGCATTTAGACGAGCAACAATGTGGACCATTCAACAAATTATGGAAGGAGGTGCAATGGGCGTAGAGATTACAATTTCAGGAAAGTTAAGAGGAGACAGATCTGCATTCGAGAAACATTCACAAGGAATTTTGCCAAGAGCAGGACACCATGCAGATGTCATAGTTGCAGAAGATATAGCCCATGTCGAGACACCTATGGGATTAATTGGAGTTAGAATCAGAATTGCAAGAAAAGAAAAATTAGTTCCAGAATTTGAAATGAAAGGAAAGACACAAGCAGAAAAAGATGAAGAAATGCGAATTAAGAAAGAGGCCGACGATGCACTTGCAAAGGCACAGTCAGAATCAGAGATAGTCGAAATTGAAGAAGAAAAGATGAAAGAAATGCCAGATACAATGGAAGATGAAGAGGAGCAGATGAAATAATGGGTATGTTAAAGATGAAATCAATCAGAGAATTAAACGAAAAAGATCTGAAAGATAGAGTAGAACAAATGAAAACTGAATTGTCGAAATTACGAACTGAAAATGCCAAAGGAACACTCAGAAAAGAGACTGGAAAGATAAGAAAAGTCAAGAGAGAGGTTGCAAGGCTTTTAACAAGACTGAATGAGGTTAAAAAACAATGAAACTAATTACAACATCTGAATTTGATTTGATTGGACAAGATGTAACAATTTCAGGTTCAAAGAACAAAGAAATTGTTGGAATTAGCGGCAAAGTTATCATGGAAACTAAGAACATGATTACACTAGATACCAAAGATGGAAAGAAGAATATTCCAAAAGATATTTGTCAATTAAGTAACAATGATGGCATTGTTAAAACTGATTCAACTAAATTAAGCAAAAGACCTCACGAAAGATTGGAGATGTTAGTATGACAAGAGATATCGGAATTAAAGTAAAGGCACCAAAAGAAGAACCACGGGAAGGAGATAAGAAAAATCCATTCAATGGAACACTTCCAGTTCGTGGAAAATTATTTGAGGGCAAAGTCGTTAAAGCAAAAGGAAAAGATACCGTAGTACTTCAAAAAGAGGCTCCAGTATACTTTAGTAAATTCAAAAGATATGGAAGAAGCAAGAACAGTATCCATGCACACGTGCCATCAAACTTACAAGTGAATGAAGGAGACATTGTTGTCGCTGCAGAATGCAGACCACTAGCCAAGTCAGTGTCATTTGTAGTAGTGGAGGTTAAAGAATAATGGGCGGAGCACGTAGTAAAGGTGGTAAAGGAGTAGAAGACTTCAAGCCATACATTACAAGATCAATTCCAGTAGGTGCACGTATTACATGTGCAGATAATTCAGGCGCAAAAATTATTGAAATAGTAAATGTACATCAACACAAAACAAGAACATCAAGACTTCCTGCAGCATCTGTAGGAGACTTTTGTAATGTTGTTGTTAAAAAGGGACCAGCAGAATTAAGAAAACAAATTCACGGCGCAGTAATAATTAGACAAAAATATGCAGTTCACAGACCAAACGGGGTTAGAGTTCAATTCGAAGACAATGCAGGAGTTTTAATCACACCTGAAGGCGAAATGAAAGGAACCGACATCAAAGGTCCAGTTGCATCAGAAGTTACAGAAAAATGGCCAAGAGTAGCAAATTTGGCAAAAATGGTGGTATAAAATGAATAGATCGTCACTTCCAAGAAAAACAAGAAATCAACAAATCTACTATGCAGCTATGCAGACAGCAAGTAAACAATTATCATGTACACTTTCAAAAGATTTGAGAAAAAAATATGGTAAACGTAGTGTTCGAATCATAGAAGGAGATACTGTAAGCATTGTTAGAGGTGAATTTGCAGGAGTGGATGGTAAAGTCATAAAGATTTCCATTCCAGATAGAGGAGTAAACATTGAAGGTGTAAAGAAAGAGAAACTGAAAGGAGAGAAATTTGATGTTTATGTTCATACAACAAACATAATTTTGACAGGATTAAATTCAGGCGATAAATGGAGAATTAACAAGTTAGAAGGAAAGAAGGCAACAGCTGCAAGAGCAGATGACAAGCCAAAAACAGAAGCGCCAAAAGTAAAAGAAGAAAAGAAAGATACAAAAAAAGTAACAAAAACCAAAACAAAGAAAGGAGATAGTGAAGAATAATGGTAAAGATTGCAGGTAGTAAGAAACTCAAAAGACAGATGGCACCACTTTTCTGGGGAATTACCAGAAAAGACAAGCGATTTGTCGTTACAGTAAAACCAGGAACTCATGGAAAGAATGCATCCATACCAATTTCGGTATTTCTAAGAGATACACTGAAGATTGTCACTAGCCTAAGAGAGGCAAAATCCGCTATCTACTCAGGTAAGATCAAAGTAGACGGAGAAATTAAAAAATCATTACATCATGGAGTGGGTTTAATGGACGTGGTAGAGTTAGAAGGTTCTAATAAAACATACAGACTAGTACCACAAAATGGAACATTACTAAAACCAATCGAGATTGATGATGCTGAAAAAACAAAAAAATTCGTACTTGTAAAATCAAAGACCACTGTCAAAAATGGAAAAACACAACTTGGTTTTCATGATGGTAAAACATTGTTAGATGATAGTACCCAAGTATCAGTTGGAGACACATGCGTATTACAAATACCAGAGATAAAGATTCTTGAAGTAATTAAATTAGAAAAAGGAATGAATTGTTTAATCATAAAAGGTGTTAACGCAGGAAAAATTGGAAAGATAGATGAGATTAAAGAAGGAACATTCAGTATTCCAAAAAGTATTGACATTACATTAGATGACAGACAGATTGAGATTCCAGCTAGACTGGTAATGCCAATTGGTAAAGACGAACCGGTGATAAAGATTAGGTGATTTTATGGCACAAGAAACACAAAACGTAATGAAAGAAATCAAACTAGAGAAAGTTGTTCTAAACATGGGGCTTGGTAAATCTGGCGATGCAGTAGAAATTGCTAAAAAAGCCTTGGGACAAATTTCTGGTAAAAAAGTTAACGAAAGGCCAGCAAAAAAAGCACATAGAGACTGGGGGGTTAGAAAAGGAGAACCAATAGGAGCTGCAGTTACAATTAGAGGCAATGAAGGAAAAGAATTACTAAAAAGATTGTTTGAAGCAAAAGGAAACAGAGTGAATGGTCACTCTTTTGACAACATGGGAAACCTATCATTTGGAATTTTAGAACATATTGACATTCCGGGAATCAAATATGATCCAAAGATTGGAATTTTAGGATTAGATATTACAGTTAGATTAACAAGACCAGGATTTTCTATTACAACAAGAAGCAAACACAAAGCAAGTGTTGGGAAACACCATAGAATTTCACCAAATGAAGCAAAGGAATATCTTACAAAAGAATTCGGAGTTAGTGTTTACTGATGGCAAAAGATAGATCATATGGAGATAGAGGAACAGGATTTACACCTAGAATTGAAAGCGTTCCAGGAACAAAAAACGAAAAAAAGTTTGGACGCGGTGCAAGATGGTGCAAAAGATGCGGATGTTACGTATCTATTCAGAAATATGACTTACACTTATGTCGACAATGTTTCAGAGAAGTTGCAATTTCTCTAGGATTTAAAAAATTAAGGTGATATGATATGCCAGCAATGAATGTATTAGCAAATCTATTTGTGACAATTTACAATACGGAAGCTCGAAGAAAATCAGAATGTATTGTTCTTCCAACGTCTAAAATTGGAACAGAGGTGTTGAGTACACTGAAGAAAGATGGATACATCAAAGATTACGAAAGAACTGAAGATAACAGAGGTGGAAAATTCAAAATAGAATTATTAGCAAAGATTACAAAATGTGGTGCAATTAGCCCAAGATTCAAAGTTAAAAAAGATGAGTATTTGGAATGGGAAAAACAATACCTTCCATCATTTAACAGAGGCATGCTAATAGTTACAACAAATCAAGGAGTGATGTCACATCACGAAGCATCCAACAAAGGATTAGGAGGATTTTTGATAGGATATGTCTACTGAGCAATTAGAAAAACTAGCAACTGAATTAGAGATTCCAGAGGGAGTTACAGTAACTTACAACAAACCAATTGTAACAGTACAAGGACCACTTGGAAAGACTTACAAAAATTTCAAAAAAATTCCAGTGACAATTGATGTTGCAGACGGTAAAGTTCTATTCAAAGCACAAGGTACACGAGACAAGAGCCGTGCAATTATGAATACTTCACGCTCATTAATCAGAAATCTTTGCGAAGGAGTTGTTGAAGGTTATACAATTAAAATGAAGATTGTGTTTTCACACTTTCCAATTAACATTAAAGTTGAAGGAAAAACAGTTCTAATTGAAAACTTTCAAGGGGAACGTGCTGCAAGAAAAACAAACATTTGGGGAGAAACAAAAGTTGTTCCAAAAGGTGATGATATAATAATCACAGGTCATGTATTGACAGATGTTTCACAGACTGCAGCAGAAATTGAGACCGGTTCAAGAGTAAAAAACAAAGATCACCGCGTATTTTTAGATGGAGTCTACAAATTTGAAAAGAAAAAGGGTATCGAAAACTAATTAGAACATAATTGACCTTAGACAACGAATTCAAAGAACAGACTGAGAAATTAGTTACAGAGACATTAGGATTATACAGAAATGCAGGTGCATCTCCTAGAATTGGCGATGTTTGGAAATGTGAGAATACAGGCGATTTTTTGTGTGGTTTTTTTGTAGGAGAGATGGTTGGCTCAGCACTTAGTGCATTTCAAGTTTATCATAAAAGAGAACCAAGTGCCGAAGAGCATATGGAAATTGTGAGTATTGTGGAAAAACATTCAGACGAGATTGCTGATTTTTTCACAAAATTTAATCCAAAATAATTCGTCGGAAGGATTAAATCGCATTTTGCTTGAAAAAATCCAAGTGCCGCCCTAGCTCAGCGTGGTAGAGCGTTCGACTGTTAATCGATTGGTCATCAGTTCAAGTCTGATGGGCGGCGCTTTCTAATCTCCAAAATCAGTTAGATGATTTTTTGCACGTTTTTAGTTTAGATCGTTAGACAGGATCGATCTAATATTGGATCCATTAGATAAAGTATGCAGGAGGTTTACATTGGCCAGAATTAGAAGGGCTAACAGATATTGTGTCGATTGTGGTGCAAGATTGGTATATTATCCAAGATTATCAAACCCAAAGGCACCAAATGAACATCGAGTATTAGTATATGCATGTCCGGATTGTACAGAAGACTTTGAAAAACCAAAGATGTTTTCAATAAAACGAAATGTAGCAGAAGATCCACTAGAGACGGTGGAGGTAGAGATCACACAGATACAGAAAAAGCTTGCAAAAAGTAAATAGTAGAAAAAATTTCAACGATAACAATGTATCCGGATAAAATTCGCTCACGTGCATGGTATTTAGTTCCAATTTTCTTTGGATTAATTGGCGGAATCATCGCATATTTTGCAATAAGAAGAGACGATCCTCAAAAAGCAAAAAAATGTTTATGGGTAGGAATTATTTTAACTGTAATTAACATTATTGTAAATATTTCATTAGTTTCAACTGGAGTTTACGAGCAAGATTACAGTGTAAATATCTAAATGTTTCTAAATTCGAGTTTAGAAATATTGTTAATTTGAACGTGTTAAACTAGTTATATCATGAATGATTTTGTTCAGCATGTCACGTCTAAGAGACAATGTGGAGCGATGGTTAATACATGAAAATTATGACTTCAATCAGGCCAAATCAGAAGATGCCACATTCAAAATTGTAATAAATAATTCAGATGGGCTAGGAAATGATACAGAAGTCTTTGAACCAAAGGGCCAAGAAAACATCCTGGTCATAGGAATAAAAATTGAAATGAAAACAAAACAGTTGATTAGGTTTAGGGAACTAAATGAAACCGAGCAAGACAACTTTAAGAAAAAGGTAGATGATTTTTGTTATTCAATTAAGGCAGTTGGTAAATTTTTAGACGAAGATGGAAAGAAAAAGGTGGGGGTTTACATCGTTTTAGATAAACCAGAACAGCTAAACCAACCATCTTTCTTCAAAGCATTAGAAGAAATTATAGAAATGAGTGAAAAAACAAACAGATTTTTGATCAAGACGTTTTAATCATAAAAAATCTATTTTGTTCGTAAAAGCTAAACCCCCCAGATATGATTTGCAATTTACGAATAAACGAATTTTTCAGAAATGCCAAAAAACAGGGGGGGTTGAACATTTGTTCGTACATATGCAAACCAAAGGTCAAAACACCCACATTACCCATTACAACATGGGCAGTTAATTTGATCCAGTCATGAGAGCTAAACCCCCCAAATTATGTTAAATAATATCCAAATACCAACCACTCCGGCAACTAAAGGATACCAAAACTTTGGAATTTGTTGTGGTTTTGAGTTTGAGAAAAATCCGTTCTTATTTTCATTGGGTTTCATGCCCATATTATGACATCATATCCTTTAAGGAATGTTAAAGCCTACGGTATTAGATAAGTAATGTTTCTAAATTCGAATTAAGAAATATCCTTTTTTGCTAGTCGTCGTTCATAGGAAGTTCAGGAAGAACAAATATTTTTTCAGGTTCAATTTTTAGTATAATTCTTTTTTCACCAGGTCGTTTGAAGGGATACGTTTCTTTGCCCATGTATTGTTTTGTCAGAAAGTCTGCATGTTTGTAGTCATAATCAGGGATAATATCGACAACTTTGCCTCTAATTGAGGTCATATCTAGAGGGTTGTTCGAATCAACAACAGAAACTGCAACCCGAGGATCACGAAGTATGTTTTTGTGTTTTAATCGTCCCTCTGCAGTATTGATTCGTATGTGCGAATCTTCAAAGTCACCCCAAACAGGAGTTACCTGAGGCGAGCCATCAGCCATGGATGTAGCCAAAAATACCAAATTTTTACCATTTAGTAGTGATTCAGCCTTTAAATCCACAATAAATTATGGCAAATCGAATATTTATGTCTCAAAATTTTGAAAATATCATGAAATTAGAGATTCCATTTACAGGGCATAAGCACGTTTTATCACTTCATGAGAAGACGTTAGAGATTACAAAAGATGATGAGCTCACGCAGCAAGGAGATTGTATTGTAGGCGTAAATTCCAACATTTCCTGCATTGATTTACCTGAGAAGATGAAAAAGAAGATTCGAGATCCTAAATCAAAAATCAAATTTACTCTTAAAGTGGGAAAATTTTCCTTTAAGATTGAGGGTCATGGTTCTGAGAAGCTTACGCTAAAGCATGTTAGCGACATAGTACTTCGTAAGAGTGCATTCACATGCTCCCGTACTATCGCTATCAATTGCGACAAGGCATCCAGTGACATACCTAGAGACTTGGTCAGTCTCCTTCAAAACCCGCAAACCAAGGGCACAATGATTATAGAGGTATTGTAATCAGTGTCTTTTTTCAAAGACTGTTGTAACCGCACGATTTACAATCTCCATCATCAAGTATTGACTATATTCCTGTTTCGTTTGAGATGACTTCTTGCCAGTCTTTTTTGCCAGTACGTCTAGAAGTTGTTCAATATGCTTTGACGTTGACTTTATGACCGTAGAATATCTTTTCTCAAAGTCTTTGGGGGTTTCATAGTCAAGTAACTTTGTCGATGTACCGTAGTATTTTACCATAGCA
>CAZEES010000005.1:0-55287 GCA_964511265.1 uncultured Candidatus Nitrosopelagicus sp. | reverse complement strand
AAAGCAGCCGCTGAAAAAGCAGCCGCTGCCGCAGCCAAAGCCCCCATGGCTATCACAATTGAACCTGTAGCAGGTTCTGGTGCACCTGGATGCGAACCTAATTGTTATTCTCCTACAACTGCAACAATTTCTGCAGGTGGTACTGTGACTTTTTCAAATACTGATACCGCACCACATACTGCAACAAGTGGTACTGCTGCAGATGGTCCAGATGGTGCATTTGACACAAGTTTAATCATGGCAAACGCAAGTTTTGATATAACATTATCTGATTCAGGAAATTATCCTTACTTCTGTATGGTTCATCCTTGGATGGAAGGTACAGTCATTGTTGAATAATCTAAAACAAAACTAAATTGGTCAGAATCGGTGGAATTATTGTAGTTGCAGGAATAATTGCTGTACTTGCTGTTTCCTTTCATTTTTACTCTTTTGAAGTTTTGACCGACGTCAAAGTTTCTTCATTTGGTGAACCTGTTCAAGTTGGTGATGTGATGTTCGATATACAATATGTGGCAAATTTTGACTTTCTTGCAAAAACTAAAGAGTTTAAGCTAGCGGAAAAAGCTGAAATTGATAGAGGATTAATTGAAGCGTCTAATGAAAAACCAGCTCACACATATTTCCAAATTCAAGTGACTGCTGAGAACAAAGGTACAGAGGTTGTTAGATTTACTGGCGGTCAATTACATTTGTATGATGATTCAGACAAACGTTCTAGCCCAATACATGTTGGTTATGGTGAAAGTGAACTATCTCTAGTAGATCTTGAACCACAAAAAGCAGTTACTCTTACAACTCAATTTGATATTGAGTATGATGAAGACATGCGATACCGTGTAGGCATTGTTCCTAACAGACATGGTATGGACGGAACTCAAGAAATTGCATTTATCTGTATCAAAAACTGTAGCTAACTTCTAGAACAACCGCATTTTACATAAATGACTTTGAATTCTCCTTCAGTCTTAACATTATGTGACATTGGCATGTGGCAATATCTGCATTCTGTAAAACCATGATATTCTTCAACTTGGACAAGTTTTGTATTCCATGACTTATTTTTTTCATCCCAGTATACTGAATCGATCTCTTTTGGAGTGTCCATAGTCTTACTTGTATTGCTAATTTTTGAATTTTTTGAAACGGTTAAATTGCATGTCTTAAAAGTCAGATTTAATGAAGGTAGTAACTGTTGGAAGCCGAGTATTTGTCACAAGCTTCCAACTTGCAGGTGTTCAGGGAAAAATTGTAGATTCATCAGATACTGCCTTTGAGGAAATCAAAAAATTATACAATGATTCTGAAGTTGGTCTTGTTCTTGTTAGTGACGATCTAACTGAACAAATCAATGATAAATTGACAAAATTACGTGCTGAAAAATCAACTCCTTTGGTATTTGCTCTTCCGGCATCTGGAAGTGAAAAATCTGAAGTCGATTATAGAGTAATGCTCAAAAAAATCCTCGGCGTATAAATATAGAGAAGTTCACTAACCATCATGAAAGCTGTTGTAGTAAAAGGTAATTCCAAAGTTGAAATAGAATCTCTCGAAATTTCTGAAATTGGACCAAGTGAATTACTCATAAAGATGCAATCATGTGGAATTTGTGGTTCTGACGTTGAAAAAGTATTTGGAAAATATGGTCAACCCTCTATGAGATTGGGGCATGAGCCTGCTGGCGAAATTATTAAAATTGGCAATGCTGTATCTGATTATAAAATTGGTGATCGAGTATTTACTCACCATCATGTTGCATGTTATTCAAAAGATTGCCATGAATGCAGTCATGGAAATGAAACCATGTGTAAAGAATACTATCAATCAAATCTTAATCCATGTGGATTAGCTGATAATTATATTGTACCAGAATGGAATGTCACTCATGGTGGCGTTCTTAAACTACCTGATAATGTTTCATATGAAGAAGCAGCATTAATTGAACCTCTTGCATGTTGTGTTCGTGCTTGGTCAAAATTCAAATATAAAAAAAATGACACTATCGCAATTCTAGGAGTTGGTCCCACTGGGATGATGCATGTCCTACTTGCAAAATCATTTGAATTTTCAAAAATATTCTGTATGGATTTGAATGATTTTAGATTAGACTTTGTAAAAAAATTTGATGTTTCTGCGATTAGATCTGATGATCCTGAATTAATAACAAAAATTAACACTGATACTTTTGGAGGAGTTGATATTGCAATTGTAGCTACAAGTAGCCTACATGCATTTCAAGATGCAATTAAACTTGTCAGAAAAGGTGGAACTGTTGTCATGTTTGGTGTACCAAGTAAAGGTGCAACTACTGAGATTGATATGAGTGTAGTTTACTCCAAGGAACTTAACATTGTTACTACCTATGCTGCATCTGACACTGATACAAAAAATGCACTTGATCTGATTTCATCAGGAAGTGTTGATGTCAAATCTCTTATCACGCACAAATATTCGTTAGACGAGTCACAAAAAGCATTTGAACATGCAAAAACTGGTGACAATGCAATGAAGATAATTATAGAAAATTAAGAAAGGCTTAAGAAAGGCAATTTTTTTTCAACAAAATAAGAAAATGGACTGGGGTTTAAAAAATAGAATTGCAAGAATAATCTCTCCTGCTGACAACAGAGCATTAATGCTTGCAGTTGATCATGGCTACTTCCTAGGTCCTACTGAGAAACTAGAAGATTTGGAAAAAACTATCACTCCATTAGCAAAACACTGTGATTCATTAATGATTACTCGTGGTGCATTGAGAACATCTGTTAGCCCTGATTATCCTGTACCTATAGTATTGCGTGTATCTGGTGGAACTAGTATAATTGGTGAAGATCTTTCTCAAGAAGATATCACAGTTAGTATCAAAGATGCAATTAGACTAAATGTTTCTGCAGTAGCAATGTCTGTCTTCGTTGGTTCAAAATATGAATATCAAACAATTGTAAATCTTGGAAAACTTGTTAATGAGGCTGAAGAATATGGAATTCCAGTATTAGCTGTTACTGCAGTTGGAAAAGAAATAGGAACTAAAGATGCACGATATCTATCTCTTGCATGTAGAACTGCAGCTGAACAAGGTGCACATATTGTGAAAACATACTACTGTGAAAACTTTGAAAAAGTTGTAAATTCGTGTCCTGTCCCAATAATTATTGCAGGTGGTAAAAAAATTCCTGAGAAAGATGCTCTGAAATTAACATACGATGCACTAAAGGCTGGTGCTGTTGGTGTAGATATGGGACGTAACATTTGGCAATCTGATAACCCTGTAGCAATGATTAAGGCGGTAAATTCAATTGTACATGGAACTAATAATGCAGAACAAGCATTTACACTCTATAAACAATTATCTAGTAAACCAAATCAAAAACAAAATAATAAACCAAATCAAAAACAAAACAACAGACCAAATCAAAAACAAAATAACAGCCCAAATCAAAAACAAAACAACAGACCAAAAAATAATTTTAAGACAAAATCAAAAAAACAAAATTAATTGCCGGATTTTGATAAGTGGATGTGAATAATCTTCCATGTAGGTTTTTTTATTAATACGAATGTTGCTCGGCCATTAATTGTTATATGCTCTCCTGTATACTTTTGAGTATCCACTAACATTCCCTTCTGTATCAACTCTAATGCAACCACTGCTGTTTCTCCAAAAACACTTACTTTTACATTATTTATCTTATAATCATAATCTGAAATACTGACAAATCTTAATTCTTCTAATGCAATTGTAGTGGCATAATCTTTTAGATCATATGGTGGTACATCACTAAAACTCGAAAATGTTGAATCATTAATCTGAATGTCTTTCAGATTCTCCAATTTTTTTGATTTTCCAATCTCAAAAAATGTTTCTATAATTTTTATAATCTCTTCTTGTTCAGACATGTTATACCAATTGTCAAAAAGGAATCTTTATAGGTGAATCCCTTAATTTTGAATTTACTAATGCAACAAAAAGCAACAATTAGCACTTTTGGTATTTCATTGCTAGTTGACCTGCTGCTGTAAATTAAATCCAATTTACACGTTTTAAATTAGGATTATGAGTGATAATAATAAAATGAGTGAAACTATGATCGGCGCTACAGCGCTAATGAAAGCATTGGAAAAAGAAGGAGTAAAGGAAGTCTTCGGTCTACCGGGAGGTGCAAACCTTCCTATGTATGATGAATTAGGAAAAAGTAACATTCGTCATATCTTGGTACGACATGAACAATCTGCCGCACATATGGCAGATGGTTTTGGTAGAGTTAGTAGAAAACCTGGTGTATGTTTTGCAACTTCTGGACCTGGCGCAACTAACTTGTTAACTGGAATTGCAACTGCACAAGCAGATTCTGCACCGATGGTTGCTGTTACTGGACAAGTTCCTGTTGCAATGATTGGGCGAGATGCATTTCAAGAAAGTGATATAATCGGAATGGCAAATCCTGCATTAAAATATTCATATCAACCTAGAACTCCTGAAGAAATTCCAACTATCGTAAAACAAGGGTTTTACATTGCAGAAACTGGAAGACCCGGACCTGTATTGTTAGATATTCCTAAAGACGTTCAACAAAACGAAGGTAAATTTACATTTCCTGATGAAGTACGTATTCCTGGTTATCATCCATGGGCTGATCCTGATATTGCAAATACTGCTCGTGCAGTTGAATTATTACTTTCTGCACAGAAACCAATAATCCTTGCTGGTGGTGGTGTGATAATTTCTTCAGCATTTGCAGAATTACAATCAATAGCTGAATTATTGATGATTCCTGTAGTCACTACATTCAAGGGTAAAGGTGCATTTCCTGAAAATCATCCATTGTCATTAGGTCCAATTGGAATGCATGGACATGCTGAAGCTAATAAATTAATGACTGAAGCTGACTGTGTTTTGGCAATTGGTACTAGATTCTCAGATCGTTCTGTTGGAACATTTGAAGAATTTGAAAAGAACTTGAAGATTATACATATGGATGTGGATCCTGCTGAAATCGGAAAGAATCAGACCACTTCTGTAGCCGTAGTAGGTGATGTTCGTGCTTCATTACGTATACTTGGAAAAATGTTGATGGATAAAGCAGTACGGGTTACTGATGATAATCCTTGGTTAAAACATGTTAAAGAAGTAAAACAATATTGGCGTGAAAATTTAAAATTACATCCTGGAGAAATGGGTGCCGCAAAAATCCTTAGAAAATTAAGAGAATTACTTCCAAAGGAATCTATTGTAACAACTGAAGTAGGACAACATCAAATGTGGGCATCATTATTCTTTGATGCGATTCATCCTGGAACTTTCTTTAGTTCCACTGGTCTTGGAACTATGGGGTGGGGGTTCCCTGCAGCTATTGGTGCAAAGACTGCACGTCCTGACGTTCCTGTTGTTGACATTGCAGGTGACGGTAGCTTTAACATGACAGAAAATTCACTAGCAACTTCTGTTTTGGAAGATTTACCTGTAATTGTATTTTTGATAAATAACTATACTTTGGGAATGGTTGCCCAATGGCAAAGAACTTTCTATGACCGCCGTATGGTTGGTGTTGATTTGAAAAAATGTCCTGATTATGTTAAATTAGCTGAATCATATGGTGCACAAGGAATTCGTGCTCAATCAATGGACGAACTTGAAAAAGCAATCAAGGCTGGATTAAGTAGTGATGTTGCAACTGTAATTGATATCCCAATTGATCCTGAAGAAGATGTATTGCCATTTGTTGCACCTGGAACTGGATTAAAGGACATGATCTTACCTTCATAGTGTGATAGAAATGGTTTGGGCAATATTATCAATCAGAGTAGAAAATAAACCGGGAATATTGTTTAAGGTAACTCATCTTTTTAGATCACGTAACTTTAACATTGATAGTATTTCTGTAGGTGTAACTGAAGACAAAAAATATTCTCGTATGATAATCACTACAATCGGCGATGAGAAGAAAATCACACAAATTGTCAAACAACTTGACAAAATGATCGATACAATTGAGGTTCATAGGTTAGATGTGAATAACTCTGTGTATAGAGAGTTGGTAATGTTTAAGATTAAAGTAAGCAAACCTGAAGATAGCATGGAAATTAACAAATTAGCAAGTGCATACTCTGCAAAAATTCACGATGCCAAAAAAGAATCAATCATCGTTGAAATGACTGCTACTCCTCATCAAATATCTGCATTTGAAGATTTGGCAAAGAAATTTGGCATCAAAGAAATGGCACGAACTGGAATTACTGCATTGGAGCGTGAAGAACATGAACATTAGAATTTTTGATACAACATTAAGGGATGGAGAACAATCTCCAGGAGTTTCATTATCTCCGGAAAAAAAATTAAACATTGCAAAAAAACTTGATGAATTGGGTGTTGACGCAATTGAAACTGGATTTCCTGTTATATCTGATGGAGAGAAAAAAGGTGTAAAATTAATTGTATCTGAAGGTCTTAACGCAGAATTATGTGGATTGGCAAGAACTAGCAAAAAAGATATTGATGCAGCTGTAGACTGTGGATTAAACTATATTCATACTTTCATTGCAACTTCTGACATTCACTTGGAACATAAATTAAAAATGTCTCGTGATGAAGCTTTGGAAAAAGCAATTGAAGCAGTTGAATATGGCAAATCAAGAGGATTACAAGTAGAATTCTCTGCAGAAGATGCAACTAGAACTGATAGAGAATTTTTGAAAAAAGTATTCGGGGCAGTTGCTAATGCAGGAGCTGACAGAATTGACATTCCAGATACTGTTGGTTATTCAACACCTCAATACATTGGAGAAATCACAAAAGATGCAATAGAAGTATCTAACTTGCCAATTAGTGTACACTGTCACAATGACTTTGGATTGGCTGTTGCAAATGCTATATCTGGGGTGCAATCTGGTGCTTCATGTGCACATGTTACAATTAATGGAATTGGTGAGCGTGCAGGAAATGCTTCTTTAGAAGAATTTGTTATGGCATTGAACAGCTTACAATTTGAGAAAAAATGGGAAACAAACATCAATACAAAATTAATCTATGAAACTTCTAGATATATCTCAAAATTAGCAGGAATGTCTGTACAACCAAATAAAGCAATTGTTGGTGAAAATGCATTTGGTCATGAATCTGGAATTCACACTCATGGTGTATTGAATAATCCCTTGACATATGAGCCAATTAGCCCTGAAATTGTGGGCAGAACACGTTGGTTACAGGTAGGAAAACATGCTGGAATTCATGGTATGAATGCAATGCTCAAAGAATACGGTATTGAACCAAATAAAGATCAAACAAAGCAAATTTTGGAGAAAGTAAAGGCACTAGGTGACCAAGGAAAGCAGGTAACTGAAGTTGAATTGTTATCTATGGCAAATGAGGTCATTGGTGAGAATAAATTAAAACGAATTGTACAATTGGCAGGATTCTCCGTATCTACTGGTGTAGGAACGATGCCTTATGCATTTGTAAAATTAAATATCGATGGACAAGAATTCTCTGCAACTGATTATGGTGTTGGTCCTGTTGATGCAGCATTAAATGCAATACAGAAAATTACAAGCCAAATTACTGATGAGGTTAGATTAAAGGAATACAAATTGGATTCAATCTCTGGCGGTGCTAATGCATTATGTGAAGTAACTGTAAAAGTTGAAGATGCAAGGGGTAGCATAATCTCGTCCAAATCTGTTGGTGAAGATATTGTTACAACAAGTGTCCAAGCTATGGTTGATGGAATTAATCGTATAATGTTGAAAAATCTCCTAAAGGAAAAGAAGATTTAATCATTACAATATTCTAGGTGATTGTGTATGTATAATATCTCGTTAATTACTGGTGATGGAATTGGTCCTGAATTATCTGAATCTGTAAAAACCATCTTGGATGAAATTCATG
This sequence comes from uncultured Candidatus Nitrosopelagicus sp., assembly GCA_964511265.1. Taxonomy (GTDB): domain Archaea; phylum Thermoproteota; class Nitrososphaeria; order Nitrososphaerales; family Nitrosopumilaceae; genus Nitrosopelagicus. Next base: position 47,405 of record CAZEES010000005.1, on the reverse strand, counting down.
ACAAATTAAATGTCAAATTTGATGTTAAATCTCTTATTGCAGGAGATACTGCACTAGAAAAAACTGGCAATGCATTACCTGATGATGTTTTTGAATCAATAAAATCCTCTGATGCATGTTTGAAGGCTCCAGTAGGTGAAAGTGCGAAGGATGTAATCGTTGCATTAAGACAAAAATTGGATTTGTATGCAAACATACGTCCTGCAAAATCATATCCTAACACGCCTGCTTTACGTGATGATATTGATCTAGTAATTGTACGAGAAAATACAGAAGATCTTTACACAGGTCAAGAATTTCAAGTGGATGATACTGCTGTAGCCTTACGAATAATTAGTGCAAAAGCATCTAAAAGAATTGCCAAATATGCATTTGAGACTGCAACGGAAAGAAATCAACAAAAACGTGTGACATGTGTCCACAAATCCAATGTCATGAAGATAACTGATGGTCTTTTTGCGAGAAGTTGTGAAGAAGTATCAAAAGATTATCCTGATGTTAGTTTTGATCAAATGTATGTAGATGCCTGTTCAATGAATTTGATTCGCGCTCCTCATGAATTTGATGTAATCGTGACTACAAACTTGTTTGGTGATATATTGTCAGATGAATCATCTCAAGTTGTAGGTGGATTAGGCATGGCCCCCGCTGCCAATTTGGGTGATAATTTTGGGTTGTTTGAACCAGTTCATGGTGCTGCATTTGATATTGCAGGAAAGCAAATTGCAAATCCTTCTTCATTCATCTTATCTGTAAAAATGATGATGGACTGGTTGGGCTCAAAAAATCATGATACTGATTGTGTTGATGCTGGAAAAAAACTTGAGGAAATTGTGTTAGATTTGATAAAATCTGGAATTACCACTAAAGATATTGGTGGAGAAAAATCCACACAGGAGTTTACTAAAGAAATTACCCGCCGATTATAATTCGTCAGTTCTTTCTTCTAGTTTCCCAGCCTTTTACCGATGCATAGCTTCGTTTCAGAGCTGCTAGATCGTGATTTATCCAACCTAGTTTTGCCGCCCTACTACGTTCTTCAGTTGTCATTCTAATCTCCAAGAATCAATCTAGTGAAATATCTAATTCTGTCACCAATGTTTGTTTTTTTAATCTAATTTTTTCTATAAAATTTATGGTCTGAGCCTATCTGGATCTCTTGGATACAAAACTACCTCACGTACATTATCAATTCCAATTAATACCGTCATCAGTCTATCTAATCCCATTCCCCAACCTGAATGTGGAGGCATTCCCCATCCAAATGTTTTAAGATGTTCTTCAAAACTTGAAGGATCCAAATCTTGTTCCTTTAATCTAGATCTTAGCTGTTCTGGATCATGTAGTCTTCTTCCACCAGATGATAACTCAAGATATCCGTACTGTAAATCAAACGAACGTGAAATTGTAGGATCCTCATCTTTTTCATGAATGTAAAATGGCTTTAGCTTCATAGGCCAGTCTGTCAAAAAGAAAAATCCTGGATGTTTTTCTCCTAAACTACGTAAATGTGAATCTTGCAAATCTTCTCCAAATTCTATCTTAATATCCAAACTGCTCAATTCATCTAATGCCTGTTTGTATGTCACTCTTTCAAATGGTGCATTTGGAACTTTAATCTCACAACCAATTTCTTTTTGTTCTGTCTTACAATTCTCCGATGTGTTCTTGAAGACATCTACCACAATAGATTCTAACACCTCCATGACATCTGTATAGTCCATCATTGCAGCCTCTATATCCACACTTGTGAACTCGCTCAGATGTCTTCCTGTATGTGATTTTTCTGCTCTATAAAATGATGAAATTTCAAAAACTCTCTCTAATCCAATTGTCATTTGTTCTTTGTATAACTGTGGACTCTGAGCTAAGTATGCCTGTTTTCCAAAATAATCTAACCCAAACAAATCTGCTCCTCCTTCACTTGCGCTGCCGATAATTTTTGGTGTATTAATCTCAATGAATTTTCTTTTAATGAGTGTCTCTCTAATCGATGCCAAAACTTGACTTCTTAGTTTGAAGATTGATGATGTCTTTTGATTTCTCATATCTAATGCTCTTGAATTTAGGCGATTGTCAATATCACTCTCTAATCTTCCAATTGGGTCTATAGGGAGTGGATATTCTGCTTTTGCAAGAACTTGAATTTCTATTGCTGATACTTCGAAATCAAAATCTTTTGCCTTACTTGCTTGTACTTTACCTGAAATTCTTACTACGCTTTGTCTGTTCAACCCTTCCAATAAATTCATGGAATCTCCTTTGACAATTACCTGACATATTCCTGTGACATCTTGTACTGTCAAAAATGCCATTTTACCAAGTTTTCGAAGATCAACCACCCATCCGCCAAAGAGAACATCTTGTCCTTCCATGGATGAATTTAGATCTTCAATAAGATGTGTTCTTGAAATATCCATGTAATGATGAAAATACACACAAGTAAAAACTTAGTTAATAACCATATTGTCTACCTTAAACACAAACTTCATGCTTAGAAGTTTTTTTTAAGGTTGATACTGTATAATTAATCAATCAATACTCGGTTTGTTTTCTTTAATGCTTCAATAATTCTATCATATTGTTTCATTTTCTTTTTAGTCGTTTTGTCACCACATCCTAGATTGTTGTATTGGACTCTAAGCTGGCTCTTTTCTTGTTTTCCTTTTGGAGTTTCAATTTTTTAAAAAAATTTGATGATGAAACCAGACGAGCTAGATCTGAAAAGACTGATACTAAAAGTAAGTTTACTAGAAAAGATTAAACTAATGTTATACTAACGGAGTGATAATACATTATCACATTTACGAAGGAAATTCAGGTTTGTTTGATAAATTTGTAATTTTTTACATATCAGAAAATTGTGAATGGAAATGAGTTTAATGTTGCATTTCCAATATTCCAGAGCTATGCCGTAGCAGATTGTTTTCGTATATCCCTACTCTTACGACTGGACGTACCTCTATCTGTCGTACGTGTCATTCCTTTGCTTGAAGGATGTTCTTTTGGAGAAGGTAAGTTTTCTGATTTTACAGTTCGTACACCTCGTCCCAAGTGCATAGTGAGATTTTCACCTGCCTTGCGTAGTCGTTCTTTCTGTACTTCTCTAAAACTTTCTCCTGCCCAATTTGCTTCTTCCACATCTGCCTCACGTACAGATGTTCCGCGCCCAGAAACTCTTTGTGTTTTAGTCATGTAATGTGATAGTTTAAACAATATTTAGAATTACTTTTGATTACTGTCCTTGATTATCAAGAGTAGTAATCTTGTCCATTACATTCCTTCTCACACAAAACACTTTGAAATTGTTTTCATTTCTTTCAGGATCTGTCTGAATTAGCGTTATGGTATAATCTTTATTCATTTTTATTATTTCATAAAGTGCCTCGCCTACAACCACCTGGTTATATGGGGCAAATGAGTTAATTTTACTACATCTATTTACTGTAGGTCCAAAGATGTCATTTACATATGATGTTGCAATATTTGCTATTCTGACAAGGCCATATGTTGCACTAATTCGATAATCACATTTTGGTAAATCTTCATCGCTCATAATTTGATTCAGCTTATCATGTGCCTCTGAAAGTTCTATACAACAATTCATTGCTTTGTGAATCTCATCTTTATTTACGCTTTTTGTAGAAGGGAAATAAAACAGCAATGCGTCACCGATATTTTTTGCCACAATTCCATTATGATCTCTAATTACACTTGCCATCAAATTCAGAAATGTTTCATAAAACCTGCTCATTTGATGATCTGACATCTTTGACGCAATCTTTGTAGAATCAATTATGTCTACAATTCCCACAAAATAACTTTCTGAATAATCTGCAAATTGTAACAATACATCTTTTTGTTGTTTAATCAATTCATCCTTTTGCTTTATTGTTATGATGTCTTCTTGAATCTGCTTTGCCATGTCATCTACGGCAATAGAAAGATCTCCAATTTCATCTGAAGATTTAATATTTGTCTTGACAGAATAATTTCCTAATCGAATTTCATTTACTGCATCTCTCATTCGTATAATTGGATTAGAGATTAATCGAGATAGGACTAATGCAACAAACACCATGCCAAGTGTTACTGCAATTCCTGAAATTACAATCATTTTTTGAAATTCCAAAACAGGGGACATCATCTCTTCTCTGTCAATTTCAGATATCAATACCAGCCCATATTCATTCATACAGTATGAGGTGCCATATGCGATAGTGGAATCCAGTCTTTCATAAAACCCTCCCACACTACCATCATTTTCAAAACATCTCATTGCAGAGGCATTACTGATTTGTCCAGAGTATGCATTACCTGTTTTATCAATTATAAGATATGACTTGTTTGTATCTCCTAATCCGCTTTGGGAAATTATGTTAGAGATTGAATCGGTACGCATCTTGACAATAATTACTCCAATAGACTTGGAGGCATCATTTATGATTGGTATGGAGATTATCATCTTTGTTTGCCCCTTAGGACCCTTCTCCAATTCCCCAAATGACTCATGCAATCCTTTCTTGAATCTTTCTTTCATTATGGAATTATCTTCATTCATTGTAACGAGTGAAAAATATGGCATATCGTTTTTCCCAAAAATTTTCACGTCTTCCACTCCAATTGAATATCCAATTAGTTCCTGAAACGCCCGAGTTTCAATCAGAAATAGGCGCCTTGTATCCACTACCTCCTCTTTAAGATTAGATGAGATGTTCAGTTCGGATACAAGATTTTGTATCATTGGATTTGATGAGAGAATTTGTATCTGGTCCATTCTCTCACCAAACAAGTCCTCAATGGCATTACCACGTATCTCCAAATCTCTTGAAAGACTAGTCGACGTATTATCCAGGATTATCTGTTCTACAAAACTTAGGCTGAGTATAGCTACAATGATTATTGCAACAAATGTGGATGCAAATACAAGAAATGATAATTTCTTATTAATTCCAAGCGAAAGTGTTTGTTTCAATTTATTCTAATTCATCAATTATTTTGTATGCTTTTACAACACTAGTGTTTATGGCGGTTTTTTCGCCCCATTCGTTACAATTATGTCCAAAATCTGATCTCTTATCAGACATCTTGCTTTTTGCCATAGTGTAAATTTGTATCCTTGAATGATAAAGAACACGTTTTCAATGTATTACACTGTGTACATACTGATTAAATAAAAAATTCGCCATATTATACCATGCAAGTTTTACAAAAAGGAAGACAAGTAACTGACGAAGAACAAAAAGCGGAGATTTTGAGCATAATTGCAGACAGATACAGTAGAATGATCCTTGCCCAAATAATTGACAGAGAAAAATCCGTTATCGACATCAGCATGGAGACACGAATACCAATCAGTACAGTGTATAGAAAAGTTCAGGCTCTTGCAGACAAAAAACTGGTTAAAGTATCGGGAATCATAAATGAGGAAGGAAAAAAACTGTTTTTGTATAGGGCGCGTATTAAGACATTCAAATCAGTAGTTGATGGAGATAATGTAATTATCGAAGTCATTCCAAATTTGTTCTAATACGAATGTTCATCAAAATCCAAACCCAGATCTGCGGAGACAAGAACCGTAGAATCTGTTACCTGAAATTCAAGTTTTGATTCTTCATTAAATATTTGAAAAATCTCTCTAAATAACAATTCCACAAAATGAGACCATGTCATACCTAGATTATGCCGAATTACAAAATGATGTACTCCATTCTCAATCCTGTGGTCTGAGCTCATTCCAGAGTTTTTTATATAATCTTCAAGTGTCTCTATAGTTCGCTCCAAATCAAATCCATTTTTCATAAACATTACAGAATTTTGAATTATGGGAAGAATTTCATCTACAATCTTCTGAATGTCATCGTCATGTAGATCTTTTCCAAGACCTTTGAGAATATTTTGTGGAACCTGAAGCATTCCAATTTGGCTTGCAAAACGATCCCAATTTGCATATTTCTCCAGAATCTGTTTTACCAATACGTTGAGAGAGATGTTCTTTAATCTGGCCTCAGAATGCAGATCTGAGATTAGTGTCTCAGGTAAACGAAACGTTATTGTCTTTGAAGATTGTTTCTCAGCATCCTTTGTTTTAGATTTCAAGCGCGGCATTATTCATGATCTACATGTGAAAGTTATTAATTACATGGATGAATTTTATCATTGAAACGATTATGCACATGTGTTTTTTTTGTCATCAAGTGATTTTGAATCTTTTATGCCTTTGAATAAACATTCATCCGAACAATGAGTAGCATACTCATCTTTGAGAATTTTTTTGCATTCAACACAACGTTTTGACATGAATATAATAAACGAATATTTTATTTTAGTTCAACGTGTAATTATCAAATTTGAGATTCATAGGTAAAGTGCAACTGCCCATAGAATAATAGATGCTGCAATTACTGCATACCATCTTGTATTTGATTTATGGAAAAAAACGGCAAAAGAAGATTGGGTTCCCTGACTAATGTTAAACTGATTTATTTTTCTCATTTGAATGCCATGTCCCACAAATCCCACTATCAACAATGCAATTGAGACAAATTCCAGAATCTCCAGATTCATAGTCCACCTTGGGATTCAATTACAGTAAGCGTGTTTGTGGACTGAATGTGATCTATCTTTCTAATTTTGTTTGTCATTAGCTCGTCAAGGTCATCTTGGGAGGAGGATTCTATCTTTGCAAAGATATCATAGACCCCAAAGGTTCCTTTAACTTCTCTTGTTTGAGGAATGGCGGCTATCTTTTCAATGATCTCTTTTTCACTTCCTAATTCACAACGAATTAGCAGATAAATTGCTATCATTAATGTTAAGATAAATTCTTTGAATAAAAAAACTGGTCAAAAATTCATTTATGATAATTAAAGAATAATTTGAGAGTAATTTCTCATGAAACTCAATCATGAGATTCATGTGTGAAAAAACTCGTAACTGTTTTTAAACTACAACTGAGAATGTGTATCATGAACAAATTTCGAAGAATACTTGTGCCAATAGATGGATCAAAAAATGCATTCCGTGGTTTGAATCATGCAATTGATTTGGCAAAAATTTCTGGTGCAAAAATCATTGGTACATACATATCATACATACCAGGAAATCTATCAAACCCACGACAGGGATTCATTAATCAAACACTAACGAAAGAAGCCAAAGAATATCTAAACACAGCAAAAAAACAATGTGACAAAAACAATGTGGATTTTGTCAGTAAGATTTTACCTGGCACTCCAAGTAATGGAATTGTTAATTTTGCACAAAACATACGAAATGGAATTGATCTTATAGTTATGGGATCCAGAGGACTAACAGGTCCAAAAGAAAAATTTCTTGGAAGTGTTTCAAATCACGTAATTCACAAATCCAAGATACCAGTAATGATAATTAAATAGAATGCATATGTATTAAATTCTTATTCAATATTCAAATTTTCTCAAAAAACGTTGAATACAAATAAACTAGAAAAATCATAATCATAATTGCCTTCTGATTCACAAACACGTATACATGATGTTAAAAACCCACCTACAAAGACAATCACTTTTAGACTGCCAAAAAATCTAATTGAGGATTTACAACTTGATGCAGAACAAAAACATCTTGCATTAAATGCACTTGTAAAACAAATTCTTGAAAAATATACAACATGGGACAGATATTCTGATTCAATTGGAATGCTTGAAGTTCCCAAGCAGGTGTTAAGGACACTTGGAGCGAACCATCGAAACGCTTGAGGATTATATGAAAAACTCTGGAATGAGCTCGGATCATAGAGTGGAAAATGGAATGCATCACTTTGTCGTTCAACATGATTTGGGCGTAAAATGATCTCATTTTCTAATCTCTTTTTGTATACTTAATCGTCTTATGTAAAAGACATATAGTAAAACACCTACTACAATAATTCCAACTCCTGCCACTACCACTTCCAATTCAAACTGTAGTGCCATGTAGATAGTAACTATAAATCCAAACAGTGGCAATATTGGAAATTTCCCAATATTTCCTGGTACCCTGAATGATCGCTCCAAGTCAGGTTTGATATATCTAAGTAAAATAACTGAGAGGTTTACCATTGCAAATGTAACGACAACTGCAAAAACCGTAATGTTTGCGACTATCACTATATCTCCAATAAATGAAAATCCAACAGATGTTGCAAAGATTACTCCAACTGCAACCCATGGTGTTTTTGTTTTGGGATGAACTCGTCCTAGTATTGATGGCAGTGATCCATCTTTTGCCATTCCATAAAAAATTCTTGCACCTGCAACGAGTGTGATTAATACCGTACTTGCAGTTGCAAAAAGTGCTATTATTGAAATTGTAATCTCGCCTTCAATTCCTAAAACGCTTTTGGCTACATCTGCAAGTGGTGCCGCAGAGGATGCAATAATCTGCCAATCAACAATTCGCACCGAATATACTGAGACCAGAATGTAGATTATGCCTGTAATGACAACTGAAATGATAATTGCCCTAGGAAGATTCTTTTTTGGTCTTTTAACCTCTTCGGCAACATTTGCAATGTCCTCAAATCCAATAAATGCAAAAAATATCAATACAAATGCTAGAACGATTCCTGTCATTCCTTGGGGTGCATCAAAATAATCAATTGGCTCCGTAACAGGATGTGTAACTCCGAGGAAAATGATTAACGCCAATCCTCCAATAGTAACAATTGCAAAGATCGTATTTATCCATGAAGACTGTCTAATTCCTACAAAATTTACAATTGATAAAACACCAATCAACAAAATTGCCGACATTGTGATTGGAAGATCTAGAAAATTTGCAAAATATCCTCCAAATCCCAGAGCTACTGTTGCAGCAGTTATTATCGATGTAATTGAGGTGAGCCATCCAATAATAAATGCAATAAAATTATTCTTGAATGCATTTTTTACAAATGTGTATTCAGCAGCTGCCTTTGGAAACAATGCGGTAAGTTCTGCATAACTTAGACCTGCAAAAACTGCAACTATCGTTCCCAACAAAAATGATATCCATACAGAATTTCCAGCAAAACCTATTGCCTCCCCTATCAAAACATAAATTCCTGCACCAAGAATCAATCCTACGCCATACATCGTAAGATGAAATAAACTCATACTACGTTTTAGTTCAGACACAACTCTTAGACATCATTTTCATTAAAACGTTATTGATTAATTACCATCTATGAAACTCAAACATGAAAAAATCGATCTTGTTTTTATGTGATCTTTCTTTAGAATATTCATCTATGAAGAAATTGGATATTATTGTAAATCTTGAAAAACTCAATGACTCCATATCTGCAATAAACAAAATTGGGATAGGAGGAATGACTGTGATGCATGCTCGTGGCCAAGGTTCAGCTGAACCTCCACTTGTAGGACAATTATATTCACGAGAGATTATCAGTGTGGTTGTTGACGATTCAAAGGTTGATAAATTGGTGTCTGCTGTATCGGGAGTAGCATGTACCAAACACAAAGGTGATGGAAAAATATTTGTCACAAATATTGAAGATGCATATGATTTATGTTCAGGCAAAACAGGCACAGATGCAATCTGAATCTATCGCGCGACTCAAATCATGAAATTTAGGTTTTCAGCAAATGATAAAGAATGGCATCAAACATTACTAAATGCATTTGAAAATTTATTGGGATTAAAGATAAAACCTGTATTGGTATATGACAGGAAACATTTCTCTAACTATCTCTACAGAGGAACCTACAAACCCAACGCCGTCTGGGCTGAATGTATCACTGAATGTGGGACAATTTGGCTAAACTCGCATCTCTCCACCGAACCTAAAGTAGAGACTGTTAATACATTATATCATGAATGTCTGCATATTAAATACCCAAAACTACACGAAAATAAAATTAGAAAGATGGCAGATGATGTTATTCCTGTCCGCCCTTCAATGAATACAAAGAAAAAACGTTTTGACATAGTACATCGTCATTAATCTCATTACACGCAATTCTTAAGAATTTTGAACCGACAGTTTATTTTCATTTACAACTTTCATTTATGGAAATCATCTTTCTATTTTAAAAATATCAAATTGTGTTGTAAATTATGGATTAGAACCACAGCCAGAAGATACTGGTGAGGCATCTACAAATGCGATTTTTTTAATTCTAGCCATAATGTGGATGCTTATTTTGATACAATTACTTAGACATCTAACAAGTACTGGAAAATTCAAACCAAAATATCATACATGAATAATGTACTCTTGAATACATGATGAAGATACATGGCATTTAATTGTCTTTTATCTTAAAACTTGAGACGATACATCAATTGTTTTTGATAGTTCCAGTCCAAGAAGAGAACTTACCCAAATTGTGAGATAGACTCCAATCCAAAGAAGTTTTTGTACATCCCCCGATCTCTTCTCTTCTCGTAATGCCACGAAATAGTTTGGTCAAAATAATATATCAACAGATGTCAAATTATTACTCATGATTATCAAATCATATAATCATATCTCTATCTTAAAGCATCCAGAATGCAATAAATCATATGAGTATCGATAACATGTTGTTTCCAGAATGGAATAAAGGAGTATGTACATTCGACAATATTTATGACGAATTGGAGAGAAAATTCAAGACCAGGATTATTTGTCTGCCTCAAATGATGATGGGAGGTGTTTCGCATGTTCCCACATCTTGTGACATAATTGATGATGAAGATAAATTTCTGATCCTAATAGACATGCCGCGAGTGAGAAGAAATGAAATTAGCATGTATGTGGAAGAATCTAGTGTAAGCATTATCGTAGTTCATGAGGAAAATGAGGAAGAAAAAACCAGTAAATACGTACAAAAAGAACACGGAGATTTTAGATTCTCGCGTAAATTCGGATTACCTCAGAAGATTATTCGTAAGAGGGTTTCTGCAAAATTAAAAAATGGAATCCTAACAGTAACACTTCCAAAAATGAAACTAATCCCACAGCCATCATCGCAGATTATCATAGACTAATTTTTCAAAAAAAAAAATTTGAACCAAGTTATGGAAGTGATGGCATTACAGAGTCAGTTCCGTATGTAAACAAACTCCATGCAAGGAATCCAATTAGTCCCACGGCAACTCCAGCCATTGCAATTCTTCCGGCCATGTCTTGACCTGGTGTTTTTTGTACTTGCGCCATTAAGAATGATATGGAAAAATTGTAATTAAATGGGAATGAAAAATATCATCACTAAATATCACAGGTGATAATCAGGATTTACTGTTCTCATGTGTAGTAATCAAAAATGAAATTTATGTTTGAGTGATAAATACTGACATCACGTATAAGACACATGTCTTCTGCACAAGCTGCAAACGTTCCTGTAATTTTGTTAAAAGAAGGATCTCAGCAATCAAAGGGAAAAGATGCACAACGAAGTAACATAACAGCTGCAAAACTTGTATCTGAGATAATTCGTTCCAGTCTTGGACCACTAGGAATGGATAAAATGCTTGTCGATTCATTGGGCGACATTACCATAACCAATGATGGCGCAACTATTCTAAAAGAGATGGATGTGCAGCATCCTGCAGCTAAAATGATGGTAGAAGTTGCCAAGGCCACTGACAGTGAGGTTGGAGATGGTACAACCTCTGCAGTAATAATTGCAGGAAATTTATTAGAAAAGGCGGAGGAATTAATTGATAATGATGTACATCCGGTTATAATTGCTGAAGGATATAAAAAAGCAGCAAGGCATGCAACAGATGTTTTACATAAGATTGCCAAAAAGATAGAACCGAAGGATAAGAGCATCTTAGAGAAGGTTGCAAGTACATCTATGCAAACAAAATTAGTTTCTATAGAGGCAGAAGATTTGGCAAAACACGTAGTTGATGCAATTTTAAAGATTGTTGAAGAAAAAGATGGGAAATACTCGGTAAAATTAGACAATATAAAAACAGAGAAAAAAACGGGAGGGTTTGTATCTGATTCATATCTTGTTGATGGAATTGTTCTAGACAAAGAAGTGGTAAATTCAGGAATGCCAAGAAAGGTATCCGATGCCAAAATTGCGTTAATTAGTAGCGCTCTAGAAATTGAAAAAACAGAATTTGACGCAAAAATTAACATCTCAGATCCACAACAAATCAAGTCCTTCATGGAAGAAGAGACAAGCATTCTAAAGGAAATGGCGGAAAAGATTCGGACGTGTAAGGCGAATGTAGTATTATGTCAAAAAGGCATTGACGACATAATTCAGCATTATTTGGCAAAGGCAGGAATCTTGGCTGTAAGACGGATTAAAGAAAGTGATATGACAAAGCTTGCAAAAGCAACAGGTGCAAGAATTGTAGGCAGTGTGAATGATCTGGCTGAGACGGACTTGGGACATGCCAGAAATGTTGAAGAGAGACAAGTGGAGGAAAATAATTGGGTATTTGTCGAGAAATGCAAGAATCCAAAGGCAGTTACATTTCTCATTCGTGGTGGGTCGCAGAGAGTTATAGATGAAGCAGAACGTTCCATACATGATGCATTCATGGTCGTAAAAGATGTGATTGAGAGACCAATGATAGTGTATGGTGGCGGGTCGCCGGAAGCATATTTGGCATCAAATCTACGTGAGTGGTCTAGAACACTTTCTGGAAGAGAGCAACTGGCTGTAGAAAAATTTGCAGATTCATTAGAATCTATTCCAATTTCTCTTGCAAGAAATGCAGGAATGAATCCAATTGACTCAGTAACTCAATTACGTTCAAGACAAAATAATGGAGAACATTTTGTCGGTGTAGATGTCACAAATGGAAGAATTACAGACATGAAAGAAAAAAACATTGTAGAGCCACTCAAAGTAAAAGAACAAGTCATAAAATCTGCATCTGAAACTGCAAACATGATTTTAAGAATTGATAATGTAGTGGCAAGTACTGCTCAACCTCCTCCACCACAAATGCCCCCTCAAGGAATGGGTGGATACTAAATGTACTGTAATTTCTCGGCCCCAGTTATCACCGCAGAAAAAACAGATTCAGTGTTAGATGTTCTGACAAAGATGCAGACGGAATTTGTCAGACATGTGGTAATAGTAAAAGACAATGACCATCCAATAGGAATTATTACGCAGAAAGATGTTCTAAAATTAATTCAAGATGATCCTACTAAACGTACACTTGATCTAATCAAAGCCGGAGAAATAATGAAGAAAGACTTGTTCACAGTTCGATATAATGATCAATATTTTCTAGAGGTATGCGCAGACATGATGGATAATTTTGGAGTAGGCTCGGTAGTTGTAATAAATGACAAAAAACGTCTATCGGGAATAACAACACGAACTGAATTGATAAATGCATATTCACATTTATTCAAAGGAAAAGCAAGAATCTGCTTGTACATGAAAACAAAGATTATCACATGTAGATTTAATGACACGTTGGAATTTGCGTTTCATATAATGCAACAACACCATGTATCTCACCTTATTGTAACCGATAGTTCTGGGTATCCGCATGGAATCTTATCATTAAATGATGTCCTAAAGCACAGTACTCAAGTAAAATACGGAATAGAATCGGACAAGAATGCAGTTTCTTCAGGGAGAAAAAAGAAAAAAATGACAGTTCAAGACGTTGCAAAAACTACAGTAATTGTAGCACATCCTGATGACGATCTTACACATGCAACAGAAATAATGACTAGAAATAAGATTAGTGCAGTTCCCGTTATAGAAAATGGCCATTTTGTAGGAATTGTGACTAAATCAAACGTAATTTCTGCATTCACCAAAGTCAAATTACACGAAAGGCTTGCAAAGAAATATGCATATTTGCATTAATAACCAAATGGTAAACCATATTCAAATCGATCCCAGGGAAACACGACAACCTCGTTTGATTGGGTAGTGTCTGAGAATATCAATTGTGGAGGAAATCTTAGACCATATCTTGCCACTAGGGTGGCAAAGGTTTGTGTCTCAGGAGAACGAGAAATTTCATTTATTTTCTTGAATGTATGCCCCGAGTCAAAGATGTCATCTACTACAAGAGAATCTGGCGGAATTGTTTTTTCATCAACATAAATTTTTTTGATGGACAATCTATCTGCAAGTAGTCTTGAAGGGACAAGACCTCCACGAGAAATTGTGTATATGCAATCAAATTTTTTCTTTGTTTTAATTTTTTCAGATAGTGTTTTTACAAGTGCTTCAATTTTCGTCCATCCATAATATTGCTTTGGAATGGATTCCGTTTTCTGCAAAACACTCACTTTACTATGACAACTGGCATCTTTGCTTTATGTAGAATGTAATTGGATGTACTGCCAAGAAATATTTCTCGTGCTGAGCTTTTTCCACGTGAGCCAACAACTACAAGATCAATTTTATTGACAGGTGAATTTGCAAATTTGGCAAGAACGTCATTTACATCTCCATATTTTATTTTTTCTTTAAACATTACAGAATTATTTTCGCATACATTTCTTGCCTCCTTCATCATCATCTCTACTCTTTTTTTAATGTCATGAAAATTTCCATTTAATGAATAGATTCTTTGGAATCCTCCGTATTTTGGAGTATAAATTACGTGAATACCAAAGATTGTGGCACCACATTTTTTGGCGAGATAGATTGCTTTGTCAAGTCCACGTTCTGAGTTTCGGGATCCATCTAGTGGGACAAGTATTCTCTTAATTTTATAGCTCATTAATTTGATTTGGTCTAATGTTAAAAAAAGACTTGAGGTAAATTTCATTTCTAAGTCTCAATTATGAATATCAACTAACATGGAATCCGTATTTTTGATAAATTTTTTTATCATCACTGCAGACCGTGTGAGGGATAATCTCTCTGATGAATTTAGATCAATCTCTGAGACTTGTACATGATTATCTTTTCTAATCTTAATAGGAACGCCCATTGCTACATTGGACAATCCATATTCGCCATGCAAGTTAATTGATGCAACTGTGTTAATCTCCTTTTTTGTTGTCATGGCCTCAATTATGTCAAAAGAATTACGTGCAATTCCATACGTGGAAGTCCATCCTAGATCTCGTATACTCTTCCAATAATCTCTCAATCTCTTTGTAATTTTAGATTGAGCAGGTTTGTTTAATAATTGCATGACTGGTTTTCCATCAATTTTAGCCAGAGAAAAGATAGGGACCATAGAGTCGCCATGCTCGCCTAAAACATAAGAATTTGAGATGGCTGAGGGCTTTTTAGAAATCTCCTGAGATAATAAATATCGAAATCTTTCTGAATCCAAGTTTCCCGCAATTCCTAGTAAATTATGACGATTAATCTTCGAGTATTTTTGAAACATGAATGTCAAAACATCTACAGGATTTGAAATTATCAAGACCTTTGATTCAGGAGAATATTGTTGAATCTTCTTTGCAATATCTTTAATCATTTGAGAATGTTTTTGTAGAGAATCCAATCTGCTAGAAACAGTTTGAATCATGCTTGCAGATATGATTATTATGTCTGATTTTTTAATCATAGAAAAATCATTAGTGCCAGTTATAACAAAATCTGAATTTGCAGGAATGGCGTTAGTCAGATCTAATGCCTTACCTCGTACATCATTCATAGTTCTGTTGACAAGTAATATGTCATCTATAGAATGGGTTGTCAATAGAAATGCTAATGCAGTTCCAACTCGTCCACTTCCTATGATTGAGATCAACTGATCACCTTACTATCAAAACAGGAATTTTTGCTTTATGTAAGACATAATTTGATGTGCTCCCGAAAAATATTTCTCGTGCGGAGCCTCGTCCTCTAGTTCCGATTACAATCATATCAATTTTATTTTTTTTAGAGTGAGCAAATCTCACAATGTCATATCCTGGTTCCCCCCCAATCATCTTATAGGAGAAGTCAATTCCATTTTGTGCACATTTTGTTTTTGCCGATTCCATAAATTTTTTCATCTCTTTGGTAACCTTGCCACCTATAAATGATAGCGGGTGTATTGCATAAATTCCTGGCTGAGGTTTTATGAATAATCCAATAAGTGTTGCGTTAAACTGTCGTGCAAAGTATATAGCTTTATCTAGTCCACGTTCTGAATTTTTAGATCCATCAAGAGGAACAAGTATCTTTTTTATTTTTGATGCCATATGAATATAACCGAATTTTTATTAAAAAGAATGATAGGAAAATTTCAATTCTGATAATCAGAATTGGAAAACACAGTATCTGTTCTTATAGCAATTTTTCCATATAAATATATGAAAAAAGTTTCATGCCCTTATTGCAAATCCGAATTTAAAGACAAAAATGATCTATCCACACATATAGATAAAATTCACATAGGTCCGGGATTGTTACAAGGGGACGCAAGAAAATTTTAATTGCTTCAAAATAAAATTTGTTGAATAAAAAGGGGGAATTAATCGATACGAACAGAGCATTTTTTGACTTCAGTAGGATTTGTTTTTGGCACAGTTATAGTCAAAATGCCATCAACAAATTCTGCTTTTGCATTCTTTGCTTTGACTGGAGAAGGGAGTGATAGTAATCGCTCAAATGAGACCGAATTTCGTTCTTTTTGGAAGAAATTTCTCTTTTTTTGTTCTTTCTCTTCGTCTCTTTTGGCAGAGATTTCTACCATATCTTCACTAATGTCCAAGTTGATGTCTTTTTTTGCAATTCCTGGCAATTCTGCAGTTATCACAAAATCCTTTCCACAATCTTCTATGTCACAACATGTATTCATGTGATTTGAGTGTGTCATTGAGGAAAATGAACCAAGTGATCTTTCCAAATCATGTCTGAAGTTGTCAAAAACCTCATCAAGTTCATACCAATTAGTTGGCCACAAAGATGACAATTGTGGTTTCATGAGAGATTTTGATTTTTCCATATACAAACAATGGTAATTTATTATTTAATTACTGATCAAGGTTCTAATACCTGAAACTCATCAGTGAGAATCTTGCACTATCTTAATCCGAAATATTTGATTTATAATATCAAGATGGAAAAAGACATTGCAAATGCAGTTGAAAAATTTATTGAGATGATGATGAAACATGCACGGTCACTCAAGCCATTTTTGCAAACAACATATCCATATCAAATTAATCTGCAAGATGCGTATTTTCAATTAATATTAAATCAATCATTTTCATTTTTCTTGAATCAATATTCTTTACGTCTAAAAAAACCAACACCAGATGAGTATAAAGAGTTTGGAGAGATCATTCTAAAACACAAGGATGCAATTGAGAAGATGTTAAGATAAGCGACAACAGCCTAGCAAAATTAGACTCAATCCTAAGACCAAGCCGAATCATCGCGGTTGCCCGTTCTGACAATCATCTTGATTGACTGCTGTCACTAATAAGATGTAAATGTATAATTTAAGAGAATTTCAAATTATCATGTATGAGTATCAGACATGGGATCTATGCGCAAAGTGCTTTTCCGTAGAGACTCTTTACTTCGTGGTACTTTTGTTTGTATGTTATTAATAATTTTCTTATTTAACGATTCAATTGCAATAGATAAATCCCATTCTTCCTGTTGAAAACGAAATTCTTTTTTGCTAAAGAAAATGCGTGCAATCACTGTGAATAATTGACGTCGGCCAGATTTATTCTGCAATTTAATGACATAAGATGCACGATGAATTTTTCCAAACATTTTTTCTGCCAGAGATAATGTTTTTTTTATCTTATAGATAAGAATTCCATCGTTGGACTTTTTTTGCAATCCTACAATGCTGATAGGGATTTTTGAATCCAGATTCATGTTCAACAAATCAATAATGTCTCTGTGTGTGATAATCCCACATAACCTATCCTTATCAGATATCAGTGCAAAAGTTGTATTTGTGTGAAGCATTCTGTCAATAATATGATTAAGAGGAGTTTCAGGTGAGGCGTGAAACACTCTATTTGTTCCTATATTGCCTATTTTTTGCTCCAATGCCCTAGTTATTTTGTCCACAATTGACTGTCTGCCTATTCCCTCATTTGGAATCATACACTGAATAATGTGAGAGGAAGTTAAAACCTGGAGCACTTTCTTGTTCTTTAGTATAGGAATGTGATCAATTTTGTTTTTTATCATCAACTTTCTTGCATGACTTAATGTGCAGTCACGTTCAGTAACAATTGGATTTGAAGTGAATGCCCAATTAGATGAGATCCATCGTATATCTCTTTTTGAAATTTCTTTTAAAATGTCATTTGATGTAATTTGCCCAATGATTTTTTCTTCAGATATGATGGGGACCGCCCTTATTCTGTAATCATTCATCACTTTTGCAGCATCTTCGATAGTATCATTTGCATGTACTGCAGGAACTGATGAAGAGAGAGACTTGATTTTCATATGTAAAATGTCTTTTCCATCAAGCAACATTCTATGATTTATCAAAAATGTTTTTCCATTATGAATTGAAAATGCATCATATGTTTTATTTTGGATTAATAGAGTTATTGCATCAGATATGGTGCTTTCTTGATCAAATATTACTGCGGGGGAAGATAGACGATGCACCTCAGTATTGCGCAAACCAAAAAAATGTTCATAAATTTGTTCATATATCATATAGAGATTATTACGTATTCTAGACAAAAAGCAGTTCATTGATTACCATTAATAATTATCATCAATGACAATTGTCATGATATTTTAATTAATTAAAAACAATTTTTTGTATGTTAACAGTTCCAAGTCTTCATGACGTGATGACAAAAAATGTTTATTCAGTTTTAAAAGATACAAGCATAGGAGATGCAAAACAAATTCTCAATGAAAAGAAGATTAGTAGGGTATTGGTAGTATCTGACAGAAAGCCTGTTGGGATAATTACTGAAAAGGACATTACACGTTCTTATTTTAGAAAATTTGACAAATTTCTAAAAGATGTTACCGCAGAAGAGATCATGTCTCAAAATGTTGCAACAACCCACTCAAATGCCACAATTTTTAATTGCGCAAAAATCATGAGTTCTCGACGGATTAGCTCTGTAGCAATACTTGCAAAAGATGGATCAACAATAGGGATAATTACAAATACGGACATTGTGAAAGTGTTCTCAAAACTTGGAATCCCTCCAAGAGAGATATCGAACATTATGTCATCCCAAGTAATCACTGCTTCTTCTGATGAGTCTCTATTGTCAATTGAGAGTATGATGTCAAGATATAAAATTTCACGAATAATCATACAGAAAGATAAAGTTCCATTAGGAGTGATTTCTAGTCTTGATTTCGTACCTGTGAAGATACCATATTGGATAGGGGAACATGCCGCTCCTGATGATTTAAAGCAATTTCGTGAAAAACACAAAAATGAATTTCATGACAATTTGTTACGAAACATCGCTCCTTTCAAAGCAAGAGACATAATGACACACAACCCAATAACTGTGAATCGCGATGAAGACATTGAAGTTGCAGCCACATTGATAGCCAAAAATAATGTAGGAGGATTACCTGTTTTATATAGAAAAAAATTAACAGGAATTGTTACAAAATCAGATATTGTGAGAGCTGTAGCTACTGCATTTGATTAAATCCATGCATAACCAAAATTAGATTCTATATTTGCGCCTCCAACTAACATCCCAATTTGTGGATTTGCATCAATCACAATCGGAATATCTGCAGATTCTATTGGCTTTAGTGTATAGATTATCTGTGGAGTAAATTTGACAAGTATGGGATTGTCTTTTTTCATGTGTGAGAGTATTCGTTTTTTATGTAATCTAGTGAGTTTGTCAATTATTGTAAGTGTGATTTTATCTTTTTCTTTTGCATCCTGTATTATCGATACTTTTCCTTTTAGTTGATAACCATCTAGTTTCTCTTTGTCAAAGACAGTTACGCTCACCCAGGAATAATTTTGAAAATTAATCATAGATTTGTGCAAGAATAACTCAATCCAGTAAATTGAATCAGAAGTAGTATGAAATGTTGTTCGTGGAGTAGTATTTGGAATTTTCCAAGATTCATCAACTGATGAGACTATAATGACACCTTGTTCGGACATCAAGTTTCTAATTTTTCTTGATATTTTCACCATAAAGAATTATACATTTATTTGTATTTAACATGGAAAGGAAATTTTCATGAATAATATTTGCATGAGAACGAAAATATGTGCAACCAATGTAGGTCAACACCTCCGTTCTCATGAAGTGCAAGTCTCCAAAGACTTGTACAATCAATTAGTATTTGTAAAAATAAAGAACAATAGTTAATTCTCATGTGTGATAATCAACAAAAAGATTACAAATGTAATTTTCTCTTCATGTTTTTGCATCAATTATGCGTTACCATTTTGGACATAAATAAGATATTATTTTATTAATGTATCCGTCAATGACGTATTATCAAATGTAAGAATCTTGATCACTTGTTTTTAATTATAGAATTAATTGTAGATAATGGAGTCTTCAAAGCACCAAGATAGAATATGCAATGACATAGATGGCTGCATTCTCACATTCGTATTTCCGTTACATTTTCAAAATACGACTTGTTTTGAAAGGCTCCATCCCAATTATTCATTTTTCTGCAAAACAGGCGTTTCATCGTTGTAAACAGGAGAAAAAAATGGTAATGATAGATCGTCTGCATAATTTTGAGCCGGAAAAGGCAAGACGCGCACTTGACATGTTAATGATTGATAGAAAAAATGAATTTGATGAATTGGCTACAGCAATGAATATTCCTATCAACTCTCCAGGATCAGAAGTTACAATTCTTCGTTATTGTATTGATTTTGATCAAATATTTCGTGCATGGTCTGAAAAGAATTATCCTGTTGATGATTGGTTGTCAAGAACTGCGATGGTTCTTGTACGACAAATTGGAAGAGGGAAAAAATCAATGATTCAGATTACACATCTAATGAATGTCGCATATGATCTGTACAATGAATTTAATATAATCTACAAAAGAATTAACTGAATTGTTTAATCTCAATATTGATATTCAAAAGTAAAATTTGTGTGAATGTCTTTTTAGCGTATTTCCATACGAAAAATTATGGAAAAATACAATGTTACAAGAATACTTGTTCCATTAGATGAAACTTCATCATCAAAACGTGGGTTGGTAAAAGCCATCTTCTTTGCACGGCAGTGTCAGGCTACAATATTCGGAATGCATGTAATTCCAATTCCCACTTATGGAGGATTTTATGGATACAAACTTAACAATTCATACCGAAATGACATAAAGAAAATTATGGCTAATGCAAAAATAACATGTGCCAAAAAAGGGATTGATTTTAAATCAAAGATCACATATGGGGATCCAGGAGAAGAGATGATCAATTTTGCGCATAATCCAAAGAATCGTATATCTCTAATAGTAATCGGAACAAGAGGCAATGGCATTACACAAGAAGTGTTTCTTGGAAGTACATCAAATCATCTTGTACACAAATCAAAGGTTCCAGTATTGATAGTGAGATGACAATCTCATAAGTGAACATCATATGTGACTCTTAAATTCAAAAAATGATTAAAAATAAACTGTGTTTGAAAACATTTTAGTTCCATTTGATCTATCATCTCAATCTGCACATGCATTTTCTGTTGCAGTAGATGTTGCAAAAAAATATGGATCTGATATCAATCTTTTAACTTGTATCGAGAAAGATGCGTGGCGTCATGTCTATTATGATTCAAGGGCGGATGAAGATTATTTTAAAAAACAAAAGAAAGAAGTGGAAAAACAAACAAGTATTTTAAAAAATGATGATGTCACACTAAACTCAAAAATTGTAGAATGTGTATCTACAGTACACACAATTCTATCTTATGCAAAAGAGAAAAACATAGATCTGGTAGTGATGGGCTCTCATGGAAGAACGGGATTTGACAAATTTATTCTAGGAAGTGTTGCAAATGGAGTTGTTCAAAAGAGTGACTGCCCAGTATTAATAGTAAAATGAACATTAAACATGGTTTTGTTTAAAATTTTTACTAGTTAATTTTCTAAGCATCTGAATTACAAAGAAAAATGAGGATACCACTAGGACAAAGATTATGAATGGAACCGTTATCTCTTCGATATAATTTTCAGTGGAATCCCGGTCTATTTGTGATGAATCAAAAGGAGAGGGAACCATCACGCCCAAAAAAAATATTACAATTACAAGTCCAGATATGTAATGAATCATAATCTTTTAGGGTTAAGAAAATAATTAACCTCCCAACACAATTATCATGTGTGGAAAAGGCCAAACTGATTGATCATTTATGAGATTCAGAAATGATATTTTGCCTATTGCTCTTATGTAATGCATTGAAATTAAACACATGTCTACAAAACCATGTGGAATTACTGTCAGTGATATAATGACCAAAAATGTTGTAAGCATTGATGCACCAACAATGTCTGCAAAAGATGCCGCTGAAATAATGACTGATTGTAATATTGGCTCGTTAGTAGTAACTGAAGATAATTTACCAATTGGGATACTCACAGATCGAGATTTAATGACAAAAATTGTATCAAAAGGAAGGCTTCCAACAACCTCTGTTCGAGATATCATGTCATCACCATTAATTGCCGCACCTCCTGATGAAACAGTGATGATGATAGTAGATCTGATGTATACACGAAACATTAGAAAAGTACCAATAATTGACAAGCATGTTGTAAAAGGAATTGTTACAACAAAAGATATCGTAACACAATTTATCACTTGTAATGAAGATGATATTAGAGAGATGTATTACAAATCAATAACTAAACTTTATCCTCCATACACACCAAAAATATCATAATTATGTAACAAATTGTATTCATATGTTGAAACAAAAACAACGTTTTTCAGAAATGAGAATCATTTATAGTAATTAGCATGAGCAGTTAAATTTCATTTTTCATGATCTGATGTATGTCTAATGTTGAACAAGGATATGATCAATTTGTGTCATTTCTTAGGAAGACATCTGAAAAAGTTGATCCAGACCTACTCATGAAAGTCATGTATTTGGAGAGAAAACTCCCAGATGTTGAACCTAAAGTGGATTTGGATATTCAATTCACACCGGGAGTAAATATAGAAGAGAAGAGATTTCGTATTCATGATGAATTAGGACTGGATACTGCACCACATGGGCAAAATGGTGTGTTAACATCAGGTAGAATGAATGCGCTTACAATTGTAAAGTTGGCATCTCATCCTTCAGTGATTAGTGTTGCAGGCAATGCAACTGCAGCGTCATATTAAAGAGAAAGATTGATTTGGATATGCTAATAACCACTTATCCCATATTATGTAATAATCTTTATATAATGTCATATATATTACATAATGTAGTTCATATGACATTAAATACAGATCATTTTGGCAAAAATACATGTAAAATAACATTACATACCAATTTCCACAGAAAAAACATTCAGATAGAGCCAAAAAGAAACATGCCAAATCAGAACTGTCATAGGTGCAAACATGGATAAAATCATCCTAAAAGTCGAAGAAATCCCACAGCAGCATATTGGAAGAGGAAGGGCAATTGTTGATCCAAAGATAATGACGGTGCAGAAATGGAATACGGGTCAAATTTTAGAGTTGACTTGTAATAAAAAAACACACGTAAAGCTTTGGCCAGGAACACCAGAAGAATATGGTAATGGAATTATCAAAATTGATGGAGCAACAAGACAAAATATTGGAGCAGGTATTGGAGATAAAGTTTCACTAAAAGCAGTTGAAGCTGCAGAAGCTGAACAAATTGTTTTATCGCCTACTGAAAAGATTGCAACCGAAGGATTGCAGGATTACATGACCTATAATTACCTAAATCATGTATTTACTACTGGAGATTCTATTTCGCTTAGCACACAGATGGGAGGAAAAATACAATTTATCATTACAAGTACAAATCCATCAAAACCAGTCATTGTTACAGAAGAGACAGTTTTCAAACTTGGTGCATTAACCAAAGCTGTTGACGCATCTGTTCCAAGAATTACATATGATGAATTAGGAGGTTTAAAAAATGCAGTGCAAAAAATCCGTGAAATGATTGAATTACCAATGAGACATCCGGAATTGTTTGAAAAGATAGGAGTGGAAGCTCCAAAGGGTGTGTTGTTATATGGACCCCCTGGAACAGGCAAGACACTTCTAGCAAAGGCGGTAGCTGGAGAAACAAATGCACATTTTATTTCAATTAGCGGTCCTGAGATTATGGGAAAATATTATGGTGAAAGTGAAGAGAGAATAAGAGAAATCTTTACACAAGCTGAAGAAAACTCTCCAAGCATAATTTTCATTGATGAGATAGATTCAATTGCACCAAAAAGAGATGAAGTTTCTGGAGAGGTTGAGAAAAGAATTGTTTCTCAGCTTCTAACATTAATGGACGGAATGAAATCTCGTGGTAAAGTGGTAATTATAGCTGCAACAAATAGACCTGACTCTATTGATCCTGCATTAAGAAGACCTGGAAGATTTGACAGAGAAATAGAGATAGGAATACCTGACGAAGAAGGAAGATTCGAAATTATATCTATTCATACTCGCGGAATGCCAATTGATGAGAATGTAAATCTTAAACAAATATCAAAGATTACTCATGGTTTTGTGGGGGCAGATTTAGAAGTTCTTTCAAAAGAAGCAGCTATGAGAGCATTAAGAAAAATATTGCCTGAGATTGATTTAGATGAAGAAAAGATTTCATCGGAAATACTTCAAAAAATTAAGATTAAAGATAAGGATTTCAGAGATGCATTAAAAGAGGTAAGACCAAGTGCGCTTCGCGAAGTCCAAGTTCAAATTCCAAATATAAAATGGGATGATGTAGGCGGTCTTGAAGAACTCAAAGAAGAATTAAAAGAAGCTGTAGAGTGGCCTGTTAAGCATAAAGATGCATTTGACTATGCAGGTGTTGAAGTTCCAAAAGGTGTTTTACTTTATGGACCTCCAGGAACTGGAAAAACATTGATAGCAAAAGCCTTGGCAAAAATGACTAATTCCAACTTTATTAGTATTAAAGGCCCAGAACTTCTTTCAAAGTGGGTCGGAGAATCAGAAAAAGGCGTACGAGAGATTTTTAGAAAGGCAAGACAAGCCGCACCATGTATAATATTTTTAGATGAAGTAGATGCCCTAATTCCACGACGAGGAAGCGGAGATTCAAACTCTCATGTTACAGAAAATGTGGTATCTCAAATTCTAACCGAGATTGACGGATTAGAAGAGCTTCATGATGTATTAATAATTGGTGCAACTAATCGGTTAGACATTGTAGATGAAGCACTTCTCAGACCTGGAAGATTTGACAGAGTTATCGAGGTTCCATATCCCGATGAAAAGGGAAGAAAGCATATCTTTGAGATACATACTAAGAAAAAACCACTTGCAAGTGATGTCGATATTACAAAGATTGTAGAATTAACTTCTGGATTTAGTGGTGCAGAGATTGCAGCTGTTGCAAATAGGGCAGCCATGATGGCGCTTAAGAGATATGTAAACAAAAAATCAGATGACGTAAAGAAGATAAAGATTACACAACATGATCTAATAATTTCGATTGACAAAGTGAGACCTCAGAAACAATCTTCCAAACAAAAAACTCATGATAGTATAGCTGGTTAAGTAATACTAAATTCACCATTACAATGATTAAATGATGCTAATATGTTAAATATATGAAAACAAACGTATGAATATGAAAACACTACGTCATCATCTAAAAGAACATAATGTGGGCTATTTTGCACATTGGAAAAGGGCAATGCAACTGCAGCGTCATATTAAAGAGAAAGATTGATTTGGATATGAACATCAGGTCGGTTTTCTGTGTTTAAAGTCATTGATATAGTATGAAAAAACTTAATCTAACCTCTCCTAAATGAGAATATGTCCTTTGTTTCTGTTAAAAATTTGACTACTCGATATAACACTTCAAAAGGATTGGTACATGCACTAGAAGATGTCACCTTTGCAATTGAAAAAGGAGAATCAATTGGAATTGCAGGCGAAAGTGCATGTGGTAAAAGTACACTTGGATTATCTATCATCCGAATGATTTCAAACGGAAAAATTTACTCTGGAAGCATACACTTTGATGGAAAATCACTTCTTGATTTACCTGATAATGATTTTGATAAAAACATTAGATGGAAAGAAATCTCCATGGTTTTTCAAGGTGCGATGAATTCTCTTGATCCAGTTTTTTCAGTCCAACAACAATTTGAAGAAGTTCTAAAACAACATAATTTTGATGGTGACGCGAAAAAAACAATTCTTGACTCGCTAACCTCTGTAAACCTTGATAATTCAATACTAAAGAAATTTCCACATGAATTGAGTGGAGGAATGAAACAACGTGTTGTCATTGCCATGGCTCTGATTTTAAAACCCAAGTTTGTGATTGCTGATGAGCCTACGACTGCACTTGATGTACTAATTCAAGCACAAATTGTTAATCTCTTTAAGCAATTAAAAAAAGATGGTCAATCTTTCATGATAATTTCTCATGATTTGGCAGTTCTATCTGAAGTTGCAGAAAAAATCGGAATAATGTATGGAGGGAGAATGGTGGAATTCGGTGATTCTAAAGAAATTTTCCTTGAACCTAAACATCCCTATACGAAAGGATTGTTAGAATCAATTCCTGTCTTATCAAAAGATACAAAACCAAAATTTATTTCAGGTACTCCGCCTGACTTGGTTAATCCACAAGAAGGGTGCAAGTTCTATGACAGATGTCCTGAAGCAATGGACAAGTGCAAAAAAGACCCTCCTAAAATTAAAACCAAAAGTGGATATGTCTTATGCTGGCTTTATGAATAGCATTTTGGAATCATGATTTGGCAAAAAAAAATTAACCATTTTTTATAAGATTTGTAACATTCCTTATGAAATAAGAAAATGACGCATAATTGATAAATGTCCAGTTACGAAACACAAATCTCGAATTACAGAAAATCAATTAATCTATTAAAACAAATGATCAAACAGTATGAAGATTCTGAATTTCTACCATCATATAGGGAGAGAATAAGAATTTTTGAACATGAACTGGAATTCCTTATTTCACAAAAACAGCTAAAATTATGAATAACGTTTCACAATTGGAAGGCATGAATCAATAATTCTAAGCATTTCTGTGCGAATCACCTTCTTGTCGATTGAAACCCAAATTCTTTTTGAGGTAATTGCAAATGCTATTGTCTGTACTTTTGTTCTTTCTTCCCATACAAATTCAGTTTCACCTAATTGGCCATCAAATTGCTCTTCAAGTTCTGTTTGGATGGCAATTTGTGCAAATTGATACTGTGTTTTTTTTTGGTCTAATAGAGGCTCTAAATTGTCACGTCTAAAATACGCAAGAAGTTCTCCAGTTTTACTAATCACTCCTACAAATCTAATATATGGACTGATCTTTGAAATTAAATCCGATATTTCATAATTCTCATTTTCAGTCAATACAATTTATTCCTAATTTTCGAATATTTTAATGATTAATTCCGTTTTTTTATATACAGTTGATGATCTCGTTATCTATTGGATCTTTGGGACTTTCTTCCATTTCTTTCTTCTGAGGCTGGTTATCTTGGATTGGCATTAGTTAGTTTTTTTGGTTCATTAATTCCATTTGTTCCGATTCCTTCATTCATCTTGTTAATTACAATGTCCGTAGGTGATCAATTTAACATCCATATCCTTGCGTTAATTGCCGCTGTAACTGCAACTATTGCAAAACAAATAATTTTTGCAATTAGTTATGGAGGAAGACGAATCATTTCTGAGAAAACGAAACAACGAATGAAACCTTTTCAAAAATTAGTGAAAAAATATGGTGCAGGTGCAGCATTTTTTGCTGCTGCAACTCCAATACCTGATGATTTAGTATATGTGCCACTTGGATTGGCAAAATACAATCCACTTAGATTCTTTATTGCTACTTTGACTGGAAAAATTGTCTTATGCTATGTGATTGTAATACTATCTCATTATCTAAGCGGCCCTGTAATTGATCCTATCTTTGAAATGTTTGGAATCTCAGAACCTGAAGATCTGGAGGATCCTACTCCTATAATTGTGGGAATTGTTGCATTTGGTGTTGCAATGACTAGTGTGGTTGTAATATTGCTTCGCATGGATTGGAATCGTATCTTAGGACGATTTATGCCTTGGACTGTTGAAGATGATGAAGAAGATCAAAAGTGATCTTTTGGATTAATACTGAAATTCCACTTCTTGTCTGTTGCTTTTGATATGCCTATTCTTGGTGTTGCTTTAATTCTCTTGGGATTAATGCCTGTTGTAATGTAAATCTTAGATTTCTTTGTTAAATCGCTATTATGTTCATTCATTGTAATCCCCATTGCTATGGTAAGTTTACCTGGTCCATCTGAAACTCTGTTGATATCTTTGACACCTCTGTTTTTTATCATGGTCTCAATGCCGTCTTGTGGATATACTCCCCGAATCAAAACTGCACCTGCATTTTGCCTCTTACTTTTTGCAACTACATTTAGCATAAAATACATTCCATATGTAAAATATACATAAGACATTCCAGCTGGCCCAAACATCACCTTGTTTCTATTAGTCATTTTGACTGATGCATGACTTGCAAGATCATCTTTACCTCTATATGCCTCAGTCTCTGTAATTATTCCTGTTAGTTTTGTACTTTGAATTTCCCTTGTTAGTGTTTTTCCAATAAGTTGTTTTGCCACTGTTACAGTCTCGCGTTCATAAAATTCTTTTCTTAGAATCATCTTTTCTTAATGACTGTGAGTACATCTTCATCAATTAAAATATGATTTAGACCAACTCTTTGTCCTCCAAACTTCACACTTTTCCCCCAAACTAATCCAAATCTAAAGTCTTTTTTCATATTTCTATGTAACTTATTACATACATCTTCTACTGTATTTCCTTTTCTAACAATTAATGGTTCTTTAAAATCGGTTTCACCACCTTTTGGTCT
Organism: uncultured Candidatus Nitrosopelagicus sp.; assembly: GCA_964511265.1. Lineage (GTDB taxonomy): Archaea > Thermoproteota > Nitrososphaeria > Nitrososphaerales > Nitrosopumilaceae > Nitrosopelagicus. The sequence continues at coordinate 18,496 of CAZEES010000005.1, read as the reverse complement.
AAGGTAAACGCGAATGAATTCTAATTCATTGTAAATTCTTTCTTTTAATTGATTGATATTTTTATTTGAATCTGCTGATGTTGGTATAAAATTAGTCTTTAGTTTTTTTGATACATTTTTTACAAATTTATTGTCAACTAGATCAATTTTATTTAAAATGGTAATTCCTTTAGCATATGTCTTATTTCCATTTATAAAATCAATGAGCTGCTCTGAATCAATATCTTCTCTGATAACAACTCGTGCACTTGTATAGCCATACACATTGAGAATTTCTTTTAGCAATTTTTCAGACATTTTCTTTAGTTTAGTTTGTTGAGCAACTGCAATCCCGCCTGTAGTTGATTTCTCAATTACAATATCTGGAGGCGTTTGATTTAGTCTGATTCCAATATTTCCTAATTCATTGATTAAAACATCCTCGTGATATGGCTGAAATACATCCAATACCAATAGTACAATATCTGCACTTCTTGCAACTGAAAGAATTCTTTTCCCTAGGCCCTTCCCAGTTGATGCACCTTTGATGATTCCTGGTAAATCCAACACTTGTATTCGTGCACCTCTGTAATTCATTACACCTGGCACTACTGTTAATGTGGTAAACTGATATGCCCCTATCGCTGATTTTGAGCCTGTTAATCTATTCAACAATGTAGATTTGCCCACACTAGGTAATCCAATGAAAACTACTGTAGCATCTCCCGTCCGCTTTACATCAAATCCATCTGATTTCTTAGAACTTTTTTTTATTTGTTCAGATTCTTGTTCCCTTTTTAGTTTAGCAATCTTTGCTTTTAGTAATCCGATGTGATGTTCTGTGGCTTTGTTTAATTGTGTTCGGAGTATTTCATCTTGAATCGCTTTAATCTTTTCAGGTATTCCCATATGCTTCAATTATTAAAAAATCAACTCATTATGAAAGGTTTCTAACGCTTTACTCATTAATGACATCTAAAATGAAAAATTATTGAAGAAAAAAGTTCTGGCTGTTGATATTGATGGCACAATCACATTAAATGGATTTGGAAAAATTCATCTAAAAGCTCTAGAAAAATTACGAAATTTAAAAAACAATGGGCATCACGTGATCTTTGTTACAGGTCGTTCTTCGGTAGAGGCCTATCTCCTTTCGATATTTGGAGGCTTGACATTACTTGGCGTAGGAGAAAATGGAGGTTGTATTACCCATGGGGAAATAATGACCCATGAAATGATTGGGAGAAAGAAGGAATGTCAAGATGCATACTCATATCTAAAAAACACACTTGACGAAACCATCACAGAAAAACCTGTATTTCCTCGACTAACTGAAGTTGTCTTGGATAGGACTTTTGATATTAAAAACGCACAGCAATTATTAGATGAAAAGGGATTCAACGTAGGTTTGTTTGATAGCGGCTATGCATATCACATCAATTCTCATGGTGTTGACAAAGGCTCAGGTATAATGAAGGCACTTGGCATGCTCAATGCGGACCTTGAAGATACAATTGCTTTTGGTGATAGCGACACCGATATACCATTATTTAGAACTGTAAAAAATAACATTGCAGTAAACAATTCTATTCCTGAACTCAAGAAAATTGCCAAAATTACAACTACAAAAAATTCAGGTGAAGGTGTATTGGAAGGCTTAGATATGATATCATCTGAATTCTAATTATATGGTCTTCCTCAACTTACTTGAGAATATACGAGGTAAAACTGCCGATATATTAAAATCTCAAAATTACGCTCCAATTCCATTCTCAGTTGAATCTGCAAGGCCTGGATTTGGGGACATTACGTGTAATGTGTCTTTTTTACTCTCAAAACAACTCAAAAAAAGCCCACGGGAAATTTCAATTGAACTCTCAAAATTGTATAACTTTGACGACCTTCCTCAAATCAAAAATGTAATTCCTCACCCAAGTGGATATCTCAACTTTGAGATTGATTATACAAAGTTCAACAATATTGTAATGTCTTCATCAATTAAGGAAAATTACGGTTCACTTGATTTAGGAAGTAATGAAAAAATTATTGTAGAACATACTTCTGTAAATCCAAACAAAGCTTTGCATGTTGGTCATATTAGAAATGTAATCTTAGGTGATATAATTTCTAAAATTCTCAAAAAAGGTAATTTTGATGTCAAAGTACTGAATTATGTAGATGATTCTGGTCTTCAGGTTGCTGATATTATAGTTGGCTTCAAATACTCTGGATTCTCACAAGAGCCTTCTAACAATGAAAAATTTGATCATTATTGTGGTGACACTGTTTATGTAAAAACCACTGAAAAATATGAAACCGATAAACAATTAGAGGAAAAACGTCATGAAATCCTAAAACAAATTGAGGATAATTCCAGTGATATCTCAAAAATGGCTCAAACAATTACTCGAAGAGTACTTGATGAACAATTAAAGACCGTATGGAATCTGGGAGTCTTTTATGATTGTCTCAACTTTGAATCTCAAATCATTCATTCTAAGTTATGGGAAAAAATATTTGAAAAGCTAAAATCTGATAATCAAATTAAATATGAGAACTCAGGTGATAATGCTGGTTGTTGGGTAATTCCTGCGGAAGGTGAAGATGACAAAATTCTTGTACGAAGTAATGGTGTTGCAACGTACATTGCAAAAGATATTCCATATGCCGCATGGAAGCTTGGATTGGTAGATGATCCATTCTCTTACAAAATTTTTACTACACAGAAAAACTCTCAAACTCTTTATGAAACAACATTAGATGTAGTAAATGATAATGTTGACAAACAAGATTTCTCCGGCAATAAGGTTATCACTGTAATAGACAACAGACAAATCCGATTACAAAAAATCGTATCAGGTTTGATGGCAAAATTCAAAGAAGATGGTGCTTATACACATCTTGGCTATGAATCTGTCACTCTAAGTGCTGACACTGTCAAATCTCTAGGATTGTCTGTAGATGGGGATTCTGCACAAATGTCTGGAAGAAAGGGTTTGTATGTTAACGCTGATACTGTTCTGGAAACTCTCATAAAACGTGTCTATAATGAATCAAAAAGTCGAAATGAGGATTTATCCGATGAGGAACTTGAACAAATTGCTAAAACTGTTGCTGTTGGAACAATTCGTTATGAAATGATAAAACCTGATCTGGATAAAATCATAACATTTGATCTAAAAAACTCACTCCGCTTGGAAGGTGATACATGTAGTTACATTCAATATTCATATGCTCGTGCTTCACGCATACTTGAAAAAACTCAAACCAAGCCTAATTTTGATTCTGGACTTGAATTACTATCCTCCGATTTTGAAAAAAATCTAATTAAAAAAATTGCGATGTTTGACGTTCAAGTAAATGATTCGGTCAAGAATCTATCTCCAAAAGTCATTGCAAAATATTCTTATGATTTAGCTGTCACTTTCTCATCTTTTTATGAACATGTTAAGGTTTTAGCATCTGAAACCCCTGAATTACTCAATGCAAGACTTTGTCTTGTTGTATCATTTCAAAAAACCTTAAAGTCAGCATTAGGCTTACTTGGAATTGATGCGCCTGAAAGAATGTGATTTAGTTTTTTTCCATTGAACTTTTGTATCTCTTTAAAAGAAAAGCATGTTGCACAGAATATTTATTTTCTTTTGCATCTTGTTTTAGTAATTCTGCATCTTTCAATCGGACTCCTTGTGCAGCTAGAAACGCATCATCTTCTTTTCCTAGAGCTTTGAATGCTTCTGATTTTTCTGTTGCTGCTCTAGAAAACTCTGGCATTATCTGTTGAACTGTATCATAATATGGTATTGCTTCTTGATACCTTCCTAAATAATTCAAAGTCACTGCCATGTTCATTAATCCGTCTACATTTGTTTTATCCAATTCTAAAGCTAAATCATACAATGTTAATGCATCCTCATGTTTTCCCGTCTTGTTTAATGCAATGCCTTTTGTGACTAGGGCATTTACATCTTTATCATTTTTTGATAAAAGTATCTCACAACAGCGTAAAACCTCCTCATGTAATTCGAGTTTTTCTAATGCAAGCATTTTGTTCTTCACCGCATGCCCTTCATCCACATCTCTTTCTAAAATTCTATCACAGCATTTGATGGTGTCATTATATGCGCCCACAATATAATATGCGGTACTAAGATTCTGCAGTGCAATGGGGTCATTTGGGTCTTTTTCCAGTAATTTCTGACAAAATTCTATTGCTGTATCAAATTTCTTTGCATCAAATAACTTCTTTAATTCTGTGACTGGATCAATTAATGGAAAATCTTTCATTTTCATTCATTTCTCCATTTGAGAATTTTTATAGTGTTATCTTTGACAAAACTCATGGATACTCGCATTAACATTGCTGTAATTGTTGGTGTTGTATTTGTTTTAGCATTTGCTGTTACTTTAACACAAATTGAAAACCAAGCCATTTCTCAAGATGTTGATTATGAAGTATCTGATGAATTAATCACACATTGGCTGGAAAAATACGATCCCTCTGAACAAACAATCTCAGTTACTGGTAGTGCAACCGCATCTTCTACTCCTGACACATTAATTGTGATTCTTGGAGTGGAATCTGAAGCAAAAACTGCAAGTGAATCATTGTCTCAAAATTCTAACTCATTAAATTCTGTCATTTCGTCATTGATTAATTCTGGAATTTCTAAAGATGACATACAGACATCGAATTTTAGAATATATCCTTTGTATGATAGCATAAAAGATTTGAATGGAAACTATCAGCAAGTCCTGATTGGATATCGTGTATCTAATATCTTATCAATACAAACTGGAAATACTGATTCTGCTGGCAACATTATTGATGCTGCAGTCTCTTCAGGCGCGAATCGTGTTGACACTGTTTCATTTCAGTTATCTGATGAAAAATTACAAGGAATTAGTGATAACTTGATTGCAGATGCAATAAACGATGCAACTCAAAAGGCAGAAAAAGCTCTGCTCCCATTAAAGCAAAAAATTGTTGGAGTAAAATCTATAGTTGTTCACGATAACATGATGCCATATTATGATAGTCCTATGCGTGCATCATTTGACGGATTTGCAGAATCATCTATGAAATCTGCTCCAATAATGTCTGGTGAAGAAGAAATTAGAACTGACGTTAGCGTGGTATTCTATATCTCTCAAAAATAGATATTATTTGCCCTGACCTTCCACTTTGGTCAATGTTAAAGTTGAGCGAATCTTCTCGATCTTACGAATCTTCCATGAGATAGTTTCTCGAATTTTATCAACTGATTCTGATGAGACTTTGGCAATTATATCATATGCTCCGAATGTACCCTGAACTTCTTTAACATCTGAAAACGTTTTCAATTCAGAAATGATTTGTTCTTCTGAGCCTAATTCACAATTTATTAGAACAAATGCTTGTGCCATGGTGTTCATACATTCTCATTACAGTTAAATTTTTTTTCTAAAATCTAATATACCTCATGATCTTCTGTCCTAACTTACAATGTATGAAAATTTATGGTTAATTCCATTGGGATTTGCAGCTGGTGTATTGGGGTCTATTGTAGGACTTGGTGGTGGAATAATTGCGGTACCTGCAATGACTTTTGCGGGATTTCCTCCTGCACTTGCAGCAAGTAATAGTCTTTTTGCGGCTTTTAGTAATTCTGTAGCTTCTACAGTATCGTATGCTCGTCAGAAGCGTGTTGAATTTGGAATTGGCATAAAACTTGGCTTGATGTGTGTTCCTGGTACAATCTTAGGTGCCTTTGTTTCAGATGTGATGACTCCAGCTGCATTTCAAATACTTTTTGCATTTGTGTTAGTATCCTCTGCAATCTACATCTTTGTCAAACGTGCAGTGGATGAAAAGCCATATAGCCGAACTGCATTGATGATGGTAGTATCTGCCGGCGCAAGTTTTTTTGCAGGAATAATCTCTAGTTTATTTGGAATTGGTGGGGGCATCGTATTTGTTCCATTAATGGTTATTGGAATTGGCATACCTATGAGACGGGCTGCTCCTACAGCACAGTTAATCTTGATGTTTGCATCTCTTAGTGGTCTTTTAGTGCATTCTGCGTTAGGTCATCCTGATTATTTCCAAGCCCTTCTTTTAGCAATTGGTGCATTTGGAGGTGGTATACTTGGTGCTAGATTATCATTAGAAATCAAAGAAACAAAATTAAAAATTCTTGTAACAGTAGTTCTCTTGGCAGCTGCAGTGAAATTAATTATTGATTCAATGGAGACTATTTTTTAATTCTATACAGGTTCTTTTTTGATGTAAGAACTATCTCGCCATCTTCCAGAACTCCTTCAAAATCTACGCTGATTAAACCATATTCTTCATCAATATCTTTTTTATCGGAAATCACAAACTTGAGTCGTAACACCTGATCTGTATAAAGCGGCTTCAAGAATCTTGTCTGTCTATTTTTCCATTCTGTATCCCCATCTGCTCCATAAAGTACTATCATATTTCCATAAATCTGACGTAACCTTGTAAATTCTCCCTCCATTCTTGAAATAATTGCTCGTCCCGAAACAATCTTCTGTTCATCTCTACCTGAATCTATCTCAAACATTGCATTTTTTATTCTTGAAAAACCCAGATATTCTTCTAATTCTTTGTTAGAAATACTCGTGGTGGATACAAATGTATCTCCTATTTTTAGTGATGAAAATTTTTCCATCTTTATCTTGATTCATCAGGGCAGAAAATAACTTCTGCACTAGATTCTGAATCATCAGATATCAAATAATTTACTGCATCTGTAATTCTTGCATTGTTTGGCTCTTTGCCATCTACTGTTCCTGCAAGTATTAGGAATGCTCTAACATTTGATTTCAATACGTCACTTAATTCTTGATTTATGGTTGTAGCAAATGGTCTTAATGCTCCTCTAAACACCTCAATTTTGGCTCTTTGGTCTCCGGCAATCTTTTTTCCGTATGGCAGATCTGGACCAATAATTGCAATTCTTCCTTTAGCACCTTTGAAAAGTCTTGGATCATCCGAGCCATTTGGAACAAATACATTCATTGCACTTTGACTTACTGCAGCTGGAATGTTGATGAATTTGTTTGTCAATCCATCCCATTCTGCTCGGGAAAGTTCTGTTAATTTTGAAATAGATGGAACTTTTCCTGTAATATGAATAAAGATTTCAATATCTCCTTTTGATTTGGCAGTGTTAAACCATCTCTCAATTTCTTCATTTCTTGATAAATCAATTACATGTGAATGGAACTTGTTTGTTATAGAATCTTGAATTTCTTTTGAGCATTTGTCTGAAATAAAGCAAATTGCTTGACCACCGTTTGATTCAATTTCTGCGGCAATGTCTTCAGCTCTTTTTGCATCTTCTGCATCTGTTGCATCAATTGTTAGAACTGCAATCTTTGATGAGTAATCGTGTTGTTTCACAGTTGCTGGTATTGAAGTAATATGAGATCTTACTGGGTAGAAAACTCTGTCTCCTGGAATGATCTTTCCATTAAGGATTTTTGCTTGTGCATCATCTGCAAGAGTTAACACTGTTGTTGCAACTTGGTCTTGTGATAAGAACTGTTGATCTGGAATCATTGTTGACGTGTTCTTTTGAATTTTCTCTGCAATACCTTGAATCTTATTTAGTAGGTTTGTTAATGTGGTTTCCTGCTTTCCTAATTTTTCGGCAGCTGCTTTAATGCCATTTTTAATTACCTCATCCTCTTCTCCAAGTAATCCAACAATCTCTTTGTTTGCAGCTTCAACTTCTGAAGGTGATAATTCTTCAAAACCACTAACTCTGAGAAATTCTGATGCAGCTTTTGGATACACTGTTTTGTAAATCCTATCTGAATGAACAGGTCCTGGATTTGTTCCAATTGACACTATTCCTTTTTCAGTTAATTCCCATGACATTGCTTCTACCAATCTGTTTTTTGCACCTTGTGATGCTGTGTATGGGCCTCTGAATCTGTATGGTCTTTGTTCCAATGGTCTTTCTTCTGCAAAAAATGTTGAAATTGTAATTATCTTTGACCCTTCTTTCATAACTTTCAATGCTTGTACTGATGTCCAAAATGTTCCAGTAAGATGAATGTCTACTGTACTTCTAAAATCTTCTAACGGTGCATGTGCAAAACATGTAACGGGACCTGAAACTCCTGCGTTATTTACAACTACATCCACATTCGCCCCCTCGTTTTTTAGAGAATCAAACATTTCTGTAACTGATTTTTCATCACTGACATCTACACCTGAAAATATCTTCACAAAGCCGTTTGAATTCCTCTCATTGATAATCTCAGTTAGCATCTTTGATGTGTCTTCAAGTGGCTCTCTTCTTCTTCCCAAAATAATGACGCTTGCTCCATTTTCTACAAATTTTTTGGCAACCGTCATTCCTATGCCGGTTCCGCTACCTGTGATTAAAACAACTTTATTCTCAAACTTCAATCTGACAAAATTGCTTGATTTGCAATATTAATTGCTTGTCCCTAGAGAATTATGTTTATTTGTGGGTAATCTTGAAGAAGGCTAATGCATGATACCGAATCTGAAACATTTGTCATACAGTCCATGCCCGAAAAATTTTCTGATATGCTAAAAGAGATCGCAATAGATTCCACTCCTAAAGAAATTGCAACTGATGATGTTGAAAATGATGATTATTACAGTAGAGTGTTTTCACAAACAACTCGAATGGTTACAAATAAAGGCTGTCTGGATGTCACTGGCACAAACATTGATGTCATTCAGATAATTCAAAAGGGATAATCATGCAAGATCCAAATCCACTTCCATGGGGTGCACAAGACCGTTTTCAAGCACACTACATTGTAAGAAAACAAGCAGATGATTCTATGGATCTTACTGCACGGACTGTTCTAAAAACATCTGGTCATTTTGGATCAAAAAAAGTCACTAATGTTCAGTGGCAAGGTGGAAAAATTGCTGACACATTAAATTCTGATTCTATATTGAATGAACTCATTGCACAACAATCTGTAGACGATGCAACAATAACTATTGATCCTACATCAAAAGGTGTTAGAATCTATGGAAAATGGAAAAATAGTTTTGAATTCAATGTATCAAAGGAACAATTTGAGATCTTTGATAAAATAGCTGGTCACATTAAAAGTTACTAGGCTTTCCACCAATCAAGTGCAACGTAATCAACTTTCTCTCTTCCTGATGGAATTGCCAAAATGAATTGTTTTTTAACACTTGTAGCTAATCTTCCTGCTAACACAATATCTGTTGATGTCATATTCTCATTTCTATTGTAAACTTGAACTAAAAATGGGGCATGATCAATACCGGGTCCTTTTTGGTACACTGCAAAATCACATCCAAATTTTATACCTGGATTCACAATGTAGCCTTTATCTCTAAAGTCTTTGTAAACTTGAAATTTCTTTTCAAAATTGTGATGTTGCTCTTGACATATCTCAAACATTTTCTTTGTTGTAATTTTCTTCTTGTTTTTGTAAATCTGAATCTTTGATCTACTCATTAGATAATATCCTTCTATCAAATCTAAAATTAAGGGGACGTCAATCTCGTCTAATTTTGGTTTTGGAATTCCGATTGGCTTTCCATAATATCCTTGACTGAATAATTTTTTAGAATCTTCTAAGTTCCATACTATTAACCGGTTTTCTAATAGTTCTGTCTTCAAAATTATAAGCTCAATGCCAAAAGAATGAATGAATCTGAAACTTCTTGGCATTTGTCTGCCATCTCTTCAATTCCTTCTATGGTATCTTTCATCAATAACATCTCACTAGTTGTAGAAATCTCAAGTGCTTTCAATACCATCTTTCTATATTTGATATCAATCTCTCTTTCTAGTTTTTGTGTGTCTTGTGCCAGTTCAATGGATTTTGCAGAATCTGAATTTAGACTTCTAATAATCTCATTTAATTTGTAAATCTCATCTACCACTAATTCAATTAATTCTGTAAGATCCCCATCAAGTTTTGATGATTTTAATGTACTTGCTTTGATGTTTGACAATTTGAAAGCAACTCCTGTGATATAACCTGCAATCTCATCCATAGTATAAGCTGTATTTAGTAAATTTTCACGATTTAGAATTAGGCCTCCAACGTCTGCAACATCTCTTGTGATCTTTCTTCTAAGAGTCTCAACTTCCTCTTCTAGTGATGTAATTTGCTCCATTGCATCTTTAATTCCTGCTTTGTCCTTTTTGACAATTAATTCAGGTAATTGTGAAAGGCTCCTACCTGCATTTAAAATTCTATTAATCTCATCTTGTAAAACGGCAACTGCTTTACGCTTTGCCTGTACTTCTAATTCCCCGCTGTACATAACGAGTTTTTCTTCAATTCAGACAGAATATTAAGGCTTGGTTAATTGAATTTAAGCTATTCATGATTTACCGTCTTTTTTTGTACTTTGTATAGTGCAATAACTTCTTCATCTGTAGATGCATCTTCTGAACTCTTCTCTGTTCTAATCTTTCCTGTGAATTTTGGGAATCTCAGCGCAAGTCCTGTATTCTCTTTAATTTTATCTGATGCTGTCATATGAATTGGACTTTGCGTTATTTCTGATGCAACAACCTCAATAACTAACTCTGGCTCAAACCAGACATCTGCTTCCATATCGCTGACAATTCTTGGATTTTTTTTCAGTGTAACTTTGGGTGAAAGAATCTGATATAATTGATCTAAACTCTCATCTGAAAAACCTGTACCAACTTTACATATGCTTGGAAAAACATCCTCTTCGTCATTATAAGTTGCAAGTAATAATGTTCCATATTTTCCGGTACGTCTTCCTTTTCCAAAAAATGCTCCAATGACTACGAGGTCGAGACTATCTCCAAGATCATTTTGATATTCTCTTTTGAGTTTAAGCCAGTTACTTCCTCTAATTCCTGCTCTGTACGTTGAATTCAAATGTTTCAGCATCAATCCTTCACATCCTGAATTAATTGAATTTTCTAAAACCTCTAAAACTTGTTCTTCGTTGTTTATAATTGACATTGGAATTAATCTTGCAAAGTTATCCTCTTTGATAATTTTCTCTAATAATTTTCGCCTTTCTACATATTCCATCTCCATACAATTTTTTCCATCTGAAAATAATACATCAAAGAAATTTACAGTGATAGGATACTTTGTTACTGCCTGATCAATCTCATATTTTCTTCTTCTATGCATTAACTCTTGAAATGGCAAAAAATCTCCAGAATTGGTATTCATTGCCACCACTTCTGCCTCTAAAATAACCTCATCAGAAATAATTAATCTAGAAATTTTTTCAACTATGTCTGGATAATACGAGGTAATGTTTTCCAAGCTTCGAGAAAAGATCATTATTGTATCTTTTTGTTTATGTATCTGTGCACGTTCTCCATCTAACTTGTATTCTGCAGCAAAGTCATCTTGAAATTTCTTTACTGTATCTTCACCACTCTTAATCCTGTCTGCTAACATTGGACGAATTGGATTAAACAATTGAATCTGAAATTTTCTTATCTGTTCTATTCCTCCTGTTGAAACAACTTGGGCAACTTTTCCTAAATCACTTGAAACATTGTATGCATTTTCAATAATTTCTCTGTTCTCTTTTTTCCCCGTAAATGCTATTGCTAACGCATCCATGACTGTATTTTCTGCAATGCCTAAGCGTAATGTTCCAAGTAAAATTTTCAAAATAAATTTTGCTTCTTGCGGTGTTGCATCATTTAGTATGCTTGAAATATATCTCATCTTCATCTCTTGTGATCCCTTTCCTTCTAGATTTGCAATCTTGAGTAATGTCTCGTAAACCATCTCTAGCGTAATTGTTTCTGATGAAAAAGTTGTCTGAATCTTTTGTTGTAAAATGTTTTCTGCAGTTTGTCCTAAATCTCCTCCTTTGTTATAATCATCCTCGATTTTTTTTAGAGGTATGCCTGATGATTTTGACATTGCTTTCATTACAAGCTTTTCTGCAATTCCAAGTTCAATTCCTTCAAAATTCGGTCTAAGTTTTCCCTGAATGAGATAAACAGCTTTTGAAATCACTTCTTCTGGAATCTCTTTTATTAATCCCACTAGAATATCTGTTAGCTCAAGTCGTTTACTTGTCGCTTCCATTTTTTGAAATGCGTCCGAAATAATTGAAAATTTCATGTATTGATGTAGTTTTGATGTTTTATTTGATTAACTTTTGTTCTAGATGTATCTGAACATGACTTTTTTTCGGTCTTTTTTTATGTCTGAAACCAAAGCAAAGTTGTTTAGTGGATAAGCTTCTTTGAACTGTTTCATGAAACTCCATGCTACATCATGATTTCTAAATTCGGTTCGTAATCCTGGAATGACTGTCTCTCTTCCATCAATATCAAAAATTACGACTGAGTAATGTTTTGGTCTATTGTGTGGTCTTGCTCTGAGAAACCATGCCACTGCAAATACAAATGCTGCAACAATGATGAATCCTGCCCCTATGTCCTTGAAGACTGGCCAAAAGAGATCTGGAATTGTCTGGCCAAACAATTGAACCACGAAATTTGAAAATGTCAATATTGCTGCAATTGTCATTGCGATTTTTGTTACGCTGTGAGAAAAGAATGAAAATTGAAATTCATATATAGAAATCATCTGCAAAGTCTAAAACTACAATTGATTTAATCTTTACTTAAAAAATTCCTGTCTTTAGTCCGGATCTTCGTAATTTTCTTTTCTTTCGCCGGAATCTGATTTTGAGTCCATTGCAACCATCTTTTCTTTGAGTACATTCATCCTATCTTTGTATCCTTCAGCATATTCTAATTCATCTGGAACAAGTGTTGCTGGATGAATAAATCCTTGACTTCGAATTGCTAGTGCTTTTATGGTTGCTTGTTCTCTAATGTAATCCCAATCTGGAGTTGAGAATCCATCAAATGGACCTGTAAATTTTCCATCATGCATACTGAATACTAATGACTCTACAATTGGAATACAGAAATTGATTGTTGCTGCAGAATTTAATTTTACAGGCATTAGTGGCATATTATGACTTCCTCGTGTATTTCCTGCAACATAGTGTGGATTATTAAAAACACTTCCTGCTTCTTCAGTTGCTGGGAACATTTTTTGTGTTCTGATTAAACAAACAGGATCATCTTTTCCAACATATGTGCCTGCAATATTATGAAGCCTATCCGTTGATGCATCCATAATTGGCTCTCCATCCCTTGTTGTAATTGATGAGATAACATATCTTCCTGGATACATTAACGCTGCTTCCAAAGTTGGTTTATCTTCCCATAATGATAATTTTGCAATTGTTGCATCTTCTACATCCATAACGTGGAATACAACTCCTTTTGCAAGTGATTTGTTTACAATTAATCCTGTATTACTTAGTGCATCTACAAATAATCGGTACATTGGATAATTGAAACAACCTGGCTCTGTTTTATCTGCTGCAAACACTGTGAATGCTTCATTAGGCCTCTCTTCAAATTCTAATTCTGCAACTCCTGGTCCCATTCCTTTTACATTTCCTGAAAATGAATCTTTTAACAAATCTTGACCTGCACCGTACAGTCCCTCTCTTTTTGCAACAGCGGTTCCTGCTACAAACGCTTCATATGCTAATTTGTGAATTTTTTCGTTGTCTACCCCATGTGTGTGACTCATAACAATGTGAACGTCATCTCCACAATAACCGATATAGTGATCAATCAACAAATCGCCTGCAGACTTTACAGTATCTCTAACTGCTTGAATTAAATTATCACTTGGTCTCGTATGTCCTCCAATACCGCCAACATCTGCTTTGATTACTGACACTGTAATTTTCATACTAACGATTTTTTCTTCTTTGATTTATACTATATGCTATATTGTCAAACTTTTTCTGATCTAAAAATTTCAAAAAAAGGTGTAAAAAAATGCAAAAAATCAAAATGATTATAAAGACCATTTAACACGAATTTCCTATGGCAGATAAACCACACCTGAACATGATTATCACAGGACACATTGATAATGGCAAGTCCACAACAATGGGTCATTTCTTGATGGATCTAGGTGTAGTTGATCAAAGAACAATTGATGCTCATGCTGCTGAATCTGAGAAGACTGGAAAGGGTGATACCTTCAAGTACGCTTGGGTTATGGATAACATCAAAGACGAGAGAGAAAGAGGTATTACTATTGACCTTGCTTTCCAAAAATTCGAAACTCCAAAATTTAATTATACATTAATCGATGCTCCAGGACACAGAGACTTTATCAAAAACATGATTACAGGTGCTTCTGAAGCAGACTGTGCAGTTCTTGTATTATCTGCAAAACCTGGTGAAACTGACACTGCAATTGCTCCGGGCGGACAAGCACGTGAACACGCATTTTTACTTAAAACACTTGGTGTAGGTCAAATTATAGTTGCAATTAACAAAATGGATGATAGTGACTTCTCAGAAGATGCTTACAATGCAGCAGTTGAGAAAGGAAAAGGACTAGTAAAATCCTGTGGCTACAAAGTCGACCAAGTACCATTCATTCCAGTATCTGGATGGAAAGGTGACAATCTAGTTAAAAAATCTGAAAATATGGGTTGGTATTCCGGTAAAACGCTCTTAGAAGCATTTGATGATTTCACTGCTCCTGAAAAACCAACTGGTAAACCACTACGTCTTCCAATTCAAGATGTATATTCAATCACTGGTGTCGGAACTGTTCCTGTAGGACGTGTTGAAACTGGTGAAATGAAACCTGGACAGAAAATTGTAGTAATGCCATCTGGTGCACAAGGTGAAATAAAGTCAATTGAATCTCATCATGCAGAACTTCCAAGTGCTGAAGCAGGTGACAACATTGGTTTTAACTTGAGAGGAATTGAAAAGAAAGATATCAAACGTGGTGATGTATTAGGAACTCCTGACGCACCACCCGCAGTTGCAAAAGAATTCAAAGCACAAATTATAGTTATTCATCACCCAACAGCAATCGCACCAGGTTATACTCCTGTAATGCATGCTCACACCGCACAAGTTGCAGCAACAATTACTGAATTTGTTGCAAAATTAACCCACAAACTGGTGCAATGGATGAAGAAAATCCAAAGTTCTTAAAAGTTGGAGATTCTGCTATTGTTAAAATTAGACCAGTAAGACCAACACCAATTGAAACATTCCAGGAATTCCCTGAAATGGGTAGATTCGCACTTAGAGACATGGGTGCAACAATCGCTGCTGGTGTTGTAAAAGAAATTACTGAATCACACACACCTTAGAGAGAGTCATTATGGCTCAAAATGCTCGCATCAAATTAACCAGTACAAGTCTTTTGAAATTGGGTGGTGTATGCGATGAAATTATGGGCATTGGTAAAAAAACTGGTGTTAAAGTAAAAGGCCCAACTCCACTTCCTGTTAAACGCCTTAATGTTGTCACACGTAAATCTCCATGTGGAAATGGAACTGAAACCTATGAGAAATGGGAGATGCGGATGCATCGAAGGATTATTGATCTTAATGCAGATGATAAAGCAATAAGACAATTAATGCGTCTGAAAATTCCTGACGATGTCTATATTGAATTATCTCTAAAATAACTTAGCCTTTTATTATGGGGATTATGATTAGCTGATATGTCTGAAGAGAACTTTGAAGAATCATTTTCTGAAGAAAAATTCGATGTTTTTTACAAATGTATGCGTTGTGGTCATGAAACTCCATTAGAGGAATTGGCAAGACTTCCTGAGATCAAATGTATATGTGGTTTCAGAGTATTTACAAAGAAAAGACCCGGTCTTGTAAGAAACGTAAAATCAATCTAAATTCGATCTTTTTTGTAACTGTGCTGTTTTTGTAAATGTGTTCTCATATCCTCCATGTTTGAAAAATTTTCCCCACATTCTTTACAATCGTATGGTAAATCCTTGTAATGTGTGATTTGAAGATGCTGCATTAATTCTTCCTGGCTTTTAAATTTCAAGTCACATTTTTCACACGGGATTTTTGTAAAAAACTTCATTCTAACTATTCTTTGCTTTTTGCTCGTCCCAGCATATTCTACAAAGCTGACCTTCTATCTTCCAATCTGGCTTTGGATTGTATCTTATGAATCCCATCTTTTTATTACATAAAACACAAAATTCTTTCTTTGTTTTGAAATCCCCTTCTTTATTATCAAAACATGTCTTACAAAGTAATCCTTTCATATCCCATTGCCATCTTGGTTCCCACAAGTCTGTAATCTTTTTTTGAGCTCCACATATGCCACACTTTGACTTTATGTTTGAATCATAGGATTCTTGCATTTTATCCATATAGCAATCTCCGCAAAGTGGTGATTCGACATACCATTCTTTTTTTGCCTTATGCTTGTGCTTGGTCTCCTTTTTACAAACAGTGCAAATTGCTGGTTTTTTATCAAATAGTCCCATAATTATTAGTGAAATGCAGATCTAATTAAATTATAAAATTAGAAAAAGAATTTTTTGATTTAGAGTTCTTCTAAGAGACTCTCTAAACCTTGACTAGAATTTACCATGCCTTTTTTCTTGGCAATTTCTTCGATCTTTTTGTGTTGCTCATTAGTAAAGCAAACTGGCATTGAACGTTTTTCCATAAACAGACACGTTTTTCATTTTTAATAACTCTTACTTTGTTTTTTAAATTACATTATATTATGCGCGCTCAACATATCCACATGGCAAAAATGCGTCAGATCTTAATAATTGGAAATAATGATAACGGCTGTACTCCTGAAATTGAGTCTATTGCGTATGAGGCAGGTCAAGAAGTTGCAAAGTCTGGTTCTGCCTTAATTACTGGTGGTTTGGGTGGTGTGATGAAGGCAGCATCCCGTGGAGCAAAAGATGCTAATGGATTGACAATTGGAATTATCCCACAAGATGATTCTTCACTTGCAAACGAATTTTGTGACATCGTAATTCCATCTGGAATGGGACTGTCTAGAGATTTTCTTAATGCATTATCTGCTGATGGGGTAGTTGTTGTAGGTGGTGGTTCTGGAACTCTATCTGAAATATGTGCTGCGTATATGCACAAAAAGCCAATTGCAACTATAAAAAATTCTGGTGGAATGGCTACAAAATATTCTGATCAATATTTAGATCACAGAGAAAATGTAAAAATTGTAGGTTTTGATTCTCCAAAAGGCGCTGTTAACTATATCTTAGAGCAGACTAAATCATAGATTCTAAAAGTGGGTCTGGTTTGTAAAACTCTCCGTGCTTTTCTGCTAACTTGTTTAATTCATCCACAATATTTTTGAAACCAATATCTCTTGCTGTCTCAAACAATGGTTTTCTTAAACCTAATCCTAATTTAGCAGCTTTTTCAATCTCTTCTATATCGCTTGCACCGTTTGTAATCAACCATGCTGCATTATTTAGTATATTTGCAACCAGTTGAATAGGATTGCATTTCTCTGCTAACTCTTCTGATAATTCCACCCTCTCATATTTGTCATCTGAATATTTGTAATAACCCTCTCCTGATTTTTGACCTAATTTTTTCTCATCAAACATTTTCTCAACTGTTTTATGTGGATTGATTACTTTTTTATCTCGTAAATGCATCTCAACTGTTGCCTTATGAATAACATCCATGCCTGTAAAGTCTGCTAACTCAAAAATCCCCATAGGGAACCCAAGCTTGAATTTTACTGCAGAATCAATCTCTTCTAGAGTTGCCCCTGTCCTATCCTTCAAGTAGCATGCTTCATGAACCATTGGAATGAACAATCTGTTTATGATAAATCCTGGAACATCTTTTCTACATAACACTGCTTGTTTGTTTACTGATTTTACAAATTCTTGTGTCATATCGGTAATCTCTTGTGATGTCTTCTCACCTGGAATGACTTCGACTAGTTTCATTAATTGAGGTGGATTGAAAAAATGTATTCCAATAAATTTATCTGGCCGTGATGTGGTGTTTGCAATCTCTGTGATTGGTAATGTACTTGTGTTTGATGCAAAGATGACTTCTGGTTTAGCAGCCTTGTCTAACTCTGCGTAAACCTGTTTCTTTAGATCCATGATCTCAGGAACTACTTCTATGACTAATTCTGCATCTCTTACAGCTTCGTTCAAATCTACAATTGGAACAATTCTTGAAAAAATAGCATCTCCCTCTTCTTTTGAAATCTTCTCTTTTGTGACTAATTTGTCTAAACTCCATTTGATTTTCTCCATTGCTTTATCAAGAAATTCTTGTTTAATATCACGTAGAACCACATTATATCCTGCAGTTGCAGAAACTTGTGCAATCCCATGCCCCATAACTCCTGAACCTAAAACTGTGATATTCTTTACTGTCACGCATTCTCTTTGAAAAACCATTATATCAATCTAGTTTGAAATATCTACATGGGATTATTTGGTAAGAAAAAAGAAAATGATAAAACTCAAACCAAATGTAAAGAATGTGGTTTAGAATTACATCAACCTGAAAGATTAGAACGACACATGAAAAAAGCACATGGAAATGTACCTGAGAAAAAGCCTGACTTTAGTACTAAAGGTGGTGTCGAGCAAGGCGGTATGTGGTAAAATTATT
>CAZEES010000004.1:0-56758 GCA_964511265.1 uncultured Candidatus Nitrosopelagicus sp. | reverse complement strand
GTTGTAGAAGCAACTGAAGAGGTTGTAGAAGCAACTGAAGAGGTTGTAGAAGCAAAACCACAAGAACCTACAAAGACAAAAGTAGAAGACAAATGGGGAATTGCACACATCTTTAGCAGTTACAACAACACAATCATTCACATTACTGATTTGACAGGTGCAGAAACAGTTTCAATAAGTTCTGGCGGTCACCATGTTAATGCAGACAGATATGAATCATCACCATTTGCAGCAATGAAAGCAGCAAATGTGGTAACTGAATCTGCAAAGACAAAAGGATTCACAGGACTTCACATTAGGGTTCGTGCTGTAGGAGGTGTTGGTTCTAGAGTACCAGGCCCAGGAGCACAAGCAGCAATTCGTGCACTTGCAAGAGGTGGATTTAAAATCGGTAAAATTGATGATGTAACTCCAATTCCACATGATACCACAAGAAAGAAGGGTGGAAAAAGAGGAAGAAGAGTTTAGTTAGACTGCATTAATTTTAGTTTAATTTTACAACCATTATTTTCCAAATAATTTGTAAGAAAAGTTACAAATTTTTCTTCAGGTTTTGAACCTTTAGATTTGTTAACGTGGTCAGCAAACTCTTGTTCTAATGACATGTGAAAATCTGCTTTCATAACCATGTCAATGAATGTCCAACCAAATTTGGATACAGGTTCATTGAACATATAGCCATTTTTCACATCACATAATTTTTCTAAAGTACTCAGAGTATCTTCAAAAAGAACTTTATCCTTAGTCCAGTCAATTGTACTGATTTGAATATAATAAGTCATTATTCATCGCCATCTTTTGATTTTTTAAATTTATCTGCAATTGAAATGAACTTTCCATCTTTTTCAACATTGATTTTATTTTCCATACGAATGTTAAGACCTACAGATCTAAATAGAACTAATAATTTTCCACCATCCAATGTTTCATTAATATCTCCTGATGAAATCAATTCCCCTAATTTTTCAATTATGATTTTTGATTCATTTGGAAATTGATATTCTGCATTTTGTAGAACTTCCATACCTCGATAACCTAGGCTATTAACTACATAATCACGTAGTGAAGGTTTTGGTTTTTCATTGTCCTTTTTAGTATTTTCATCAGATTGATTTTGTGTGGATAGGTTTTTTTGCATTTCAGCTAATCTCTTAGCCTTTAACATCTCTAGTTCTTTATCTTCTTCACTCAACCTTTAATCACTCCAATTGGAACTAACTTTGCAACTTTGGTTGCAATTCCAAGACTATGTGATACATTAACTACGGAATCAACATCTTTGTATGCCTGAGGCGTCTCTTCAACCACACCATCTCTTGTTAGAGATTTTATAAAAATGCCTTTATCATTAAGTGATTTTTTTACTTCAGATTCTGTAAAATTTCTTCTAGCCTTTGAACGTGACATCATTCTACCTGCACCATGTGCTGTTGAACCAAAACTTGCAGACATTGAATTTTCATTTCCTAAAAGAATCCAGCTTCCAGTACCCATAGAACCTGGGACCAACACAGGTTGACCAAGATCCCTATATTTAGAAGGGACTTCTTCCATATTAGCAGGAAAAGCACGTGTTGCACCCTTTCTATGTACAACAAGATCTTTTTGTTTACCATTAATTTTGTGTTTTTCAACTTTGGCAATGTTATGAGCAACATCATAAACTAATTTCATATCTAAATCAGATTCAGATTGTGAGAACACTCTTTCAAATGATTTTCTAGTCCAATGCGTAATCATTTGTCTATTGCTCCATGCAAAATTTAGTGCAGCAAACATTGCTTTTCTATAAGATTCACCCTCTTCAGATGTATTTGGAACACATGCAAGTTCACGGTCAGCCAAATGAATATTATATTTTTCTTGTACTTGTTCAGAAATTCTCAGATAATCACTACAAACTTGATGACCAAATCCTCTAGAACCACAATGAATCAGTATGGTGATAGTACCTTCTTCTATTCCCATTCGTTTAGCAGCTTCTTCATCATGAATTTCATTAACACGTTGAACTTCAAGAAAATGATTTCCAGAACCTAGACTTCCTAATTGTGGAAGTCCACGTTTTCTTGCTTTATCTGATACTTTATTTGGATCAGCGTTTGCCATTTGCCCATTTTCTTCACAAACATTTGCATCATCATTTGTTCCATAACCATTATCAATTGCCCAGGATACACCTTTGACTAAAACTTCGTCCAATTCAGATTGAGTCAATCTTACGGCACCTTTGGAACCCACTCCAGATGGAATGGATTTGAAAAGATCATTAACAAGTTCACTTAGTTTTGGTCTTACTTGTTCTTCAGTAAGATTTGTTCTTAACAACCTAACACCACAATTAATATCATAACCAACTCCGCCAGGACTGATCATACCTTCCTCAGCATCCATAGCAGCAACTCCACCAACAGGAAAACCATAACCTTCATGACCATCAGGTAAAACTACGGCATGCTCTTGAATTCCAGGTAACGTAGACACATTGATAGCTTGTTTTAGAGTTCTGTCAGTCATCATTTTGTCTAATAATGTTTGATTAGCATAGATTGTCACCGGTACTTTCATTCCTAAAGAAGAATCAGCATCAATTTGATATTCATTTTCACCAATTTTTTTTGGTTTTAAATCAGCCATTTCCTATGATAGAAATTGTCCGAGGCAATTTAAATTAAATTCAATAATTGAAAAATTAAAATGAAATGACGATTTTCACTACATAATGAAAAAAGCAATAGTCTTAGGAGGTAGTAGAGGAATTGGAAAAGCTATTTCCAATTCTTTAAAGAAACTTGATTTCGAAGTTGTTTCAGCATCAAGCAGTGAAATTGATACTTCAAGTTTAGATAGTGTTAACAAATTTGCAGAAGAAAATAGTACCGCAGATGTTTTAGTATTAAACACAGGAGGGCCTCCAATTATTGAATTTAGTAAAATTACAAATGATGATTGGAGTAAATATCATAATCAATTATTTGTTGGTTTTTGTACATTATTGCAAAAAATTAAGATCAATGATGGAGGATACATTTTTGCAATAACATCAAACGTGATAAAAGAACCGAATTCAAAATTAATTATATCAAGTGCTTATAGAGCAGCTTTTTCTAGTGTGTTTAAGATTTTGAGCAAAGAATTCGCTTCTAGAGATATTACTATGATCAATATAGCACCAGGCCCAATCAACACAGATAGAACAAAAGAATTGGTAAGCAATGTAGGAGAATATACAGCTAGTTTACCAATGAAGAGGTTAGGAGAGCCTGAAGAAATAGGAAATTTTGTAAGTTCCATTATTGAAAAAGAGATAAAGTATCTTTCAGGGGTAGTCATCAACTTTGATGGTTCAAATTCTAATTTTATTTTTTGAATAGACATAAGTTTATTTTTGTAAAAAATTCATACTAAATAGTGGCAATTTTACCTATAGACAGTGGAAGATACGGTACAAAAGAGATGCTTGAAGTTTTTGGAGAGCAGAAGAAAATTGATTATCAATTAGAAATCGAAGCTGCTGCTGCATTATCTCAAAGTGAAATAAATTTAATTCCAAAATCAATTGCAAGAGACATTGCAAGTGCAGCACGTTCAGGAAAAATTACCGCAAAACGAATTAAACAACTAGAAGCAAAAAGTGATCATGATACAGCCGCATTGGTAGAATCATTAGCTGAAAGATGTAAAAAAGAATCAAGACCATGGATACACTATGGATTAACAAGTAATGATCTTGTGGATACTAGTAATTCTATGCAAATGAGAGATGCAATTAAAATAATTCAGCCAAAAGTTGGAAAGCTTTCATTATTGTTAGCTAAGAATGCGGTAAAATATAAAATACTTCCAGCAGTGGGTAGAACTCATGGTCAACATGCAAGTATTATTTCATTTGGTTTAAAATTTGCAAACTGGGCAGCCGAGATGTCAACACATCTTGAACGTCTTGATGAGATAAAAAAACGTATTCTAATTTGTAAGACATTAGGAGTTGTGGGCACTGGTTCTTTGATGGGTAAAAATGCAATTAGAGTTCAAGATAGAGTAGCAAAAAAATTATCATTATTCCCTGCTAAAGTTACAACACAGATTATTCCTCGTGAGAGATATGCAGAATTTGTTTTTCAATTATCACTTCTAGGTGCCACATTAGAAAAAATTTCTATTGAAATTAGAAATCTGCAACGAACAGAAATTGGAGAAGTTGCTGAACATTTCAAAAAAGGTCAAATGGGAAGTAGTGCAGTTCCAGTAAAGAGAAATCCAATTAAGAGTGAGAGAATTTCTTCATTGTCAAAACTTTTGCGTAGTCAAATCAATACATCATTTGAGAATATTCCATTATGGCATGAGAGAGATTTATCAAATTCTGCTAATGAGAGATTTACGATACCAATGACATCAATCCTGCTTGATGAAATGATTGAAACAATGATTAGAATAATTAGTAATTTGAAGATTAATGATAAACGAGTACAAGAAAATCTCTACATAACAAAAGGTCAGATTTTTGCAGAATTTGTTTTAGAAGCATTGATCAAAAAAGGAATTCCAAGATTCATAGCATACAGAGATGTGCAAAGAGTTGCATTTGAAGCTCATGAGAAAGGGATGAATTACATGGATGCATTGATTGGAGATAAAGCTATTTCAAAATCACTAACAGAAAAAGAAATTAGAGGTATTTTTATTCCTGAGAAACATCTTGGTGCATCACAAATTATCATAAACAACGTAGACAAACATGTTAAAGCAAACACAAAAAAGTTTATCTAAGTTTCAAAAGTTGTTTATGAATTTTTGAACCATATTGTAATGCCTTTTTTTGTTTGTAAGCAGATATTTCAGGCACACCGCAAGATACAGCAAGTTTACGTATAGCATGTTTTCGTTGTAGATCATCGCTATCAATTATCTTATCAGAAACTGGAATAGTTTTTGCGTATGAGATAAAATCATCATGAAGTAAAGGTTGCAATATTTTAACATTAAATGAAGAAGTAACATTGTTTACGGCAATCATCATTTTTTTCTCATTGTCCAATTTTTTATTCATGACATTCATCACTTCATCAACTCCAATTCCAATTGCCTCACGATATGCATTATAACCACAAAATAATTCATCTATTCCATTTGCAGTTACAACTGTGGAAATTCCCAATTTTTTTGCCAATTTTGAGACGTAGTAAAATGCAATTGAGTTCTCATTCCAGGAAAGATTATCTGTTTTGATAACACCGTTAATTTTTTCACTGATTTCTTGAAAAGATTTAGGTTCAATTTCTAAAATATCATGTTTAAATTTCAGAATTCTATTTACTTCTTTTGCAAAATTAATGTCGTGCGAATCATGAAAACCTATAGTTAGAAGATGTATGTCATAACCATTATCATGTAATAGTTTTGCAATTAATGTACTATCTACACCACCTGAGAAGGCAACTCCTACAGAATTATCTAATACAGTGGTTTTGATTGCACGTTTAATTTCGTCATGTAATTGATTCACGATTTTGTAAATTAAATTCTATAATTTATTACTGTTCATATCTTTCAGTATTCATGGAATTGACAAAACTTTCAGACAACGAAATTCAAGAAAATCTAAAAGAATTAGATGGATGGATTGTTCAAAATGGCAAATTACACAAAGAGATAGAATTTGCCAATTTTGATAGAGCATGGGAATTCATGACTATAGCAGTTTCTGAAATTCAAAAAATGAATCATCATCCAGAATGGTTTAATGTTTACAATAAACTTGTGATTGATCTTATGACACATGACGTAGGAGGAATTTCTCAAAATGATATCAATCTTGCAAAATTTTTAGACAAGATACCAGTGATTCCGCCACTCTAGAGATTTATAGACAAAGATCAATGTTTTAGATATGGAACCAAAGATTGCTGAAAAAGCATGGGAACCAAAATTAGAAGATGCAATTTTAAAAAAATGGGAAGAAGAAAAACTCTATGATTTTGAACTACATAATGAAAATTATACTATAGATACACCACCGCCATATCCATCTGGAAGACCATGGCATATTGGTGCAGCGTCACATTATGCACAAATTGATATGATTGCAAGAACTGCAAGAATGTCTGGAAAAAATGTGTATTTTCCAATAGGCATTGATAGAAATGGTTTACCTGTAGAACTCTACACAGAAAAAAAACATGGAATTAGAATGCGAGAAACTGAAAGAGGAGAATTTTTGAATTTATGTAAAAATGCATTAGATGATTTAGAAGCTGAGATGATACAGATAATGAAAAGTCTTGGATTAAGTGGTGATTTTAAGAATTATTATAGAACAGATTCAGAAGAATATAGAAAATTTACTCAAGAAACATTTATTGATCTTTGGAAAAAAGGTGTCATTTATCTTGCAACAAGACCAAATAACTACGATTGGGTTTCTGGTACAACAATTGCAGATGCAGAAATAGTCTACGATGATCTTCCAACAAAACTTGTTTATATGAAATTCAAAGTTAAGGATGAAGAAAAAGAAATAATCATTGCAAGTACAAGACCAGAATTATTATGTGCATGTAAAACTGTCATCGTAAATCCAGATGATGAGAGATATTCAAACTTACTTGGAAAAAGTTTGATAATTCCCTTAACAAACAAGGAAGTAAAGATTATGCCACATCATTCTGCAAAGATTGAATTTGGTTCAGGTGCAGTAATGGTGTGTAGTTATGGTGATCAAAATGATGTGGCGTTATTTAGAGAACTTCAATTAGAAGAGGTCATTGCAATCGGTCTTGATGGACGAATGACGGAATCTGCAGGACAGTATCAAGGGCTCAAACCAAAACAAGCTAGAACTAAGATTATTGAGGATTTAGAGAATGCAAATCTTGTAGAGAAGATTGAAGAGATATCTCATAGAACTCCATTGTCAGAGAGGAGTAAGATTCCAATCGAAATTGTACCTATGGAAGAATATTATCTAAAACAAAAAGAGTCAGTTGAAAAGATGAAGAAATTAGGTTCAGAAATTGAATTCTATCCAAGTATGCATAAACAAATTTTGATGAATTGGCTAGATTCCATCGCTATTGACTGGCCAATTTCTAGAAGAAGGTTCTATGGAACTGAGATACCAATATGGTATTGTGATGAATGTTCAGAGCCATATGTCCCAGAGCCTGGCAAGTATTATCGTCCATGGAAAGATAGTTGCCCAGCAGAGAAATGTGAGAAATGTGGTAATACAGAATTCACTGGAGAAGATAGAACATTTGATACATGGATGGATTCTAGCGTTTCACCATTATTTGTTACAAAATTTAACAGTGATGATGAATTTTTCCAAAAAACATATCCTACTGCAATAAGACCACAAGCAAAAGATATTGTTCGAACATGGCTATATTATACATTATTACGATGTGAAAAACTAACAAAGAAAAAACCGTGGTCTGAAGCATGGATTATGGGCTATGGTTTAGATGAAAAAGGTTTGAAGATGAGTAAAAGTAAAGGTAATGCAATTGATCCATTACCAGTAATTCAGAAATCAGGTGCAGACACTTTTAGATTTTGGAGTGCAAGTGAGATTAATCAGGGGTATGATTTTAGATGCTCAGAACAAAAAATTGAATCAACCAAGAAATTTTTGAGTAAATTATGGAATGTTTCAAGATTTCTTTCAAGTTTTCCTATTATCAAATCTGGCCAATTAAATGATTCTGACAAGTGGATATTGTCAGAACTTGATAAATTAATTTCTGTGTGTGATGAAGGATATGCAAAATATAATTTCTTTATTCCAGCTACGGCAATAAGAGAATTTACATGGAATATTTTTGCCGCACAATACATTGAAATGGCAAAAGCAAGAGCATATGGAATCGGATTTTCTGATGATGAAAGAGATGGTGCAATTTTTACTTTACATAAAGTACTTTCAACAGTATTGAGACTTTTAGCACCAATTACACCATTCATTACTGAGCACCTATGGCTTACACTCTATTCAGATATTAGCATACACAAAGAGAGTTTGCCTAATAAAGAAAATGTAGAAGACAGGACAGATATGACTCAATCCATTGTGGAATTTAATTCCAAAATTTGGAATGAGAAAAAACAGAACAATTTATCTTTAAAGGATTCCATCAAGGTAGATATTCCAGATAGTTTAAGTCAGTTTAGAAAAGATCTAATTGCAATGCATAATTTAGAAACAGATTAGGACTGATTATCAACCAATTTTACAAATGATTTATGCAATGATGTATCTTTTGTAAGTTCAGGATGAAATGCAGTAGCAATAACATTTCCTTGCTTAACTGCGACGATTTTTTCATTGAATTTTGCTAGTATTTCTACATCAGAGCCAGTATCAGATACTGAAGGCGCACGGATGAAGACACCATTGAAAGAAGAAATTCCAATAGGTTCCATCGAGATATTTGCTTCAAAGGAATCTTTTTGCCTACCAAAAGAATTTCTTTCAATTTTTACATCTAAAATATCTAAAAGAGGTTGATCAACCTTTCCTACCACTCTATCTTGAGAGTTTTTAGATAAGAATACCATTCCGGCACAAATTCCAAATACAGGCATTCCAGATTCAATTTTTTCTTTAATTTTTTTTATTGCACCATTAACAAGAGACATTTGCCCAATTACAGTACTTTCTCCTCCAGGAATTATCAATCCATCAAGAGTAGAAATCTGTTCTACTGTTTTAACCTGAATGACAGAACCGTCAATGCCTAATTCACTCATAGAAGCCATGGTTGCCAGAAAATTTTCAGTGACATCTCCTTGTACTGCAAGGATGCCAATTTTGATTTTACTCAAACTGTACTACCTCTATCTTGCATTTTTAATTCTAGATTTTTAACATCTAATCCTAATAGAGATTGTCTTTCGTCAATCATTTTTTGAGCATCTTTCACTTTATCTGGTTCTTCCCAGAATGTGGTTGCAAGAACAACTGCGCGAGCACGTTCTTGCGCATCTTCAGCTTTGAATATTCCTGAACCAACAAAAATTCCATCACAGCCAAGAGACATAAGATATGCAGCATCTGCAGGAGTAGCAATTCCACCTGCAGCAAAATTCACAACAGGTAATCTTCCAATTCTTGCAGTCTCCTCAACTAAATCATAAGATACTTTGAATTCTCTAGCCATTTTAACAAGATCTTGTTTGTCATCAGAATCATAGATACTTTTGATAGCACGGAGTTCTTCATTGACTTTTTTTATGTGATAAATCGCTTCTGCAACATTTCCAGTTCCAGGTTCTCCTTTAGTTCTAATCATAGCAGCACCTTCTTCAACTCTTCTTAATGCTTCAGCTAAAGAGCGTGCTCCATTGACAAATGGAGTTGTGTAATCCCATTTCCAAATATGTCGATATTCATCTGCAGGTGTTAAGACTTCTGATTCATCTATCATGTCAACATTAGTTTCATCAAGTACTTTTGCTTCATACATATGACCAATTCTACATTTTGCCATAACAGGAATTGTTACATGATCCATAATCTCTTCTATAATTCTAATACTTGCAGTTCTTGCTACACCACCAGCCTTTCGTACATCTGAAGGAAGTTTATCTAAAACCATAACAGAAACGGCTCCAGCCTCTTCTGCTATTTGAGCTTGTTCAACTGTAGTGACATCCATCACTACACCATTTTTTAGCATATGTGCAAAACCACGTTTTAGAGTAGATGTTCCACGTGCAATTGAATTAGAATCAATATTTTCACAGATTACACCTTTTGCATTTGGAATATCTCCTGAAAGAGGGATCATAGCATATCTCTACCTCATCGATATTTATTCCCTTATGATCTCCATTATTACTTCAAGTTCTTCTTGGACCATGGTGATGATAGGAGGAATCATTTGTTCAGTTGCATCTGGTTCAGGCCAGTATAATTGGTTAGTATTTTCATTTAGAGTAATTTTAAGACCAAATTTTTGATAACTTTCAATTCCATCTTTTATAGAAAATGATTCAAAAGGCAATGATAGGAAACCAGTTTCTTTAATCATTGCAACAAGTTTGATTCTTTGTGAATTATCAATTTTGATAGTTTTTTGTGGACTAACCGTTCCGTCTTTTGTAATAGAATATGTTACTGTGCCATCATTTTTTATTACAATAATTTCTGTTTGATCCGCAGTGATTCTATCAGTTATGCCTAAAGAGATATTTCTAAGATGATGTGTTGTAAATTCTATTTCAGATTTATCAAGAGGATCAATTGCGGTGTTTGCTATTTCTGGTGCAGTAACTAACGGAATGACAATCATTATTGCAAAGATTATTGGGATTGCACCACCTACAACAAGAATTGGTTTAACCATTTTACTGCAAATATTGCCAATTTGCAAATAAACCTTAGTAATAGTTAAAATTCCTGCATAATATTTCAATTCTTGTGGGTTCGTAGCCTAGCCTGGTAGGG
This sequence comes from uncultured Candidatus Nitrosopelagicus sp., assembly GCA_964511265.1. Taxonomy (GTDB): domain Archaea; phylum Thermoproteota; class Nitrososphaeria; order Nitrososphaerales; family Nitrosopumilaceae; genus Nitrosopelagicus. The sequence goes on along the minus strand of CAZEES010000004.1, from coordinate 46,305 downwards.
CGACGGTCTCCAAAACCGTCGATCGTCGGTTCAAATCCGATCGGGCCCACTTATGATATTTTATTTTTTAAGACATTAAGAGCAGAACCTGCTTTGAACCATTCAATTTGAGATGAATTGTAGGAATGTATCAAAGTGATTTTTTCAGAGTTTCCATCAGAGTGTTGTAATTTACATTCAAAAGAATTGTCAGGCGCAAAATTAATCAAACCAGAAATACTAATTTTATCATCTTCTTTGATTTTTTCATAATCACTAGAATCCTTAAATGTTAATGCAAGAATACCTTGTTTTTTGAGATTTGTTTCATGTATTCTTGCAAAAGATTTTGCAATGACAACCACACATCCTAAGAATCTAGGAGTCATTGCTGCGTGTTCACGACTACTTCCTTCACCATAGTTGTTATCACCTACGATAACCCAACGCATGTTTTTTTCTTTGTAATTTCTCGCAATTTGTGCACAGTTTTCAATATTGTGTGAGAGAATATTCTTTGCTTTACCAACTTGATCATTAAATGCATTTACTGCACCTAAAAGCAAATTATCACTTAATTTATCAAGATGACCACGAAGTCTAAGCCAAGGTCCTGCAGGAGAGATATGATCAGTAGTACATTTTCCTTTCGCTTTTAACATTAAATTTAATTCAGTAAAATCATTTCCATCCCAAGAAGAGAATGGTTCAAGTGCTTGTAATCTGTCACTGTTAGGATCTATCATGACAGTGACGTTTTCAGGATTATTTGATGGTGGAACATAGACTCCCTCAGTGGTTACAAATCCATTTTCTGGCACTTCGGGAGCAGACTCTGGAGGAGAAAGTTTAATTTTTTTGCCATCACTTGTTTCAAGCGGATCTTCTAGTGGATTAAATGACAAACTTCCCCCAAGTGCAAATGCGGTGACAATTTCAGGACTTGCTATAAAGTTCATCGTATCACGTTTTCCATCATTACGTCCAGGGAAATTTCGATTAAATGAGGTAACAATAGAGTTTTTTTCTCCATCTTTCAATTCAGGTCTTTGCCATTGACCAATACAAGGACCACATGCATTAGCAAGCACAGTAGCACCAATTGACTTTAAACTGTCAATTTGCCCATCTCGCTCAATTGTGGAGCGAATTTGTTCAGAACCAGGGGTTACTAACAAAGGTATTTTGGCCTTTATTCCATGAGTTTCAGCTTGTTTTGCAACGCTTGATGATCTTGACATATCTTCGTAAGACGAATTTGTGCAACTTCCAATTAGTGCAACAGATATTTCATCAATGTATTCTTTTGAATTAACTTCATCCGATAATTTCGAGATTGGTCTTGCAAGATCAGGAGTATGAGGTCCAACTACATGGGGTTCAAGAGTTGATAGATCAATTTCAATTATTTTATCAAAAAATTGTTCTGGATTTTTTTCTATTTCTGGATCAGCTTGAAGTAAAGTAGCATGATTATTTGCAAGAACAGCAATTTCTTTTCTGTCTGTCGAGTTGAGATATGTTTCCATTCGTTTATCATAAGGAAAAATGGAACATGTTGCACCAATTTCAGCCCCCATATTGGTAATTGTTGCTTTACCAGTACAACTGATTGATTCTACACCTGGCCCAAAGTATTCAATTATAGAGTTTGTGCCTCCAGATACAGAAAGTTTGCCTGCAACGTATAGTATTACATCTTTAGGCGCAGTCCATCCACTCAGTTCTCCTTTAAGATAAACACCAATTCTTTTTGGATAAAGTAATTCCCATGGCATTCCAGCCATAGTTTCTGCTGCATCAACACCTCCAACACCAACAGCTATCATTCCTAATCCACCAGCATTTGGAGTATGAGAGTCTGTACCAATCATTAAACCACCAGGAAATGCATAGTTTTCTAAAACTACTTGATGTATAATTCCTGCTCCAGGATTCCAGAAACCAGCACCATATTTACTTGATGCAGTTTCAAGAAATTTGTATACTTCATTATTTTCATACATTGCTAGTTTCGTATCAGACTTTCCTTCAGTTCTTGCTTGGATTAAATGATCACAGTGAATAGTTGTAGGTAATGCAACAGATTTCAGACCAGCTTGCATAAACTGTAACATCACCATTTGGCCAGTAACATCTTGTAATGCAACACGATCAGGTCTAAGAAATACATAATTCTTTTTTTCATCCAAGAGTTTATCCAGAAATTCATCTTCAAGATGTCCAGCAAGAATTTTTTCAGTAAGAGTGAGAGGCCTATTTAGAGTAGTTTTAAACTTTGAAACATTTTTTTCTAGTTTATCATAAACTTTTTCTACCATTTCAGGTGTAGTTTTTATTTCAATTTGAGGCAATATTTCATAATAAAATTTTTAGTTTATAAACGGTCAGTGAATGAATTTTTAGGATTTTAACATACAGTTATAAGAGAAAATACATTATTTGCTTTTGTTGTTTTTATTATTAAAAAATCAATTAACTAGGAGGATCAACATATATGGTTAACAAAGGCTTCCCAAAATTTGGAATGTCACAAGCAGGGGCATATGTTACAGCATTAAAAAATTATAATTTACCAGATTTCATTCTAAAATTAGTTGCAAAAGACACAGACTCGGAACTTTTAGAGAGAGGAAGAATTGACGATAGATTACAGAGCATGAATGATCATGCATTAGAGTTACTAAACAAAATTTTTGTTGATTGCCAAGAAGATAAAAAAGGAAAATATGCACAGTATAGATTTTTTGCATATGTTTCAAGCATGTATCATAAATGTGAGGTTTTGATTAATGAAAGTATTCCAGGTAAGTCTGGAAAAGAACACAAGGTTCCAATTGCGATAAAAAGTAACGGAATGTACATAGCCATTGCATTTAACAAAGCGACAGGAAATTCTATTAACAAAAAAGATGTTACAAAATTTTATGATATTGCAGACGATGTAAAAAGTGGAGAGCATGGAACACAACTCATTGACGCAATTTATGGATCATCTGTTGGTTTCAAAGGAGATGCACTAGTGGAATTAGAAAATCTTAGTAAATCAAGAAAAGATGATATTGAGAGTAAATTAGAATTCAAAACTGCAAATTTTGAAAATAGAATTTATTCAGTTGTAAAGTGTTAGAAATCTATTGTGGATATATCCATTGAGAGAAATTTTGGTTTATTTTCAGTAATTTCATAATTTTCATCATATTGAATGAAAGGTAGATCATTGAAAAGATGTTGCGTTTGTAAATCATGGACATCTTCAATGTAACGTTTATGTTTTTTCCGTCTTAACATTTCATGTAAGATTTCATGGCATACAGTAGTGCAGTTTTTTTCTGCAAGAAATAATTCATCGTAGCCATTTTTTGGTTTTTGCCAAACTGCCATACCAAAATTTTCTGCATGAAATCCTTCACATGTACAGTCAGTCCATATTGGTCTAAAATGTGTCAAGTAAAAATGATAAATCTCTTCTCCACGGTGCCGATGGTCTTCTAGTAAATCATGAGAATCAAGTTTTTGTAGAATACTTCGAGGTTTTGTGATCATTTCATCACATTGAATTTCATATGATATTGAAAAATTTTCTTGAATCCATTTTTGGAAAAATTTAGCCATAGACTTTACATATTGAAATTCTTCTTTACGATTTTGTAGATCTTCTTCCTTGATAACAAAAATAAAGTGTAAAAGCATTTTTACAAAAATGTTGTAGATTAGGTTTGACCTTCTATGCCCATAAGGGTTAAGGTAGATCTAATCTTTTCTATTTTTCTTATCTTCCAAGTAATTGTTTCACGTAATGCTTCAACTGTTGACGATTCAATTTTTGCCAATATGTCATAAGCACCAAAGGTACCGTGAACCTCTATTACTCCTTCAAGATTCTTCAACTGGGAGATGATAGCTTCCTCAGAACCAAGCTCACAGTTAATGAGTACATATGCTGTTGCCATAGGGAAACTACAACATTCACGTATATCAATTATCCTATTGAGAAAATTATTGATTAGATAATTTTAGAATTGTTTTCCAAATATTCTCAGGCACAGGCATTACAGATAATCTAGAAATTCTTAATAACTCCCAATTTTTGAAACTTTTTTGTAATTTCATTGTGCCAAGAGTCACAGGTTTTTTAAATAATTTTTTAAATTTTACATTTACAACAATAAATCTTTCATTATCTTCATTTGGATTTGGATAAGGATTTGAGGTTATAATCATTATTCCAACTACTTGTCTTTCAACTCCAGTATGATAATACAAAACATGATCACCTTTTTTCATTTCTCTCATGTGCTTTAAGGCCAGATTGTTATGAACTCCATCCCATACAGTTGTCTTATCTTTTTTTAGATCAAGAATATGATAGCCTCTAGGTCCACTTGGTTCTTGTTTTGCAAGCCAATAGTTTACCATTTCAATCAAGATTGATTTTAGAGATCCACATTTAAAATTTTAAGAAAATGTTCCCCGGTCCTGACTCGCAAAAAATCATTGGTTTTAGCCAAATCCTCATTTTAGATCTGAAACCGGGGTTGCCCGATTGTCGCAAACCTGGGTGAATTAGAAATCATTGTAATCCGTACGATCTCATCATCCTAATCCGTCTGAATGCGTGCTCTTTGGGCAAACCTAATTAGAACTAGTCAAATATTAATCCAGATAATTTTATTTCAAAACCTGCTACAGAAGTTCTAATTCGAAAAGTTTCTAGGATTTCAGCATTTATTTCTCCAATCTCACCAATTTTTTTCTCATTAACGAAAATATCAGCATGTCTTCCTTCAACAAATAATTCGTGGTTTTTAGAAGTTTTTGTTTTCGAATTAATTTTGAAATTAGTTCTAAGAAGAGATTGCATGATTGCTTTGAGTTCAGAATAATTTGTGTCCTTGTATGCAACAATTACTGCCAAGCTTATAGATTCATGAATAGGTTCGCCTTTTGAGAAAATCACGCCCGATTCAAATAATTTTTGAGGGTATGATTCATGAATATTTTTTGAGAGATTTTCTAGCAAACCAGGTAACAGAGAATCACGAAGAATTGTGTGTTCTTGACTTTTTGAATCCAAAACTGAGATGATTTCAGATGGATCCCTTCTCGTCATGTCGTATAGGATTTTTTTACTTGTAAGACTTGAATTCAATGCTTCAAGAAATCCAAGTCCAACCGCAGTTTTTCTAATTAGTTCTGTTTTAATCGTTATGTCATTTTTTTGACCGATAGTTGTTGATGGGGATAATTTTGGTTCAATGTTTGCAATTCCATATCCAAGAGCAATTTCTTCTACTAAATCCATTGGACCAAATATATCAAATCTATATCGTGGAATGGTACATGCTATTTTTTTACCTTTGACTGATGCATCTAGTCTACATTTTTTCATACATGTTACCATATTTGATAGACTCATGTCTATCCCAAGTATTTCTGAAGTAAATTTTGGATCATAAACAATAGTTCTATCCTTCAACTGGGGCGTGGAATTTTTGTTTCCAGTAATTTTTAATTCATTAAACTCAAATCCTGCAGTTTGTAGAATGGATACTACCACAGAGAGCATGTCTTCAGCTGCCTCTTTATCAATTCCAGTTACTTCGATTAGGATGTTTTTAGTGTTTGATGTAACAGTTGTTAATGCAGAGTTAATTATCGGAGGGAAAGAAATAGTGTTTTGATCTGCATCTAGAATAATGGGTACATTTTTTGCATTTTCTAGCACCCATCCATAGTTTTGACCAACTTCAGTATTTGTTAAGATTTCATCAATTGTTTGTTCGGTATTACCATTTAAGGGAACAAATGTGTGTTCTCTTGAGGTAGCAGTATAGGTTAATGGAAATGATATCTTATCTGCATCGTGTAATCCAATAGATGATTTCTTTCGTTTTCTTCCAATTCCAAAGTGAAGATCTTCTTGCATATTCATCAATTGTTTGATTGAGAGATCGTCTAGTTTTCCGTTTGTTGCAATAATTCCAGTTACATATGGTCGAACTTCAGACACAGTAGGATCCACCTTAATGGCAAACTGTCCTTTTTTCTTGATGTTGATCTTTTGTATTCCTTTTTTTATTCCCAATAGACCTTGTAAACCAGTTGCAATACCGTAATCAGTAGAATAATCAGGTCGATTTGGGCTGTATTCAATTCTAATTTCATCTCCATTTTCAGATTCTATATCTAATCCAAGGAATGGCAGTGCATCTAGAATTTGTTTTCGGGTAGTTTTTCCAGAAGCTAATTTTCTGATTCGATTAATATTTAATTCAACTACTGGCAATTATGCACTCCTTAACCAACTTAGATTGTTGTTATAGAATTCTCTAACATCATCCAATTCATACTTTAACATTGCAATTCTTTCAATTCCTCCACCCCAAGCTAAAACAGGTTTGTCTATACCAAGAGGTTTTGTTACTTCAGGTCTAAAAATTCCCATACCAAAAAGTTCAATCCATTTTCCTAGTTTTTCATTGTAAACCATTGTTTGTAATGATGGTTCAGTGTATGGGAAAAATGTTGGCCAAAATTTAATTTTATTCAAACCAAGTTTTCTGTAGAATTCTTTTTGTATACCCATTAAATCACGTAAAGTGGTATTATTTCCAATTACAATTCCCTCAATTTGATTGAATTCAACTAAATGCTTGTAACTAACTTTCTCATTTCGAAAGACACGTCCTAATGAAAAGATTCGTGCATTCTCAGGCTTTTGTTCAGCAAGATATTTGATAGTTACACATGTAGTATGAGTTCTTAATACCATTTTTTGTGATTCAGATAATTTCCAATCATATTTCCAATTTTGGGTGTGAGATGATGAGACATTTTTAATTTGTGAAGAAGTTGCAGGTTTCTTTGAATGTAAATTTTCTAGATAAAATGTATCTTGAAGTTCTCTTGCAGGATGATCTTGTGGAGTAAACAATGCATCAAAGTTCCAGAAACTTGATTGAGTCATGTTACCTAGGATTTCAGAAAAGCCAAGATTGACAAAGATTTCACGTATTTCATCAATAGTATCTTGTAAAGGATGTGTTCTTGCTGCAAATACAGAAGGTACATCAGCTTCAACATCAATTGCAGCACTAGAAGATATACTAGTGTCGAGAGAGAGAGCGGCGTCAGTTAAGGAAATGCTTTTTGATTTTTCAGAAGTTTGTGTGATGTAATCTGGTCGAGAAAGTAAAATTTTCAGAGCCAAAGTATTTGTAATTTCTTCAAGAGATACAGTTTTTTCACCTATAAATGAAAGAAGTTTTTCTTCAGGTGTCTCTATCGGTTTTTCTTTGATAGATACTAAAGAATCAGAGTTATTTTTTTCAATTTTTATCCAGCCATTTTTTTTAGCATTTGCAATAGCTGCATTAAATCCAGCACCAGACAATACAGAGCGTATTTGTTCAAAGGTTTTAGGCTCATCTTTAAGCATATTGATTAGTTTTCTTTCAGGTAGTCCATTTTTTAGAGAATCAAGACCATTAGGACCTAATGAGATGGTTATCTTTTCAGATTCATTTACAATTGCAAGTTCTTTTAGACGTAACCATTCTATTCCACGCCGAATTTGATCAATTGAAAGATCAGTATTTTTAGATAATTGTTCAGGAGTTTGATTTGGAACTTTTTGTAATGTTTCTAAAATTTTTTTTTCAATATCATGAAAAACTTGTGACACAGTACAACGTGCTAAAAAGACTTTTTAAAGCTTAACCTAAGTCAAACTTGAATGTCATCTGATGAATTTATCGTAACTCCATGGAACGTGGAAGGGGACATAGATTATGAGAAATTAACTAAACAGTTTGGGACTCAAAAGATTTCTTCGGAAATTCTATCAAAAATTAAGAAAATCACTCAAGAAGATCACTTTATGTTAAGACGAGGTATTTTCTTTTCTCATAGAGATCTGAATGTAATTCTGGATAATTTTGAAAAAGGGAAGAAATTCTTTTTGTATACAGGAAGAGGTCCATCAGGCAATACACACATAGGTCATTTAGTACCATGGGTTTTTGCAAAATGGTTACAAGAGAAATTTGATGTGGACATCTATTTCCAATTGACCGATGATGAGAAATTTTTTACTAAATCTGACTTGACATTAGAAGACACGAATAATTTTGCTTTAGAGAATGCACTTGATTTTATTGCACTGGGATTTAATCCAGAAAAAACAAAGATTATCATCAATACCAGAGATATCAAAAAACTGTATCCAATTGCAGCACAAGTTGCAAAAAAAATTAATTTTTCAAATACAAAAGCTGTATTTGGATTTTCAAACGAGACTAATGTTGGCATGATTTTCTATACATCATTACAATCAGCTCCATGTTTCATTGAGGACTTACCAGTGTTGATTCCACTAGGAGTAGATCAAGATCCTCATTTTCGACTAACACGTGATATTGCACCAAAGATTAACAAACCAAAACCAGCTCTAATACATAACATTATGATTCCGTCGTTGGCAGGACCGGGAGGAAAGATGTCTGCATCGGATGAGAAAAGTACAATCTATACAACAGATTCCCCAGAACAAGTAAAAAAGAAGATTAACAAATATGGGTTTTCAGGTGGACAAGTAGATATTGAAAAACATAGAGAATTAGGTGGAAATCCAGACATCGATGTGTCATTTCAATATCTCCGAATATTTTTTGAGCCAGATGATGAGAAATTAAAGAAAATCTATGAAGATTACAAGTCAGGTAAGATGCTAACTGGAGAACTAAAAGCAATTTTAATTGAAAAGATTAATTCCTTTTTGAAGATACACCAAGAGAGAAGAGAAGAGGCTAAGAAGAATTTATCAAAATTCTTACTATCAGATGATTAGAATTGAAATTGTCGCACAAGACAAATACGAAGCACAGAAATTAGCAAGTTTGATTTTTGTTAAAGAAGGAAACGAGACATTCATCACTGGAATAATTGATGTTTTTGAAACTGAAATTGTGATTTCAATTAAGGACAAATCAATACATAGTATTGTGTTAAAAGATAAAGATCAAGTTAACCAATTTACAGATTTTATGCAGTCAATAATTGAGAAACATGACAAAATTGCAGGTACGTTAACAAAAGACGAAGTAGTTGAAATTATTAAAGAGAATCTAAACTAAGGATTTATCCATTTCAAGACTTAAAATTTCTTGAACCTTCAAGAAATAAAGCTGTGTAGAATATGGCATTTGTTGCAGATTATTTTCAACGGCAATCATAAAGTATCTTACAGCTCGTTTTGAAATATCAAGATTAAATTTCATTGGCAAAATTGGATCCTGTTTGACATTGATCTTATCTTGTAACCATGGAGGAGCCATTTCTTTTGAATCTGCAATAATTTTTTGATACCAAAATGAGAGATGATTAGGTTGTAATCCTTTTTGTAGTTGTTGGACATCATTTTGTAATTTTTTTAATAATGGATGAATTATGGACATAGCCAGATATTGGAAATTTTTGTTTTATCAGGATTACTCAATTTATGAACAGTGATTAGTCAACTAAGACATTTCCAGAACTATCAATTTCTGAGTTTCGTATGCGTGTAGAGGATATTCTATCTCCGTCAGAGGCTAACTTCATGGGAACAATGATTATCTCAACAGGAACAAGATTTCGTTCTTTACGTAGAGCATTCAAGGTGGTACCTTTTTGGCGGGTCTCATCACTAACTACTAAAGCATCAACTTTACCTTCAATTACAGCAGGACCAAATTCATCATCTAATTTTGCAATTTCAAATGAACAGTCAGGAAATTTTTCATGGATTGTTTTATCTAAGTTTTCAAGTCTTTGTTGGAAATTGTTTGTAGTAATTTTGCCATTTTTTGCAGCAAATGAGTCAGATGTTAGACCAATTATGATTTTCTCAGAGATGGAAGTTGCTTTTTCGATTAGATCAAGATGTCCTACATGAATGATATCAAATGTACCGCCTAGTGCAGTCAGGTTAAACTTCACGCATAGATATGATTTTGTTTAAACATAAACTCTCGGATTGAATTGTAAAGAGAATTTTACAAATAATATTGAATTAGAGAAAGATAAAATAATTAAAAAGAGTTTGATAGAAGATTATCTTCTTTTTCGCATTCCAGTGATTGCGAACCAGTAAACTAGTCCTGGTGCTAGACCAACAATTAGTGGAATCCAAACTGCTATTGAGGCTTCATAACCTGCCATAGTAATTTTCCCATATCAATGATATTTAAATCCACCTTCAAGTTCGATATTCGAAAATGATCGATTAATAGAAAAATGGTGGACTCGAGGGGATTTGAACCCCTGACCCCTCGCGTGCAAGGCGAGTATTCTACCAGTCTAAACTACAAGCCCAATGATTGCTTGAATAATTATGAGAGTTTAATTGTTGTCTTTTGGAATATTTGTAATCCTTTTATTTGTTGTAAAAATTGATTTTTTTATGGTGTTAACAGAATCAACAATTTCATTAAAAACTGGAGACAGTGCACCAGAATTCAATCTAAAAGGCATTGATGACAATATGCATTCACTCGATGATTATTCAAAAAAGGGATTACTGATTATTTTCATGTGCAATCATTGTCCATATGTAAAAGCAAAGATTAATGCAATTAAAGAACTAGATGACAAATTCAAGGAACATATTTCAATTGTTGGAATTAACAGTAACGACTCTGTGAAATATCCAGATGACAATTTTGAGAGTATGAAGACAGTTGCTAAAGAAAAGGGCTTAAAAATTGATTATTTAGTTGATGAAACTCAAGAAATTGCAAAAAAATATGGAGCTGTTTGTACTCCGGATCCATTCTTATTTGATTCTGAAAAAAAATTAGTGTTTCATGGACGAATTGATGATGCCATGAATCCAGATGCAGAAGTAACAGAAAAAGTGATGGTAAACAATATTGAAAAATTTCTAGATGGTCAAAAAATTGAGAAAGAGTTTGATCCTTCCATTGGATGCTCAATCAAGTGGAAAGAACAGCAAACTTAAATGACCAAATCCTCGAAAATTTGCGAGGGCTCGTAGCTCAGCTTGGCTAGAGCGTTCGACTGATAATCGAAAGGCCATGAGTTCGAATCTCATCGGGCCCATTAATTTACTAAATATTTTCGTATTTGGTATTTGACCATTGAAGAATATCTTCAAGTTTGGATGTGAATAAATCGGCTTTTATTTTCACTTTTTTTCCAGTTTTTCCAGATAAGATGATAAACAAATTATTTTCAGATTTTTCCTTAACTGAATAAAATGAATCAGAAATGAATTTCAAACCTTCTTCTGTTTGGGAGAATACTAGAATCATCATTAGGCCTTCTTTTAATTTCCAAGTCTTTGAGAGTAGCTTTCTGAGTTCAAGATCAAATAGCATATCAATTGACGAGGACATATCTCCAACTGAGAATACATTCCATTTTTGAGAACGAAATGCGGCTCCAGCTGCCTCAGAAAATAACAAAGATTCAGAATCAGCTGACAAGATAATGACATTTTTTCCAGATTCAGAGTGAGTTGAATGGTGAGTAATCATTTGGATTGAATTTGAGATTATTCCAGTCATCAATTGTTGTTCAGATTTGCCAATTTTTCCATCATTAAATAATTTCTGAATTTGAGGAATTGTCGGTAGAATAACCTCAGTGATTATTTTGTCAAGTTTTGCGTTAGAATTAATACAGTTTTTTATCAGATTGTATACAGGTTTTTCCATACAATCAATTACGTGTAAAGAAAATTTTTCTTGAACAAGAAAATAATCATCTGGAAAATTTAGCTGCTCCATATCCTCATCAACAAACCATAAATTCAGATTTCCAATATTTTCTTGTGTTATCGTTCCTTCAGCTGCAAATTTATTCAGATATTTAGACATTGTAACACGGTTAATTCCAAGTTTTTCAGAAACTTCAACTCCAGAGATTCCAGATTTTGAAGAATGAAGTAATTTAATCAAACGAAATTTTACATCATTTTCATCATAGCCACGAGCCATATGAAAATACTAGATATCTATCGTATAAAGTCTAATTATGATAAAAAATGATTTACGCACAAGGTGACAAATTTTACTGAAAAAACATTATATACTTGGTACTGCAAAGTACGGTAAGAGAAGGTAAAATGCCAAAACCAGGATTCAAATCAATTACAATTTCAGAGACAGTTTACGAAAAGTTCTTTGAGGTTTATGAGAAGAACAAAGATAAACTTACAATGAAAGGCGTCAATAGTTTTGCCGGTTATATCACATACATGTTAGAAGATTCAATGTTAAAAGACAAGACATTTGCAAAATATGCTCCAAAATTAGAATTAATCTCAATTGAAGAGGATAGGGTAATCATAAAAAATAATATCCAGAATAGGATTGCAGAGATTGTTTTGCAAAGGGGCGAATTGTATTGTCAATTGTGTGAAGCAAAAGATTGTCATTGTATTGGTTATGTTTGGTCAATACCAGAAATTTATGAAAAGCTAAATTCCAAAGGTCTCAGAAATCATAGGTAAAGTGGAGGAGGAGGGATTCGAACCCTCGAACTCCTGAGAGACGGGATCACCCATTATTATGATCTTAAGTCCCGCGTGTCCAAAAGCATAATTGCTTTCTTTGGCCAGGCTTGACTACCCCTCCACTAGAAAATCAACAATTTGCGAGAAATTTAACAGTTGATGTTAAAACAAGAGCAACCAAGAATTATAAGGATTCCAGATATTGAAAAATTTATGCTCCGATAGCTCAGCCTGGTAGAGCGTTACATTGGTAATGTAAAGGTCGTGGGTTCAGATCCCGCTCGGAGCTTTAATAATTTTTGATGATGATTTCTTTATGTCCTGTTCGCTTTGCTGAATTGGAGTTAATGGCTCTATTTGCATTGATTTCAGAGATTGACCAATGTTTTCCTGAAAAGTGATTTTTGACAGTTTTTGAGTTTGAATTTGAGAGTAAAACATGACAGCCTTTGGAGCTAAGCTGATTTGCTAAATCAGCTAATCTCTCAAGGTCATCTTCTGTGAAATCTCGATGAGTATAACTTGTAAAATTTGCAGTACTGCTAATTGGTTGATATGGTGGGTCAAAGTATACCAAATCACCTTTTTTTGCATCATCCAAAACTGCTTCAAAGTCCCTACATGAAATTTTGATTTTTTCAGATTGGAGAATTTTACTGACTACAGTTAAATTTTCTTTATTGACAATGTTTGGATTTGTATATCTTCCAAGTGGTACATTGAACTTCCCTTTTTTATTTACACGGTATAATCCATTAAAGCAGGTTTTGTTAAGAAATATCAGCCTAGATACTTTTTCAATTTGCTGTTTTGGTTCTTGCTTTCTAACTTTATAGTAATAGTCAACAGAATCTTTATGATAGTTTTTTGAGTGGTTTTCTAAAGATTCTATGAGTTTCCCTAGTTTATCACGAATTGTCACATATGCCAAGATTAAGTCAGAGTTGAAATCAGAAACATTACAAGACAATCGTGGTTCATTTACAAGCAGATTAAACATGACAGCACCACCGCCCAAGAATGGTTCATGATAAGTATCAAATTGTTTAGGAAAATTATTTTCCAATTCTCGCATGAGTTGTCTTTTTCCCCCAACCCATTTTACAAAGGGTTTTGGTTCAGTTACAGCAATCTGATGATATTCTTGAGCCAAGACTAATTACTTTCAGAATGAGGTTTTCTCTAGGCTAGTGAATCTAAGATCACCAAGTGTGAAGAATTAGTTGATTTACTGGAAATAGGTTAAATACAAATTTCGTTTTTCAAAATTCCATTCATTAAGGCACAGCCTAAAAGAATTCAATAAAATGAAAAGGGGAAATGGGTTTTTCTAATCCCACTTTGACCAAGCGGCCATCCATCTGTATGTCCAAGTTGTAAGTTTACAACCTAAAGCCGCAAATGTACAGGCTAATACTGCTCCAGCACCCGCACCAAGTGCAACTGGGCTGTTGTAGAATTTACCTACCTGCGGTTCTATCGGAGTCATATATGGTGGTAACGTCGGTCTTGGATACTTGAATGCAGTCTCTAGTGGGTCAGCCACTGTGATCAAATTGACCATGTTGAATAGTGGTAATGACATTCCAACTAAGACTCCGCCGAACAGTATCAGAGAGTGCTTATTCTTCTTTGTTGCCCAGTACGCCAAATCCAACAGCATTGCTGATGGTAGCCAAACTGGTGTAACGATGAAGTCATATGGGTATCCTAATGCAAACCATGCACCTTTTGCAACCCAAGTATAGACTGTCATAATTAGTGCATAATACGTTGCAGTTCCTGGAACTCCAGTGAAGGTGAGATAGTAACACGCACCTACAGTGAGCATAAGTGTTTGAGATATTGAAAATACTACAAACGATGTCCAGGCCCAATCAGTATAGAAGATGTAGTCCCCTGCGTTAATTGTTAGCAAAGTTGAGTTGACTGCGACTACTACTATGAATAAGTAGTGAGTACATCGTCTAAGCCAGACCATGAAAATATTCCTGCCGGTTAGTATATAAAAATTTGGGAAATTACCGTGATCGTTCATACTATAACGTGACTAGAGAAGATAAAAAGGAAAAAGTCCTATAGGACTGAGTTTTGGTTATTTACCTACAAACAAAACGATGTACAGTGTTCCAGCAGTTACACCTGCTAATACTCCACCGAGTAGACCGTTACTACTTTTGTTTGTACCTTCTTCCATAACTTTGACACAGAAGATGTAACCAATTGCTTCTATAATGGTCAGGACGATAAATGCATAATGTCCGCTTGTTGTTGGATATGCCCATGGATATACGAAATATCCTGCTGCAGTACCACCAAATGTTGCTAGCCATGCTGCGATAAATGATGCAGTGATCATTCCAGTCATGTTTTCAACACGACGGCCAATCATTTTTTCGACGTCAGCAGAACTTGCTCCGCCGCCGCCACCTGAACCAAATCCTTTTGGAAGTGTCATATGGAATAATCAACTGGTAGAATCTTTTTAAATCTTTCTTCAATTCCGAGCCTAGACCGATCTACCGTTAGGCATGAAATTAAAAAAACAAAGTACGGAATTCGTACCTGATTATGGTATGGATCTGCTGTACAATTTGCCTTCAAGAGCCATTTTGTACATTTCAGCAACATATGGGTTTTCACCAGGTGTTTCTGCACCTAATTCGACGAGTCTTGCATAGACTCTAACTACATAAGCTAGAGCACCCATGAAGGCTACGACGACACCCATGTTAAACATCCAGTGGTTTGGAACTGCGAAAATTTCTTCGACGAACCAAAAGTGCCACATCTCGTTAACACCAATAGTAAACATGGTTGCAAGATAACCTAAGATTGTCATCTTTAGACCTGTGTTCATAGAGTTGTTTGGTCCTCTCAATACTGGAACTTTTCTATCATAGATAGCAACAAATCCCCAACCGAGTGGTAATGCTACAAAGTGAGAGTATAACCACCAGTGTGCTGGAGTGAATGCTGAATCTCTAATAGAAGTCTGGTGAAGTGAACCATCGACAAAGTTGTCGACTTCTACGGATGCGGCTGTTGATCCCATAGCGATGACTACTAACCAGATTTTCTTTAGTCTCTGGATTTCGACTTCTTTTGGGAGTAATGCCGGCATTTGTGCCATAGTAACTGTATGTGTTTTTTGGCATATAAGCCACGGTGTTTATGATTAGCCTATTTTTTTCAAAAAAACTATTTTTTTTCATTTAAAATTTGTGAATTTTCTATGAATTACTTGTAAAAGTGTTATTTTTACATCATTTTTTTTCATAAATTCAATGATTAACATTGATGATTAACATTGAAGTGAATCATGAGGAAAATATCGTGGATCGATAATATAGTTAAAACTTAAATTCCTCATTTCTGTCGATTACTATTAAGGGATAACATATGGTAGATAGAAAAGTTATGGCATTTGCACTTGCAGCCGTTATGGTAGTTGGAGTCTTTGGACCTCATGTAGCAACAATGGTTCAAACTGCTGAAGGACACGGTGTACAAGCACAATTGCAAAGTCGTTTCATTCGTATAGAGGATGAAACATTCAACAGACAATCCCTCCAAACCGGTGAAGTATTAACTTTGAGCGGTGCATTCGTAAGTTTGATTGATTCAGACATGCGTGCATGGGCATCAATATTCTCAGAGTCAACCAACGCAGGTAACAGATGGGAGATTCTAGCAAGAGATCCACCAGGAAATGTCTTTGACATTCCAGGAAATGATGTTGTAGATTATGAAATCTCAGCACGAGCTCTTGAACCAGGAGTTTATCACGTCCACACTCAATTGAACATTGAGCATATTGGACCTGGACTTGGACCAGGACAAACAGTCGTTGTAGAGGGTGATCCAATTCTCAAACCAATTCCATACACCAACATCGCATATCAATCAATCATTATTGCAGTTGGTTATGTAATCACATTTGCAACACGACCTTGGCAAGTAATCTAAACTCACTCTTTTTTCCTTTTATTGAATGAATAAAATAACTTGCTGCATGAATTTCCACTCACTTAAGTTTTTACTAATAAAATTAAGCATAGATTAATTTCTAGTCATGGATTTAGATGACAATGCCTTTTATCTTCTAATTCATATACTAATCATGGCATATGTTTTCAAAATTGATCATCTGAATATTAACGAGAGTTACTTTAAAGGAAAGGTTGAGTTTCGTGGAGATGATTACACAATCAATATACAAGATGAAAGAAGAGGCAAAGTACTCAAACTTCCATTTGTCTTGGAAAAGAAGAAAAAAGTACTAGTAAGATTTTCAGGTCCAAACGATATTGCAGTGGAAGATTTTCTGCCATTTGAAGGTGAATCAGAATGGGTAGAAGTCGACTCTACTCCAATTACGTTTTTCATAGCAGACCATCAAGATCAGTTTGATACATTGGAGATAATTGATGATTTCTCGAGGCTTAGAAAAGACTTTATTCCAAAATAATGCAGATTTGCTATGATTTGGCCAGGAATGGGAGATCCAACAAAACGGAAAAAGACGTTAAAATTTTTAGCAATCACTGCAGTGATTGCAATTTCAGTTGGAGTTGCAAGTAGTCTAGTTCAGGGTCAGCTAAGTCAAAACGATCCTCTAAAAGTTTGCATAAACGACAGAGATACACAATTTGTAATTCAGGCAACTTTGGAACTATATGTGGATAAAAACAAGGCAGAGATTCCTGCAAATATTGGATTTGAGGATGGATGCCAAAAATCACTTTACACACTAACAGATGATGGCACCATCTATGCAGAATGGACTGAAGAGTATCCATTTGAGATCGGTCATTTCTTGTGGTCATGGGATTTCCCGATGAGAGATATGGAAATCAGTAAATCAAAGATAATAGTTAATGGAAAAGAATCACCTTATTTCATTAATGAGTTATTAGTAGATGGTTATACATACAGAGCAGAGTTTACCTCAAAGGATTATGATACATCAAAAGATGCAGATTTCCTTCCACCAGATCTTTAATTTAAAATTACAAAGTCTACACTAAAGACGAATAAAATAGAAAAGAAAGAAGAGAGAAAGATTACCAGTATTTTCCATTATCTGGAATTAAACCGATGCCCTCATTCTCAAAGTGTCTGTCAAGTTCATCAACCCATCTTTCACGATTGTCTTTGTATCCCCATCCATGAATACGTACCCAGTACGCAATCAATGCGAGTAGGAATATTGTGAACATTATGGTTCCAAAGATGTATACCATAACATCGTAGAATAATGGATCATAGTTTGGACCGAGTTGTCCGGTCAGACTAGACAATATACTCAAGATTGTTCCGAATACAGGAATCATCAATATTTTGAATTCAGGCGTAGATATAAAGATTTTTCTTGATTACCACACGCCGAGATCAGCCACGGCTAGGAGTTGTGAATAAAATAAGAATAAGGAAGGAGATTATCCTGTTCCTGGTTTGGCATATTTTCCGGATCTTCCTCTTAAGAAGAAGGCACCAGCAATACCACCAAAGACTGCGGCTGCGATAGCAGATGCACCAAGTACACCACCAGCATCCATGTAAGGAGTACCTGAACCAGATGCTGGATTATCTGCTGCATATTGGACTTTCGATGCTGCTAGTTCTAAGGAGTCTTCCAATGACATTGATGGATGTCCACCGTCTTGGTTACCACTGCCACCACTTCCCATATACTGGGCAAATGCTGGAGTAATTCCCATTGAAATTACAGCTGCGAAAAGTGCGCCTAATACTATTGATTTGTTCATTTGTATCTAATTTTGTTTGGACTATCGTTATTATTTAACTTTTTTCAATAATCTCGCTAGATACATTTAATTTCGTACGTAATTTAGCCAAAAAAATGGGAAGACTCCACACACATAATCATGGAAAGTCACATTCAATCAGACCTATCGATCCAAAAAAACCAGATTGGGTTAAACAGACTAATGAGGAAATTGAAGCATTGATTGTAAAATATGCAAAAGAAGGTATGACCTCCAGTCAGATTGGAATTAAGCTTAGAGACCAACATGCAATTCCATTGGTAAAACCAATCATTAACAAGGGAATAAAAGAAGTTTTGATAGAAAATAAATTGAATCCAGAAATTCCAGACGATTTGAATAATATTGTAATGAAGGCGGTCAACCTACAAAAACATCTTAAAGAAAATAGATCAGATAACAGAAATACAAGAGCATTAGAGTTAGTGGAAGCAAAGGTTCACAGGTTATCTACCCACTACAAAAAAACAGGCGAAATAGATCAAAAATGGAAATATAAGTCTGTAGTAGCCCAATTAGAATAATGGGGAAAGTTTTAGAAGAATCATTATCAAATTTTTCAGATCGGATTTCAGATGCAATTAAATCAAGAAAAAACATTCTAGTTACAACACATATTGATTGTGATGGCATTACATCAGGATCCATTATTTCAAAAGCATTAATCAGACAAGGTGCAAAGTGCACAGTTAGAACAACCAATGAATTTAGTGAAAATTTAGTCGAGATAATGCAGAAAGAGACACGAGACTTGCACGTAATTACAGATTTGGGAGGAGGTTTCGGAAAATTACTAGATGAAAAATTATCAGATAATTGGCTAATGTTAGATCATCACGAGATTGCAGAAGACGAGCATGATAATGAACGGGTGATAAATGCATGGAAATTTGGAATGGATGGAGGAGTTGAGATTTGTGCTGGCGGAATGGCATATTTGGCTGCAAATGCACTTAGCGATGAAAATGAGGATCTATCAAGTGTTGCAGTAGTTTCAGCATTAGGAGATAGACAAGATCAGGGCGAGAGAAAATCATTCACTGGAAAAAATGTAGAGATTGCAGATACTGCAAAAAGTTTAGGATTAGTGAATATTGATTTAGACTTGCTACTAGTTGGAAGGGAAACAAGACCACTTCCAGATGCAATTGCATTCACATCTCAGCCATTTATCGAGGGATTGACATGGAATAGAGATGCCTGTCTTGCAATGCTAACTAACGCAAAAATTCAACTAAAAGATGGAGCAAGATGGCGAGTTCCAGCAGATCTAACACAAGAAGAAAAGCAAAGCATTATTGAATCAATTAGTAAGTTTACCCAAGGAGAAAATGCCACTCAGATCATGGAGGAATTGATTGGATACACATACACATTCCCAAGAGAAGAGAAAAGGAGTTTTCTCAGAGATGGTAGAGAATTTTCAACTATGTTGAATTCTTGCGGACGAATTAACAAATCAGGAGTTGGAATTTCAATTTGTATGGGAGATAGAAATACAATGCTACAAGAGGGTGAGAAGATTTTATCAGAATATAGAGGTATGATTAGAGAATACATGAACGTGTTATCTAATGAAAGATGGAGAACAAGCAATTTGGAAAACTGCGTGATGGTAAATGCACAAGGATTAGTTCCAGAGACAATGACAGGTACAATTTCATCATTAATTGCAGGATCTCCAAAAAATTCAGGAAAAATAGTGATTTTACGAACAGATGGATCAGAAGGAACAATCAAGTTTTCATCAAGAAAATCTGCAAGTTGTACGAATTCAATAAATCTTAGTCAATTAATGAGAGGCGGAGCAGAACAATTCGATGGGATTGGCGGAGGGCATGAAGCTGCAGCAGGAGCAAAAATAACTAAAGACAAATTGGATGAATTTTTAGATTACCTTGAGACTAATGTTACCAAAATGCCAGATAGAGATAGTAATCAATAATATTTCTAGAGACAAGGCCAAAGTGATTGAAAAGGCACTTGGGCCAGATAATGTTAATTTCCCACAAGGATTGAGTATGGAGATTAAAGAGAAAGAGAATCAACTGGTGTTTTATTTTTCAAATGAAGGAGATCTGAGAAAATTAATTTCAACCGTTGATGAGGTATTGGAACACGTAAATCTTTCCATGGAGGTAATAAAATAATGTTAGATCCAAAGATCATTAGAGACGAACCTGATCGAATAAAACAGATGTTAAAAGACAGAGCAGTGGAATTTGACTTTGAGAAAATGTTAGAGTTGAACAAGACAAGAAGAGAGATGATGCAACAGTCTGATGAGTTGAAGCAAAAAAGAAATCAAATGTCAGTAAAAATTGGTAGTGAGAAAAAAGCAGGAAATGATGCATCTGAATTATTACAAGAGATGGGGCAGATATCAAAAAAACTAGACGACTTGGAAAACTTACGAAAGACAGTAGAAAATGATTATCATTATTTGTCTTTTTCAATACCTAATTTGATACATGATTCAGTTCCAAAAGGAGCAGATGAATCATTTAACAAGCAAGTTAGGACTTGGGGAGATATTCCAAAATTTGACTTTGAGGTAATGGATCACATTGATTTGGGATTAAAATTAGACATAGTCGATTTAGAACGAGCATCAAAAACAGCAGGAGCTCGATTTTATTATTTGAAAGGAGGATTAGTCAGATTGGGACAAGCACTAACTGCATTTGCGCTAGATTTTGTTTCAGAAAGAGATTACAATTTGATTCAGCCACCATACATGATAAACAGACAAGCAATGGAAGGGGCAGTAATAGCAGATGATTTTGAAGAAGTGATTTACAAAGTTGAAGAGGAAGACTTGTTTTTAATTGGCACCTCAGAGCATGCCATAGCTTCTATGTATTACGATGAAATCTTGGAAGGATCTAACATTCCATTAAGATACGCATCAATCAGTCCATGTTTTAGAAAAGAGGCAGGAGCACATGGAAAAGATCAGAAAGGCATTTTCAGAGTTCATCAGTTTGAGAAAATTGAACAATTCATTTTTTGTAGACCTGAAGAGTCGTGGAAAGAACATGAAAAGATGATTCAGACCACTGAAAAATTTTATCAAAAATTAGAAATTCCTTATAGACTAATGCTTTTGTCAAGTGGAGATATGGGAAAAGTATCAGCTAAAACATATGACATTGAGGCATGGATGGCAGGTCAAAATGCATATCGAGAGATCGTATCTTGTTCTAATTGTCTGGATTATCAATCAAGAAGATTAAAGATTAGATTTAGAGAGAGAAGTAACGAGGATACAAAGTATATACACACTTTGAACAGTACGCTAGTAGCAATAGAACGAACTATGGTTGCAATTCTAGAAAATAATCAGACTAAAGATGGACATGTAAAAGTTCCAAAAGTTTTACAGAAATACTTTGGGGATAACCTCATATAATCTAGAACAGTTTATATTCAGAAAATAGTCGTCGAAGATAATTGGCAAGAAAAGC
The DNA here is from genome assembly GCA_964511265.1 of uncultured Candidatus Nitrosopelagicus sp. GTDB lineage: Archaea > Thermoproteota > Nitrososphaeria > Nitrososphaerales > Nitrosopumilaceae > Nitrosopelagicus. The sequence goes on along the minus strand of CAZEES010000004.1, from coordinate 24,547 downwards.
TCGTAAGATCAAAGACAAATGGAAAGAAAAGAAATGGGTGAATGTTATTGCTCCAGATTCATTTAACAATGTCAATATTGGATATGTTCCAATTACTGATGATGAAAATGCCAAAGGTAGAATTTTAGAAGTTACATTATGGGATATTCTCAAAGGTGATCCTTCACAACACCAATACAAAATAATCTTCCAAATAGATAGTGTCACCGATAACAAAGCCAAAACAGTTTTCAAGAGATTTGAATATTCTAAGGAATTTTTAAGAAGTTTGATTCGAAGAGGTTCGTCTAAAGTAAACTTTGTGATCGATATTGAAACAAAAGACAACTATGTGTTTAGAATCAAAATGCTTGCTCTGACACACAGGCAATTGAACACATCAAGACAACGTCAGTTGCGCCTAATCGCAAAAGATGTAATTGAAAAGACAGTTCCAACAATGGATATTGATGGATTCGTTCAGGCTACATGTTATGGAAAGATAAACTCAGACATCATGGCTGCTGCAAAGAAAGTTATAAAATTAAGACATGTGGGATTAGAAAAAGTAAAACTAATCAAGACGGCATCTGCACAGACAGTCTTGCTTGAAGCAAAAAGTAAAAAAACAAAATCAGACTAGACTGATGTTTTAGAAATGCAATTAGAAGTAAGAATTAATTTGATTCTTCATGCAACAGAGAACGAAAAGAAGGTTCTAGAAGAATTAGAAAATGTTTTTCATGTAGAACAAAAAAATTTTCAGATTGAGCAAGTTCCAGGTCATTTTAACAATCCAATATTGCTAATTTCATCCAAATTGAAAAAAAAATCTGCCGAAGACTTTGTGAGGATATTCTTTTCAAAGATGAAAAAAGAAGACTTTCATGAAATTTTTGATAATGTTGATGAGTATGTAACATCTTCAGGTCTAGGTTTACGTATAAGTAAACAAAAGTTAATCTCAGAAATATTAACAATATCAAAAGAAGATGCAATAAAGATTAACATCAGTACACCAGTTTATGTTAAAAATGAGACAAGGAAAATTTATCAAGAATTAATGAAAATGTGATTTTGTTAGATCACTTAATAGTATTTACGAGTAATAAAAAAAGGGAATGAGGAAATAAAAGCCGCTCCAGTCTGAGCGCCAAGCGCTGATGACGCCGCGACGAACCGACCCAAATATGTAGTTCTGATTGTTTTAAATAATGACCATACAAACAATGTTTTGTTGGAAACAGATTATGATGTAATTGTTGCAGGCGGAGGATTAACTGGAACAATTGCGGCACAAGCAATTTGTCATTATTCAAATCAAAATTTAAGAATTCTTTCAGTGGATAGAAATCCAGAACATTTACCGGGTAGAAAATCTGCTCCAGGATGGACATGTGGAGATGCATGTTCAAAAGAAGCAGTTGACTATATGACTGAGAGAATCAAGGTACCATGGACTAGACCAGAGATTGAACATGATGTAAAGGGAGTAATGGCATTTTCTCCTGATTATGAAACTGCAATTCCATTTGATGGTGCAGGATATATGCTAAACAGACAAAAACTCCCAGAAATTCAAAATGCAAGAACAAGAAAAATGGGTGTCGAGTTTGATTTTGAAATTAATCTTTCAGGATTAATTTATGATGGAACCCAAGTTATAGGAATAGAAGGAGTAGATTACAAAACAAGACAGCCCTACAAGAAAACTGCAAAATTAGTAGTGGATGCAACAGGAATTACATCAATGTTGAGAAATCAATTAAAAAATTCTACAAAAGTTGAGAGAAAAATAGACAGAAGAGATGTAGAATCTACTGGTAGACATATCATGTATTTTGAACCAGGGGAGAAAGATTTGACACAATTTGATCCAGATTATTGTATTATTCATTTAGACCAAGATATTGCACCTGGAGGATATGGATGGGTATTTCCAAAAGGCGAGAATAAAGTCAATATAGGATTAGGTGTTGAGAAATCAATTTTAGAGCAACGAAATAAGAGATTAGGAAAATCAGATAGTGTTGCATCTTTGATGCAAGAATATCTTGAGAGGAATAAAGCAATTAAAAATCCAAAATTATCGGAAGATCCAGGAGATATACACAACAATACAGGAGTTTATCAGGTTTCAGTAAGAAGACAAAATGATTGTCTTGTCTCAGGCGGATATATGTTGGTTGGAGATTCTGCATGGATGCCTAAACCAATAGATGCAGGAGGAATTGGGCCAGCACTTATTGCAGGTACAATAATTGGAAATAATGTTACACAAGCAATTGAAGCTAACGATGTTTCAGAGGCAGGGTTATGGCAATACAATTTAGATTTTATTAAAGAGTATGGTTACAAGACAGCAGGTTTAGAATTATTCAGAAGATTAGTTCAGACAATGACAAATGATCAGATTAGTTATGGAATGAAACACTTTTTGGGAAACCTAGATGTTGAAGCAATTAGTAAGGGAGAACATCCTGACTTTTCAGGTCTTGGTAAAATAGGAATGATAATCAGAGGTGCAATGAACAAAACAGTTGCAAGTGGTCTTAAATATACATCAGGCCAAAATCAATGGTTAGTTGAACATTATCATAACTATCCAAAAGATCCATCTGGATTTGATGAATGGAATAAAAAATTACATAAGACATTGGATGAATCGTTCGTAAAGATAGCATCATTTGCTTCATAGAATTAATCTTAAATAAAGTAGGCAATCAAACAATTGTACTTGATGGAAGAACAAGAAAAATCAGACCCTGAAGATAATTTTCCAGAGTTTTTAGATTGGAGTAATGCAATTGAGGTTTTGGAAAAAGCTCATGAACAGGGAATTTTTGTTTTAGTTATTGGTCCTAAAGGCACTGGAAAAACAACACTAGTACGAGAGTTTGCAAAGAAGCAATCAATGAAACTAGATTCAATTAATTTCAGTTTAAGGACTAGAGAAAGCCATCTAGTAGGTTCAAAGAGTCTTTCAGAAGGAAATATCCAATTTGATGAGGGAGTTTTGGTTAAATCAATGAAAGAAGGAAATATGCTATACCTAGACGAGATTAACGCAGCAGAAGCGGATGTTTTGTTAAGATTAGATGAAGCATTGGATGATAGAAGGCAAATTGTTCTAAAAGAGTCAGGAGGAGAGTTGATAACGGCAAACAAATCATGGTTTGTAATTGCAACAATTAATCCATTAAATCATGTCGGAACAAAAGAATTACCGCCACAGCTTTTGAGTAGATTTCCTATCAGGTTAAGAATGGATTATCCTCCAGAAGAAAAGGAATTTGAGATTGTGAAGAAACATGTTCCAAATGTAGATGACAAATCATTAGAAAAAGGAATTAAACTTGCCAATACATTGAGACAAGCTGCATTAGTAGAAGAATTATACTATTCACCTTCACTAAGAGAAACTATAGCATATGCAAAATTGATTGACGGAAAGATGTCATCAAAGAAGGCAGCGGAGATTGTATTTGGAAATGTATATGCACAATGGGGAAATATAGAATTACAAAAAGTTAATGACATCATTACATCTATGTATGAGAGCTAATGTCATCAGTTGCCTTAAGAAGTGACACACTAATTGATATAGCCACATTTTTAGTTAGACGGTGGGCTGAAAATGACAAAATTATTGTCACTATGTCCACAAAGAAAATTAATGAAACTAGGATGAAAGACAATAAAGTAATTCTCACCCCAGTACTTGATTATAATGGGGATGAGTTTTCAAGATATAGACAATTTAGGACTGCAGCATGGTATGAAGGGATGAAGATTAAGAATTGTGAGAAGATCCTATCTAATGATCATGCTTTTGGATTTTTATTAAATTCAATTGAAAGGCGTAGAATTGAATTAGTTGGGCGTAAGATTTGGCAAGGAATGGATAAAGAATTAATTTTTAATTATTCTTGGCAATGGATATACAGACCACTCTTAAACAATCTTTTAGGTAAATCAAAAATTGTAGAAGGATTCTATCAATATTTCTTATTTGGAGATATTAAAGGAGAAATACAGCCTAGTCATTTTGAACGTATTGTAAAAGCAGTAGATTTTGCAAAAGAGATTGTGAATGAAGCATTAGAAAATAATTACAGCACAACATGGATTGAAAAACACATTCCAAAAATCTTGATTATTTTAGATATAGACCCTTTAATTACAATTCCATTATCTGTGCCATTGAAAGGTCCAGGAATGATGGTCATGCCACAAGATTTTGAAAAAGCTGTTCAAAAAATTGCTAAAAACCTTGAATCAGAACTGGGAAAGATAGATACAAAAAAAACAATTGAAGGAAAAGAAATTACTAAGGAATTCAATCTAATCAAAGAAGAGACAAAAAAGAATGAAAACAAAGGTTTGATACCTGAAACAATTGGCATACAAATTCCTAATGCAACAAATGTAGATGAAACAAAAATTTATGATCAAGAGTTGATTAGTAATTTGAAAAATAGATTTCGTGAATGGAAAACTGGATGGAAAGAAGAACATGTCGTTTCAGGGGAGGAATTCGATGAAGAGACATATCTTGAGGGGTTTCACAAACCATTTTTCAGAGATGTAAAAAAATCAATAAAATCTAGAATCCTCATTTTACTTGATCACTCATCCAGTATATCGGATCAACAAATAGAATACAAAAAAGCAACTATTGGACTTTGTGAAGTTTTGGCTTTCTTGAAGGTTGATTTTTCAGTTTATGCCTTCAATACAGTAAACAGACAAGTAGTTTGTTGGTTGGTAAAACCATCTGAGATGAAATGGAATAATTCAGCAGCCAAAAGATTGGCACAGATTTCTGCAAATGGAGGTACACCATTGGCAGAAGTATACGACAGAATGCTTCCTATCTTAACATCAAAAAAACCTGACATTTTTCTTACATTATCAGATGGTGAACCAGCTGATCCAAATGCAGTAAAATTGATACTAAAATCGTACAAATCACTAGGGATTAAAATGACAGCGATTGGGGTAGGTAGAGATACATTTAGTGCTACATCAATTGCAAATAATTTGAAATATTTAGGATATGACAAAGTGTTAGCAGTTAGCAGATTGCCAGATATTCCTAATAGAGTGTTAAGTATTCTATCAGATAATTAATGAACAAAAAATGTGCCGAATGTGGAGAAAGTTTTTCATGTGATAATGATATTTCATGTTGGTGTACAGATTTTCCCAAATTATCAAGAAATGAAATTGATGATAAAGACTGTCTTTGTAGAAGTTGTCTATTGGTTAGATACAGAAAAAAGATTTTGGATGTATAGAAGAGATTGATACTAGAAGTGTTGTACTCTGATAACAATTCTCAGAGATATACCAAACATGTTTTAAACAACAAATTTCATAAAATTATGTGCATTTTGAAGACACAAGAATTCCAGACGTGAATAAACCACTAATCATAGCGGCGATGCAAGATATGGGAAATGTTGGGAGTATAGTAGTAAATCATATCAACAAAAGTTTAGGTACAGCATCTTTTAGACATGCCGCATCATCTAGACCACCATATGTTTATGACAAAGGCGGATACATTGAGATTCCTGAAGAAAAATGGGAATATAGATTTGGCAAAGATATCATTGTTTTTGGTGGAGGAAGAGGTCAGCCACAAGAAAATGAGGAACTAAATGAATTATGTCAAGATGTGATAAATGTTGCAAAACGTTATGATGCAAAATTCATCTACACTGTTGGAGGCTATCATACATCAAGATCATTTGGAAAAAGTCCTACAACATACGTTACAACTACATCACAAGACATTTTAAAATTAGTTAAGAAATTAGGAATAGAGACTACACCAACTGAATCAGTCATTACAGGTTTTAATGGATTGATTTTAGGATATGCAAAATTGAATGGAATTAATGGAATTGGGCTTTATGGTGAATTATTAGAACCCAGAATTCCTCAATATAGAGCAGCAAGAACAATTATACAGACTTTGGAAAAACTAACCTATCAAAAACTTGGAGATACAAAGGAACTAGACGTAAAAGCAGAAGCAGTTGAATCCAGATTTAGTTCTGAAGATGATATACCTAAAAGATGACACACATAGTGTGCTGCTAAAGTAATATCCCTTTTATTCAGTAGATGAGAGTATTAGTTAGTTTTTAATTGAATTAAGACCAGTATATGATATGTTACTGTGGGTAATAGGTGCTGCAATTGGTATTTTGATAGCTTTTGTTTTAATTTTCAAATATACCAAAACAGGAAAAAATGACGTTATAGGATTTTCTTCCAAGTGTAAAAAATGCGGTTTAACAACAAACGGACTTAAATGTCCCAGATGTGAGCCCAATACTAAGGACTGGCGATAATTATGATGGCGAAACCAGATTCAGATATGGAAGGAACAATTTGCAAAAACTGCCAACGACCAATAAATGACCATTTACCTGAGGAACTTGAAGAATGCGTAAGGATTTTGGAACTTCAGAAACTCAAAGATGGAGATTTAACTTAAGATAAATCATCAGAGATTTCTCTACCAGTTTCATGAAAATATCTATGTTCCATCTCCTTTAATTGTACAGAAACATCATGTTTTTTTGATTTGATTTTTAGTAGATTATAATCAGAGAGTAATTTTCGTAGTTCAGATTTTTTCAATGTGGATTCTAATCAGAAGTGATTTCACAGTATTTGTTAGTTCCTTCGTAAAATTTTACAGAGTGTAATGGGATTTTATCTTTTAGATTTTCAAAGATCCAGGCGGCGATATTTTCTGATGTTGGAAAGTCAAATAATTCATTAAGATTTCTATGATCAAGCTGTTCAATTGTCTCCCAACAAAGTTTTTTCATTTTATCAAACTCAATAACCATGTTATCTTCATATGATTCACCTTTTTTTACATCTCCTTGAACTTGAACAATTATTCGTGACGTATGACCATGTGGTTTACCACATTTTGGATGACCTCTCAAAGTATGAGCAAAATCAATTTCAAATGATACGCCCAATCTAGTTTTCATAAAATTTCATATATTATTGATAATTAATACCTAAAGAACTAGTCAAAATAATCAACAGTTTGTTGTATGTTTTTAGATGAGGTATCTATTGGAGAAATTTCTCCATTTTCAACATTTACATACCAACCATACATCATTGATTGATTATTTTCAGCATTAAATACAAAAATTACCTCATAACTATACCCATCATTTTGATTCTCAACAGTCTCTACAATAAATTCCGCCCGCGTATCTTCATCATCAAATATTTTCTGATCAGCATGTTTTTCATTAATTTTTTCTTCAATTACTTGTAGAATAGTAATTCCTGTGTCATTAGGTCCAGAATATGATTTGACTATATCTACTGCGATTTTTTCATCACCTTCAAAAGAGTCATCAAGTAATGAATTGAGATTTTTCTCTGTAAGTGCAGGATATGCAAACAGAAAGAACAAACCGAGCAATCCTAAATAAATTGGTGCCCTTTTTTTTAGAAAAGCTGCAAAGCTTTTTGGTTCTTGTGGCTTTTTTGAATCAAAGTTTTTTTTGACCAATGTCTGTCTAGAAATTTTAGTAATTAAAAGTCTTAGTGACTTTCAGGTAGTACTGAAGAGTGATGTGATAAGATTTTCCAATCATCTCCAGTATTTATGAAAACGAATGAGAATCTTGCATTCACAGTTTTACCATCTACAATGAAGTTATAGAGGCCAGAATTTGTAACTAAAGAATCAGTTTCATGTTTATGTTGTGTAACAATCTCAACATCAACTTTAGATTTCAATAAATTTTCAAAGTATTCCAAGATAAGATCATGGCCTTTTCGTTCTATATCAGAAAATGTTCCAAGTAATAATCCATCATCATGATATAATGATGCTACTTGTTTTGGATCATTTGTTCTTATTTTATCAACCCAAGTTTCTAACATAATTTTATAAAAAATTCTTACTTAATATTTTTTAGGATTTATCAGAACCACGTTTCTTTGCTACTTGCATGTACAAATCTACAGTTCCACTACCAATTGGTATTTGACTACCAACAATTACATTTTCTGTAATTCCTCTTAATTGCTCCGTTTCACCGGTTCTTGCAGCACCTGCAATTGTTGGAACAGTGATTTCAAATGCAGCACGTGCTAAGACACTATCTTTAGTACCAGCAATTCCGTGACGTCCAATTTGTTGCATATAACCGCGATGACACATCAGATCAGATACAAGCATTAGATATCTTTGGTCAACTTCCAAGCCTGCATCTTCTAAGGTGGTGCTCAATTCATTAATCAAAGCATTTCTTGCAGCCTCAATTCCCAACGTTTCTGCAATTTCAGATACATTATTTGTTCTAACATTATTCTTATCAATGCCTTCAACTTCCAAGACTTTGGCCAAATTAGAACCAGTTGTTTGAATTACATATTCATCCCCTTTTTTAACAATTGTCACACGAGCAATATCAGGAACTCCTCTTACAGTTGTTTTAAGGACTTTATTTCGTACTGTAATTACAGCAGGAGCATCAGCTTCTTCATCAACTAGATTTAGAACAACAGAGTTTCCCATTGTTTCCATTTTGAATTTTTTATTGGATTCCAGTGCGGCTGTAACATCATTAAGGGTACAACCACGATCAGATAGTTTTCTTTCATTTAGATTTAGTGTAATCTTTGTTTTATAATCAGTATCAGCATCAAGAATTAGATCATTAACAGTAGTTTGTAAGATATTACGTGCAACTTGAACGGTTTTATTTTGATCTGTTTTTGCATCTCCTGTTAGGTAAATATCCATTGTAGGAGTTACTGGTTTCTTTCTTGCATCAACCAATTCAATTAGTCTTGGAAGACCCAGAGTTACGTTTCGTTCTGCAATTCCTGCAAAATGGAAAGTTCTCAGAGTCATTTGAGTTCCTGGTTCACCGATGGATTGTGCAGTTACAATTCCTACTGCCTGACCAGGTTCTGCTTGTGCATTATTGTAAAGCATCAATCCTTTCTTTGCTACTTTTTCAACACCAACTTTACTTAATTTTGAATTTTCTAATGAGTTACTAACAGCATTTGATAAACGAGGATTAAATGTACTAGTGTATTTCTTAATTAATGGAGCAATTTCATCTTTTGTTGCTGCCTTTCCAGAATCAACAATACTTTCTGATTCAATCAATCTGTCAATGTTAAATGCCTCACCATGATCACTTTTTGCCACATCAATACCATCTTCACCATACAAGAATTGAATAATATGACCGTGAGGATCTCTTACAGTTCCGTCATATTCAAGCTTAATGTGTTCCAATGCATTAATCAGTCTTCTCTGCATGTAACCACTTTGTTGTGTTCTTACAGCAGTGTCTACAAGACCTTCTCTACCACCCATTGCATGGAAAAAGAATTCTAATGTTGATAGACCGTCACGATAATTTGATTTTACAAAGCCATGTGCATCAGGATCATTTTCATGTTCTTCAAAGTGAGTTAAGACCCGATTATTGTATCCTTTATTGAGACGATTTCCACGTCTTGCCTGTTGACCTAATGCACCTGCCATTTGACCCACATTTAATGATGAACCTCTTGCACCAGTAGTCGCCATAATTTTTCCCGCATTATCATCATCTAATGATAGGTTTGCGGCAGTAGCAGCTCTATCTCTAAGTTTACCAAGATTACTCATGATGTATGCTTCTAGTGTTTCTTTTGAAGTCATTCCTCTAATTGCTTTTAGAGTTCCTTTCTTTTCTTGGCTAATCAAATCATGGATTTCATCATATGTTTGTTTAGTGTCATCTTTAATTGCTTGACGATCTTTTTCTGGAACTTCTAGATCACCATATCCGTAACTAAATCCATAATGAGTGATGAATTGTTTGATGATAATTAGTTCAGAATTTAGGAAAACTTTGGCTTTTTCATTTCCATAGTCCTTCGCAATTCTATGTAACACACTTTCTGGTTCTTCAGCACCTATGGATGATTTATCAATTACGCCGCTAATTAATTGACCATTTTTAATTACAACATCTTTTTGTTTTCCTTTGGTACCTTTAGACCACTTGGAAGTCATAACATAATTAAAGTCATCAGGTAAGAACAGTGAGAATAGTTGTTTGCCGGTGTAAAGATTTTCTTTTTTAATTTCAGGTTCAGGTAATTTCCCACTATAACCACCAAGCATAGCAAGATTTGCAAATTCTTGACTAGACAGAGTAGTTCCATCTTTGGTAAGAAGATATGCGCCAGTGATAAAGTCACGAAGACCTCCAATAATTGGACCGCCAAATCTTGGAGAGATTAGTTGATCTTGAACTCTCATAAGTAAAATTGCTTCAGAACGTGCCTCTTCACTTTGAGGAACATGAAGATTCATTTCATCACCATCAAAGTCAGCGTTGTATGGCGGACATACAGATGGATGTAATCTAAAAGTTTTTCCTGGTAACACTCTCACATAGTGAGCCATGATTGACATTTGATGAAGTGATGGCTGTCTATTGAACAATACAATATCACCATCCATCAAATGTCTTTCAACTAGAAATCCAATTTCTAGGGAATCAGCAATTAATGAACGGTCTTCAACAAAGTCTAATCTAATCTTTACACCATCAGGGCGAGTGATATAGTTAACACCAGGAAATATGGATGGACCATTAATTACCAATTTCTTTAATTTTTCAATATTCCAATCAGTCACAATTTCAGGTATTGTTAATTTTTTTGCTACAGTTTCAGGTACACCCACTTCAGACAAATCCAAGTTTGGATCTGGGGAAATGACAGTTCGGCTAGAAAAGTCTACACGTTTTCCTGAGAGTGAGCCTCTAAATCTTCCTTCTTTTCCTTTCAATCTTTGAGTTAGGGTTTTGAGAGGACGTCCAGAGCGGTGATGTGCTTGTGGGATTCCACTGACTTCGTTATCAAAGTAGGTTGTAACATGATACTGGAGCAAGTCAACTAGATCTTGTACGATAAGTGGAGGAGTTCCAGCTTCTTTACTTTCTTTAAGTCTTTGATTTACACGTATGATATCAACTAATTTGTGAGTGAGATCGTCTTCAGAACGAATTCCAGTTTCTAGAATTATTGAAGGTCTGACGGTAACTGGAGGTACAGGTAATGCTTGTAAAACAAACCATTCAGGACGTGCAGTTTTAGGATCATATCCCAATAATGAGAGATCCGCATCAGGTATGATTGATAATCTTTCTCTAATTGTAATTGGTAGCAATCTATTTTCTCCAATTTCAGTTTTTTCAACAAAGGTTGTTGGTTTTGTGAAGATTAACTCGTATTGTGATTTACCACAATGAGGACAATCTTTTTGTTTTTTTGCTTTTTCTTGAATTTGATCTGGAATTCGTTTTTGAGATAGTACTGTATAAGATGCTTGACGTTCTTTAATTTTTGAGAATTCTTTAATGTCATCAGGTGACATTTTGATTCTTCCACAAGTTCGACATGTGGATTGTAGTAATTTGTAGATATTATCAACAAAAGCAATGTGTAAGACAGGTTCTGCTAGCTCAATGTGACCAAAATGACCAGGGCTTCTAGCAGCAGTATTACCATCAGTGAGACATTTTTGACCAGGTTCTAAAACACCTAATCTACCATCCATCAAGCCTCCTTGTACAGCCATACCATCTTCATCATATGTTTCAGGTTGAGTGATTTCACAAACAGAATATTTTCGAATTTCTTGAGGGGACCAAACTGCAAAGGTAATTCCTTCAATTGATTTTGTAGAAGTAGTAGACATTATACTCTCTCCTTTAGTTTTAATCTTGGTGCAATGTTGAGACTAAGTATTTCTTGTAACAATAATTTGAATGCATAAGCAACAGATACTGAAGAAATTGGTGCATTTTCACCACATTGTGCACAAACGTATTTTCTTTTTCTTGCATCATGATAACCAGTTAATCCGCATTTTTCACATAGTAAGATATCTGTCTTATCAGATTCATCGAGTAGTCTGTCTTTTAGAAGCATTGATGCACCATATGCAATTAGGCAGTCACGTTCCATCTCACCAAATCTCAGACCGCCACCTCGTGCACGACCCTCAGTTGGTTGTTTAGTAAGCATCTGTACTTGACCTCTTGCTCTTGCATGGATTTTATCTGCGACCATGTGATGTAATTTTTGATAATAGACAACTCCGACAAAAGTATCAACTTCAAATGATTTACCAGTTCGACCGTCGTACATTTTCTCTTTGCCTGAATATTTGAAACCTTCTCTATCAAGAATTTCTTTTACAATATCCATTTTTTCTCCAACAAATGCAGAACCATCAAATTGTTTTCCTCTTAGTGCAGCAGCTTTTCCAGTTACAGATTCCATCATCATTCCTACAGTCATTCTAGATGGGAAGGCATGTGGGTTGATTAAGACATCAGGTTGAGTTCCTTGTTCAGTGTATGGGAGATCTTCTTGTTTTGCTAAAATTCCAAGTACACCTTTCTGACCATGTCGTGATGCAAATTTATCGCCAATTTCTGGAATTCTCATATCACGTACACGAATCTTGTACATTTTTCCACCTTCATTAGATTGTGTCATAACAACAGTATCAACAACACCATGTTCAGAAGGTCTTACACCAACTGATGTGTCACGTCTGTATGGACCACTAGTTTCAAATTCTTTATACTCCTCCATAAATCTTGGAGGACTGGTTTTTCCAATCAAGATATCACCGCCTTCAACACCAGATTCTGTTGCCACAATACCATCATCCTCCAACATTCTGTAGGCTTTTTCACCTTTGTAACCACGAACATTATCATCAGCGTTTGGAATTTCAAAGTTATCTCGCATTCCGCCAGGATATTGTTTTGCTTCAGTATCATAAATTCTGTAGAAGAAAGTTCTGAATAGTCCTCTATCAACAGATGAACGGTTCAACACAATTGCGTCTTCAATATTATAGCCATCAAATGGCAATACTGCAACTACACAATTTACACCGGCTGGTCTTTCTTCCATTCCAAGTAAGTTTAGTGCACGTGTTGTAACAATTGGAGTTTGTGGATATAACATAAAGTGCTGACGAACATATGTACTGGTATTCATCATTGGAGTTGAAAATCCAAGACTTTGTTTAGCCATTGCAGATTCGTAAGTATTTCTTGGAGATTGATTGTGTTCAGGATAAGGAATGATTGAGGCGCCTGCACCCAAAATTGCAGATGGGAAAATTTCCATGTGGGTGAATTTTTTTGTGTTTTTATCATCAAATGTAACATAACAATTTTCTTCTTCATTGGCATCTAGTAATTCAATAACTCCCATTCTTACTAGATCATTCCAAGATATCAATTTCTTAGAGATTTTTTCAAGAATATCTTGTGAGAGTAAAGTTTTTCCATCTTCGATGATCACTAGCGGTCTCAGTACACGACCGGCATTACAATTGACGTATAGTCTTTGAGTTGCACCTTCTTCTTCAGGCTTGTGGATTGATATTCCAACATGTGGGTGAATCTTTGAACTTCTTCTCAAGTCACGCATTTGCTCTACTAAATTTTGTCCATCTTTGTGGAATCCAATTAATTTTCCATCAACAAAAATTCTGGTGCCATCCTTTTTGACTTCATTTGAAGTTGAGACTAGATCAGATACTCCAACATCAAATAGTTTTTCAATAATCTCTTCGGATGGAACATTTTGTGATATAATTGCAGATAATGCTAAATTCTTTACCAGTCCACAGTTTGAACCTTCTGGGGTTTCGCTTGGACAAATCCTACCAAAATGTGTTGAATGTAAATCTCTGGCTTCAAAGTTTGGTTGAGTTCTGCTAAGAGGAGATTGTACTCTTCTCAAATGACTAATAGTTGAAAGATAGTTAGTTCTGTCAAGTAATTGAGTAACACCAACACGGCCACGACCCCAATTTCCAGTTGCAATTGCATTGTTTAGTTTATCAGAAACAATTCCAGGTCTAATTGCTGCAGCAACTGCGTTAATTCCACGTTTCTGACCTGAACGCTCTAACTGGTATTTCATGTCTCTGACTAAATTACGAAATGCAGTTCTAAACAAGTCAGCAAGCATTTGACCTGCAAATTTGATTACTTTGTTTCCATAATGATCTTTATCATCTGGATCAATCCATCCAAGTTTAAGCTCTAACAATTTACAAGCTGCTTCGCCCATGAAATGAGCCTTCTCTTTTCTGTTTTCAGGATGTTTGCCCAAGTGAGGTAAGAGACCCCAATCAAGTAGTGTTTCAGCACGTTTGATTTGAAACTCTTCTAACATTCCGGGTGCAATTCTTTTACTAATGTAAACAATTGCATCTTTTGAAGTTGGGACATCACCTGCTTTTTCAAATGAACCTTCCAAGTGATCTTGTATTTCATCAACAAGAGATACTGCACCTGCAATATCTTTATCAGATTCTAAACCAAGCGCACGCATTAAAGTTACAACTGGAATGTCTACAGGTGAACCAGGAATTTTTGCGACAATCATTCCATCATCTTTCATTATAAGTTCTAATTTTGCACGGTAACCAATAATAGAAGAATAAACTTTAGCCTTGTGAACAATTTTTCCTCCAACTTTTTCAGCATCTACAATAATTTTGTTATAAGAAAGATCTTCTAATCCAACTACAACTCTTTCAGAACCATTAATGATAAAGTATCCACCAGGGTCACGTGGATCTTCTTGATGATCAATTAATTTTTGATCATTGAATGTGTTTAGAATACATGCATGTGATTTTACCATGACAGGCATGTCACCAATATGAACAAAACGTGTTTCAAGTGTTTTACCGTCTTCCACTACACTTGCTTCCATCATAATTGGTGCAACATAAGAAATATTTCTCAGTCTTGCTTCAGCAGGAGTTACATGTGTGATGGATCCATCTAATTCCATCATTCGTGGTTGTTGCAGTTTAATTTTACCCAGTTGAATTTTGTAAGGATATTCTGCATTTTCAATTTCAATTTGTCCTACTTCTTGAATTATACTTTGCAATCCATTATCTAAAAATTCATCAAATGATGTAAGATGTTGTCGTGCTATTCCTTCTCTTCGGAGTATGTCTTGAATGACAGGCCAACGTTGATTATAGTTTTCTGCCATTATGTTTCCACCACATATCGATAATAGGTGCTTTCTCCAGCAGTTCCACTTTTTCTTGTGATTTTTATCATGTCGCCAGGTTTAACTCCAAGTCCAAGAATTGCAGGATCGGTTACAAAGATTAATGGTAATTCTGTTGGAGTACAGTTGAATTCGTCTAAAACTTTTTGAGCTTCTTTTTTTGTCATGATTTCATGTTTTGGGACATAAACGTGATCGGGTACTAAAATTGGATTTTTCTTGGTTGCCATTAATTCAATCCCCCATGCATAACATTAGTTATAGAAAAGAAGTCTTGATACAAACTGAAAAAAGTCTTTATGAGCGCAATATATATTTAATTAGAATTTTTTCAAAAATTCCAAAATTTTTCTTTTCTGATTGGTTTTTTTTACACAAACTGGTTAAATATCATTCAAGTACCTGAGAATTGTTGGAATCAAAAGAGATTTCCGTCCTTATCATATCTAGTCTAATTTTATTGCCATTTTTTGCGGGCGAGGTATTTGCTCAAGAAGATCAATCATTAACTATAACAACTGAAAAGGAGTCTTATTCAGCAGGAGAACCTATTCAGATTACGGGTTTAGTTGAGAGTAAAGTTAGTGATTTCAAAGTTACTTTGCGAGTCTTTAATCCAATGAATAATCTAATTACAATTGACGAACTGGATGTCAATGATGATGGAACGTTTCAGGGAGAAATTGCTACGTCGATAGGAGGACTGTGGGAAAAAGATGGGACTTATACAATTATTGCAAATTATTATGCAAGTGAAGCTGCAACAACTGAATTTGAGTATGGAGTAATGATTTCTGCAGGAGTTAAAGATGTTGTACCAGAGTTTTCAATAACTGAAGATGAGGACTATTCACAGTCTGCAATGTTAGAAGATTATGAATTAGGTTATGAGTTAACAGGTGCAAAAATAATTCGAATTACTCCAGATACAGAGATGAAATCATTAATTCTTGAAATTGAAACGCATAGTGATGGGGAATTAAGAATTACATTACCAAAAGATGTCATAGATACTGATGAAGAAGGATTCTTTGTCTTGGTGGACGGAATTGAGACAAATCATGAAGCAGTTTCTGACTCGGAAAATTGGAGTTTTGTGATTCCATTTTATTATGGATCTGAAGAAATTGAGATCATAGGAACATTTGTGATTCCAGAGTTTGGTACCATCGCAGCATTAATTTTGGTAGCAGCCATATCAGCAATTGTTATGATTTCAGCAAAGAATAAGCAAATTTTCTATCCAAGAGTATAGTTCATAGATAGAATTAGAAATATACATAAATAATCAGTATAAAAAATGATTTTAAGATGAACGTTCAATCTATCGTACTTTTGATGGCTGTTATGGCCGTAGGAAGTATGGGAGCCGCATCACAGGCTTTTGCAGATGCCAATGTACCTCTATCTATAGAGGTCAATGGCGATACATTTGATCATAACTCTACAATTGTAGTAGATGGTCAAATTGGAGATATGAGAGTTGGAACACCTGTTACATTAATTGTTACAGGTCAAACAGGAGTAGTAACAATAGAACAAATTACTCCTAGTTCTGACGGAAGTTTCTCATTCAACATTAACACTGCAAGTCCTTTGATGAAATATGACGGCGAATACAAAATTAAAGCAACATACGGAGATGCAGGAATCAACGATGTAGTTTTTGTCACCTTGGAAGGTGGATTAGTTAGAGCAGAAACTGTTGCAACACATGAAGATGACCATGCTGGACATGGTTATGAAGCAGCAGACTTGACCAATGAACTCAACTATAACATTAGTGGAGGAATGGTAGAAAGTATTACATCAACAAATGATGATTCTCTACTAGTCACAATTCATCATGCTGAAGATGGCGGTGAATTAACAATAACACTTTCAGAGGATATCATCACACCATTTAACGATGGAACATTCTTTGTTCTAGTTAACGGAGAAGAAAGTGATGATGCAGAACAAAATGGAAATGCAGTAACAATTCCATTTGATGCAGAAACAACTGATATCGAGATTGTAGGCACACATGTTGTTCCAGAATTTGGCACTATTGCCATGATTGTTCTCGCAGTAGCAATTGTTTCAATAATTGCAGTATCTGCAAAATCAAGATTAAGCATTATGCCAAGAATCTAATTCTCATCTTTTTTCTTTTTTATTTTAGTAAGAGAAATATACAATAGCATATTACGTGATTAATGCTCAAGAGTGTTTTTTTTATTTTATTGTCATTAGCGATAATGATGCCAGTAGCATTTGCACAAGAGGATATGCTTTCTAGTCAAAAAATTGTGCTAATGGCAGATAGCACTGCGTATCAAGAGGGAGATGTTATCACAATTACGGGTTCAGTGGAGAAAGTTATCCCTGGAATGCCTATATCATTACAAGTATTTTTTGAGAAGAATTTAATCCAAGTTTCACAGGTCAGGGTTTCACAAGACGGGGAATTCACAGATACGTTTACTGCAGCAGGTCCACAATGGCACAATGAAGGTGACGTAATAATCAGAGCTAACTATGGAGGAGATACTTCAACAGAATTAATTATTAGTTTCTTCAAAGATACTTCGGGAGAATATCTATCAACCTTTGAAGTTAAAATTCCCGGTGCAGGTACATTTGATGTACCATATACAATGAAAGGCGGAGTTGTGACAAATATGGAATTAAATCAAAAGGATCTTTCATTAGAGATTGATATTCTAACAGAATCAGATGGAGTTTTAGATATTAACTTGTCAAGAGAAAGCATAGATTCTTTATCAAATGCAGGACAGGATATAGATTTCATAGTTTCAATATATGAAAAAGACTCAGAATTTCCAGTCCAAACTGACTACATAAAGATAAAAAATGATGACAATCATCGTGCCATAAGTATACCTATTAGAGATGGGGATACGACAATAAAGATCATAGGCACACATGTTGTTCCAGAATTTGGCACTATTGCCATGATTGTTCTCGCAGTAGCAATTGTTTCAATAATTGCAGTATCTGCAAAATCAAGATTAAGCATTATGCCAAGAATCTAGTTCTCAAAAATAATATTCAATTTTCCTGAGACATAGCCATTAGGATCTATTTCAATTTTAGAGAATCCAATCAGTTTTAATTTTGAAAATATCTCATTTTTAATAATATCATTTTTCAATAAATCAATTTTATTAGTTTCAACTTCAATTCTTGCGGTTCCATCAATATCCCTTACACGAACTTGTTGAATTCCAGTTTTTTGTTTGATAATCTTTTCGCCCATCTCAATTCTAGCAAGTTTTTCTGCAGTAACTCTTTGCCCCCAAGGTATTCTGGAGGCAAGACAGGAGTTAGATGGTTTGTCAAATATAGATAGACCCACAGACTTTGCACTTTTTCTCACAAGATCCTTTGTGAACTTAGTTTCTAACAAAGGACTACGTATTCCATTTCGATGTAATGCATCTATTCCAGGTCGGTAATCTCCAAGATCATCAGTTTGTGTTCCATCTACAATTGTTTGTATTCCTAATAATCCACCAAGCTCAAGCAGTTTTTTTGATAGTTCATCACGACAATAGAAACATCGCTTCTCATCATTTTTTACAAAATCATCATTATCTAATTCACTGTAAGTGATTGTTTTGTGTGTAATTCCAATTTCTTGAGCTATGTTTTTTGCTGAATCCAATTCTTCAGAAGATAGAGTTTTGTAGTCAGCAGTGACTGCAATTGCATTTTTACCCAATGTCTTTTCTGCTGCATATGCAACAAGAGCGCTATCTACGCCACCAGATAGAGAGACCAAGACTCGCTCTTTATCATCAAACCATTGTAATAATTTTTTCAGATCAGTCATTTTTTTTTCTTAATTTGTTCTTTTAGTAGTTCTTCTGTTTTATTAAAAGATAGTTTCAATTGATTAGAAATTGATTTGACATCCTCATATTCTAGTTTCAAATGTTCAAGATCAGAAGTTTTGTAATGTATGGTAAAGTTTTGATTTTCAAGTGTTACTTCAGATTCAAGAATTTTTCGTGGTACTACATATCTTTGTGAAGTTCGAATTCTGACACCTAACGTTCTTGTTTCATTTATGAGTAGATTGAGTAACAAGTCAGTTTTATCTGAATCACATATGACAGATACTAATTGAGTAGGTCTGCCTTTTTTTGTAATTGCATGAGATACAGTAACATCTTTTGCTCCATTTTCCATCAATTTTTCAATTGTATTTGCAATAACTTCTCCAGACACATCATCCAGATTTGTTTCAAGTATTTGTACAGTATCTTTTACAAGAGCATCGTTTGATTTACCACGAATTATTTTCAAAACATTTGCAAAACTGTCAAAATCCTTTGTTCCAGAACCATATCCAACCGAATCTATACTCATATCAACAAAGAATTCATTACATGAAGAAACTAGGTTAACTAAGATACTAGCACCAGTGGGAGTGGTTAGCTCTTCACTCACAGGACCTCCTGTGACAATTATTTTTGAATTTTTGAAAATTTCAGTTATGGCATATGCAGGATTTGAAGTGGTTCCATGAGAAAATGATATAGTTCCTCCACCAATTGCAACATGCGAGCAGGATATTTCTTCAGCAAATAGATTAAGATTATCTAATGCAATTGCAGTTCCAATGATATCAACTACTGTATCAATACTTGACGCTTCATGAAAATGAACTGAAGATTCAGATTCCCCATGTACGTTTGACTCGGCAGTTATCAAAGTATTTATCGAATTTTCTGCAAATTCTTTTGCAGAATCAGATAATCCAATTTCTTCAGAGGCGGATTGAATACATTTTTTGATATCACTAGCTTTTCGTTCATGAATATTTTCATCAATTTCTAAAACCAATTGAGTGGAAGATTTACCTTTTTTTTGTACTTTGATAAAATCCAATTTTTTAATTGTGGAGCCTTCTAAGAAATTTGCAGATTCTTTAACTCCATCAATAATTTTAGATTTATCTGCACCTAGATCTACCAATGATGATAATATCATATCACCCGAAATTCCAGCAACTTGACAATCAATGAAAAGCACCATGTCGTTAAAATAATAAAAATGCATAAAAATCTGTTTGCAAAAATGTATTCGACATAGATTTAATTATTCAATATTTCAAAATTCAGTCATGATTACAATTATTGGTGCCGGTAAAGTTGGCGGAGATGCTGCACTATTTTCAGCATTAAGAAGATTAGACGAGGAGATTTTACTCATAGATATTGCTGAAGGACTTCCACAAGGCGAGGCGATGGATCTGAATCATATGTTGTCTGAACAAGGAATTGATGTTAATGTAAAGGGCTCAAATAATTATGAAGATATGAAAGGCTCAAAAATTGTCGTAGTAGTTGCAGGTGCTGGAAGAAAACCAGGTATGACAAGAATGGATTTGTTAAAGATTAATGCAGGAGTTGTAAAAGATGTGGTTGGAAATATTAAGAAATTTGCAGATGATGCAATGATAATTCCAGTGACAAACCCATTAGACCCAATGGCACAAATTGCATACAAGACTTCAGGATTTGACAGAAGCCGAGTTTTTGGAATGGGTGGAATGTTAGACTTGTCAAGATTTAAACAATTCATACATGAAGCAACGGGATATTCTCGTGAATCAACACGTGCATTAGTAATTGGTGAACATGGGGAAAACATGTTACCATTAACAAGATTTGCAACAGTTTCAGGTATTCCATTACCAACAATACTTTCAAAAGAAAAGCTTGATGATATTTTCACTGCAACAAAAAATGTTGCAGCAGAAGTTATCAAACTAAAGGGAGCAACAGTTCATGCACCTGGAAATGCAATTTCGGCAATTATAGAATCAGTAGTACAGGACAAAAAACAGGTCATCCCAGTTTCAACTAGCTTAGATGGAGAATATGGACAAAAAGATGTTTCAATTGGAGTTCCCGCTGTGATTGGAAAGAATGGAGTTGAGAAAATAGTTGAATTAGAATTAAACGATGAAGAAAAAGAATGGTTTAACAAAGGCGTAGATAGTGTCAAAAGTGCATTGTCAGGTGTCGAGTTTTAAATAATTTTTTAAGCCAAGTAAATTTTAGAATACCATGAATATTTCAGATATTTTAGGCTCTGTGAAAGATGGAAAAATTTCAGTTAATGAAGCAAAAAAACAGTTATCACTATATTCAATAGAAGAGATTGAGAATTTTGCAAAAATTGATCTAGGAAGAGAGGTAAGAAAAGGGATTCCAGAAGTAATTTTTGCCGAAAGTAAAGAAAATTCAGAAGTAAAAAAGATTATCAAAAATGTGTTGAAAAAAACAAATTCGATAGTTATTTCAAGAATTCCAAAAAAAAATTATCAAGATATTTGCAATTATTGTAAAAAAAATGATTTTAAGATAAATACTGGACAAAATTGTACAACAATTTTGGTTTACAAAAAATCATTAAAAAAGTCAGGTGGGAAGATTGGGATAATTACAGCAGGAACATCAGATATCGGAGTGGCAGAAGAATCAAGACTCATGTGTGAATCAATGAAATGTAGTTGTATAACAAGTTACGATGTTGGAATCGCAGGATTACATAGAACATTTCCAGTTCTAAAAGAATTTGTGAAAGCAGACGTAGATGTAATAATAGTTGTAGCAGGAATGGAGGGTGCATTAGCATCAGTGGTTTCTTCAACAGTAAATGTTCCAGTTGTAGGAGTACCAACATCAGTAGGATATGGATATGGTGAAAAAGGAGTGGCAGCACTTGCTGCAATGTTACAAAGTTGTTCATTAGGATTAACAGTAGTTAATATCGACAATGGCATAGGAGCCGGAGCTGCTGCTGCGAAAATTGCTAACCAAGTAAAAAATTGATAATAAATAATTTAGTTTGATGAAATAGCAATCATTCTCGTAAATGATATATATCATAGGTAAACGGAAAGGTTAGAGTTGGCAGGTAAAAGAATCGTATTAACAGCAGATAGAAGTTTAATGACAAATTATAGAGGAAACTTCCTTTATGGATTCATAGCATGTGGTCCTTATGAAGTTCTTCCTGAATGGGTTTTTGATAAGGTGTTTTGTCCTGCAGTTGAAACTGATCCAGTGACAGGAGAAGCAAAAGTTGCCCAAGTAGGACTAAGAAGAGTAGAGAGTGCATTACATCAGGGCTATGATAAAAAAGACATCTTTGTTGCAAATCCAGAACATCTGTCAAAATCAATTGGACCAGATACCAAAGTTGTTGGAATTAATGTAATGGATCCATTAGGGATGGCTCCAGTGACAACAACTATGGCTCCAGAAAAGTTGTCATATGTTGCAATGAAGTTTAAAAAAATGTGTGCGGAAATTATCCAACTGAAAAAGAAATATGATTTCAAAGTAGCAGTGGGAGGAAATGGTGCATGGGAATTAGCAAAATCAGATAGGATGAGAGTGCATGGAATTGATACTGTGGTAGTGGGGGAAGCAGATGAGCTCGCATTAGACTTGTTTCATGATTTAGAAAAAGGAGATGCACCAGAATTGATGCATTGTTTTGTAAAAAATATTCAAAATATCCCAGAAATTACAAAGCCAACTGTCAATTCTCTCATAGAAGCAATGAGAGGTTGTGGAAGAGGTTGTGATTTTTGTGATGTAAACAAACGTTCTAAAAAAGATCTATCAGTGGAACGGTTACAAAGAGAGGCGAAGATTAACTTAGATTATGGATTTGACTCCGTTTGGCTTCATTCTGATGAGATGTTATTGTATGGATGCGATAACAGAGATTTCATTCCAAATAGAGATGCAATCACAGATTTATGGAAAGCCCTCAAAGGAATGGGTGCTAATTTTATTGGTACAACACACATGACATTTTCAGCAGTCGCTGCAGATCCTCAATTAATGAAAAATATTGCAGATGTAAACAGACAACACGAGACAGGTAGATGGCTTGCAACTAATCTCGGCATAGAGACAGTTTCACCACCGATGGTTAAGAAACATCTTGGTGTCAAAACAAGACCATTCGCTACTGAAGAATGGGGAAGTGTTGTCAGAGAAGGAGCTAAGATTCTCAATGATAACCATTGGTTCCCTGCTGCAACAATAATTATTGGATGGCCAGATGAGACACCCGATGATAGTCAATATACAATCGATATGATGAATGACTTTAGAGAGATGAACTTTAGAGGGTTGGTAGCTCCACTTCTTTACCAAGACTTTAGTGAAAAAAATTCAATGCATTTCGGAAACTTGAATGAGGCACAATTCACATTGTTTTGGAGATGTTGGGAAAATAACCTACGTGTGATTAATGATATTATTCCTATAATTCTTAGAAACAAAACGTATGGTCCACCAATGAAGATCTTCATGTATGGCATACTCAAAGCAGGAACATGGGCAATTATGAGGTATCTAAGAGGATTATGTAAAGATCTTTTCAATGGAAGAACGCCTGATGAAATTATAGAGAAATATTCTAGAAGCAGATCTGTTTCTGCACCAAAAATTCAAACAAAGAAACTCTAGAATTTGCACCTAAGAGATAATAATTAAAAATTCAGAACTTAACTATGCAACTAGAAGATAAAGCAAATTTGATAGTTGTGATCGCTTCTTTTGTTTTGGGTTCAGCATTATTTGTGATTACAGTAATTGCAGGTTTTATTATGGGACATTATTTGTTTGGAGTAATTGGAATTGCAATTAGTATACTGTGTATTTTAATTGGAATGATCAAACTAGGTAAGTTTAAAAAAAGAAATTAAATTAAAGACTTTCAATTGCTTTATCTGCAATTGTGTTTCTCTTAGGAGTCATTACAATAAAGTAAGTTTTGTCTGCACGTTCAATTGCTTTAACTTTTGTAACTGAGCGTGTTGCGACATCAAATTCATGAATTCCAGTTTCAAGTTCTCCTTTTGCATATAACATTAGATAAACATCTCCACCTGCAGGACTTAATGGAATAAATGAACAGATGAATCCTTTGTAAGAATTTATTGGCATGAAGTTTTTCATTGGAGGTGCAACAGATGAGAGATACAATAACATATCTTCAATGTTTTCAAATTCCTCATATTCAACATGCATAAGAACATTGAATCTTTTGAATATATAACTTAATTGCGTTTTATTTTATTCTTTATTGCAATGATTACTGCTGCTGGTGCTACAAAGTACATTCCAATGTTAAGTAGTATAATACCAATTCCATAACCTAACATTTCTTGTTCAGAATCAACATCAACATAGTTGAGTAGTGTTAATGATGTGAGAAGTGGAGTTAGTGTTACTTTTACTGCTTCTTTGAAGACTGGGTTTTCTCTTTCATAATCTGCCACATATGGCGAGAATGAATAGTAGAATTGGTTGAATGCTGTCATGAATGCAGTACCTGATTCAGTTGCCATAACTTTACCGTCTCTAATCTCTCTCAAGAATTGAAC
>CAZEES010000003.1:0-64980 GCA_964511265.1 uncultured Candidatus Nitrosopelagicus sp. | reverse complement strand
CTGGTGGTGACTTTACAGAACCAGTTACAACACACACAATGAGATTTATCAAAACATTCTGGGCATTAGATGCCAGTTTAGCATATTCAAGACACTATCCATCAATTAACTGGATGAACTCCTATTCTGGATATCTTGCAGATATAGCAAAATGGTGGTCAGAAAACATCAGTGATCAGTGGCTAAACATACGAAGTGAAACATACGGAATCCTACAAAGAGAAGACACACTAAAAGAAATCGTTAAACTGCTAGGACCAGAAGCACTTCCAGACGAAGAAAAACTAATCTTAGAAGTTGCAAGAATGATTAAGATTGGAATCTTACAACAAAACTCCTTTGATGATGTCGATACTTATTGCAGCCCTGAAAAACAATTCAAATTAATGAAATTACAAGTTGACTTTTACAATCAAGGTCAACAAGCACTCAAAGACGGCGCAGCATTAGCTGACATTCGTTCCATGGACGTAGTCTCATCTTTGCTTAAAGCAAGAATGGATGTAAAAGATGATGAGATGGATAAATTAGATAAGATCCAAACTGACATGGCAGAACAATTCAAAACTGTTACGGGAGTAAAGGTTCAAAATTGACCACTCAAGGCGGAGTTCAATACAGCAAGATTGCTGAAATCAAAGGACCACTTGTAATTGTTGACGGTGTTGAAAATGCAGCATTTGATGAGCTAGTAGAAATTGAAACAACTGAAGGTGAAAAACGTTTAGGAAAAGTCTTAGAGGTTGGAAATGGTAAAGCAGTTGTTCAGGTCTTTGAAGGTACAACAGGTCTTTCTGTTTCTGGAACAAATGCAAAATTTGTTGGCAAAGTTATGGAGATGCCAGTATCAGAACAAGTACTAGGTAGAGTTTTTGATGGATTAGGAAGAGCAAAAGACGGTCTTCCAGAGCCAGTTGCAACATCATTTTTAGATATTAACGGAGCACCAATGAATCCTGAACAAAGAGAATATCCAAAAGATTTCATCCAAACAGGCGTTTCTGTAATTGATGGAATGCTCACTTTGGTAAGAGGACAAAAACTCCCAATATTTTCCGGCTCTGGTATGTCACATAATATCTTGGCCGCACAAATTGCACGTCAAGCAGCAATTGTTGGAACAAAAGATGAGTTTGCTGTAGTCTTTGCAGCAATTGGTGTGCAATACAGCGAAGCAGAATATTTCAAAAGAAGTTTAGAAGAATCTGGTGCACTAAAAAGAAGTGTACTATTTTTGAATCTTGCAGACGATCCTGCAATTGAGAGAATTATCACACCTAGAGTGGCATTAACTGTGGCAGAATATCTTGCATATGACTTGGGAATGCACGTACTCGTTATTCTAACTGATATGACAAACTATGCTGAAGCACTTCGTGAAATTAGTGCTGCACGAGAGGAAGTACCAGGAAGAAAAGGCTATCCTGGCTATCTTTACACTGATCTTTCTACAATTTATGAACGAGCAGGAAGACTAAGAGGTAAAAAAGGAAGTGTAACTCAAATGCCAATCCTAACCATGCCATCTGATGATATCACACATCCAATTCCAGACCTTACTGGATACATTACAGAAGGACAACTTGTACTTGGACGAGATTTATTTAGACAAGGAGTTTATCCACCTATCAACATCTTGATGAGCCTTAGCAGAATCATGAAAGATGGAATTGGTGAAGGAAGTACACGTGCTGATCATCAGGAAATATCTAATCAAAACTATGATGCATATTCCCGTGCTCAGGAAGTTAGAGCCCTTGCAGGAATCGTGGGAAAAGCAGGACTAACCCCTGTTGATCTTAATTACATGAATTTTGGTGATGAATTTGAAAAGAAATTCTTGTCACAAGCAATTGACGAAGATAGAACAATTGAAGAAACATTAGGATTACAATGGAACTGTGTCTCTAAACTTCCAAAGAATGAATTAACCAAAGTTAAAGACAAATACGTAGAACAATACTACAAGGAATAATTCTAATGTCATTTGGACAAAACGTCACAGCAACAAAAATTGAGTTGTTCAAATACAAACGTTCTAACCAAGTTGCTTCAATGGTACAAAAAATTCTAGATGACAAACGTAAAGTTTTACTAAAAAATATTGAAGAAATGATTACTGAAGCACAAAAAACTAGAGGTGGAATTTGGGAACCTTTACAGGAAATCTACCAATCAGTTAACGAATCATACCTATCTCTAGGAGTAGGAACAGTTGATTCTGTAGCACAATCAACCCCTGGTGTTATGGAGGTAGATTCTGATGTAAAACGTGTAGTTGATGTAACTATTCCTGTGTTAAGCGTTACTGAAAAAGATACAAAATCAATTCCATATGGATTTGCAGATACCAATGCATCTATTGATCGTGGTGCAAAACTAATCAAAGATTTACTTCCAAAGATCTGCAAGGCCGCTGAATTTGAAAATTCAATATTTAGTCTCGCAAAAGCACTTGAAAAGACGCAAAAACTACTAAACGCCTTGGAAAATGTCATCATTCCTCAATACAAACAAAGAGTTCGATTTATACTAGCAACATTAGAAGAAAGAGAAAGAGAAGAATTCGCAAGGTTAAAAAAAGTGAAAGCTTCAATGGAGAAAAGACAGTAAATGGCAAAAGATGAAATAAAAAGACTACTTGAAAAATCTAAAAAAACTTTAGATCAAGAATATGAAAATTCTGCAAAAACAATTAAAGATCAATTAAAATCTGCAAAAAAGAAAACTCTGGATCAGATCTGATAAAATTAGGTGTTGGTTTAAATATGGTCTCTAGATTTCAAAAAATGAAAATGAAACCACTCTCAATTTTACTACTTGCGACTCTTGCAGTTTCTGTTTCAGGCTTAGGCACTGTTGCATTTGCAGAAGAGGCATCGCCAGCAGGAGGATTGTCCGATGGATCAAAACTAATCGGTGCAGGACTTGCATTTGGACTTGCAGCAATGGGTGCAGGAATTGGTTTAGGTTATGTCGGTTCTGCAGGTTTAGCAGTAATTACTGAAAACCCAGCATTACAGTCTAAAGTGTTCATCTTTATCGGAATGGTAGAATCAATTGCTATCTATGGTATCGTAATGATGTTCATTATATTAGGACAATAATCACAGAGAAATTTTTTAAATTTTTATTTTATTCTGATCGCTATTTTATCGAAATTTTTTCTAAACAATCATTATGTTGAAACATATTTTTAAATTTTTCAGGGAAGATAATTCCTATAAAGATCAACTGGATCCTCAAAGTGATGTTTTCACTTTCCAAATCTTCCCGAGTAGGGATTGGGGTATTTGGAGGAGTACTTTTACTATTTACCGTTTTCTCTCCAACTGAAGTATTTGCAGCAGAAGGTTCTACTGGTGGAGATCTAACAAAACCAATTCTGGCATTAGCCGCAGCAATTGCCATAGCAGGAGGTCTTATCGGAACTGGTAATGCACAACAAGGAATAGGTGCAGCAGGTATGGGAATTATAGCTGAAAAACCAGAGAAATTTGGTCAGGTCTTATTCTTCTTTGTTATTCCTGAAACACTTTGGATAATTGGATTCGTTCTGGGAATAATTCTCTTGCTAGATATCTTGTAGGAGAATCTCATGAGTATCGAGATTTTCATACAAGAAATAGAAAGTAGAAAAAAAAGTGACATGAGTACGCTAGAAAAGGAATTAAATGATAAAAAATCTGAGATTGAAGACAAAAAAAATACTGTAATTCAAGAACTCAAAGATAATTATGAGAAAGAAGCAAAATCAAGATCTGATAGAGAGGAAGCTCGAATTCTTGAAGGAGGAAAATTAGAAGCTAAGAAAATCTTATTTGATGCAATCAACAAAAACCTAGATTCAACATTTGAAATTATAAAAAAAGATCTTGAAAAATATACCAAAAATCCAGAATACAAAAATGTCTTAGAAAAGATGATCAAAACTTCAAAAAATGCTCTAGGAGAAAACATCACAATTCATTTTAAAGAAGAGGATAAATCACTCTTCAATGATTCTGATGTTACACTTGGTTCTACAATCCAAACACTAGGAGGAATTGTTGCTGAAAATAGTGATGGAACCAAAGAACTTGATTTAACTTTTGAAGAATTATTACGAAACAACGAAGACGAGATCAAAACCTCAATTCTTGAGGAGATTTTATAATGGGTACATCGCAATACTCATCTTCATTTGGGCGACTGCAATCAATCTCAATTAATTTTTTATCTGAAGATGTCTTACAAAATCTTCTCAAGGCAAATGATATCAATGATATGACAAAGCAATTGGAATCTACATGGTATGGTCAAGAGATCAAAAAAGCAGCATCAACGTTTAGTGGTGCAGAACTTTTGGAAGTAGCTTTCAATCGTCATCTTGTTGAAACAAATAAAATCATTTTAGAAGCAGTTCCATTTAGTGGAAAAAATGCAGTAAGAACTTTTCTTTCAAAATGGGATCTCTACAACATTGAGTTAATTCTTTCTTCAAAAATGATGGGTAGAACAATTACTGAAACTGAATCACTGTTAGTCTCTAGTAGAAATGTGCCAGCAGGAATTGAAGCAGGCGTAATTCCTCATGATGAAATCAAAATTATTCTATCTGAAACAAGTGTTGAAGGAGTTGTAAACAAGCTTGCAAAATATGATTATGGTGCAATACTAATGAAGCATCTAGATGATTATCAAAAGACAGGTGATCTAGGACCAATGATGTCTGCAATACATGAAGCATACTATCAAAAACTCTTAGAATCTCTAAAATTTTTTCAAGGGGATGAAGGTGTCATTAGAGAATTGATTCGTGCAGAAATTGACAAGAAAAATATTCTAAATTTACTAAAAGCAAAAGAGTCAAACATTGGCAAAGAAATTTTATCTGAACACCTGATAGACATTGGAAGAATACCTGCAAAAGAATTACTTGATATTTACGAAACTAAAGATGTTGCAGAAATTGTCGGAAGAATAGAATCATACTACAAACTAAACGAAGCACTTGAACAATATAAAACCGAAAACAGTTTGATAATTTTTGAAATAGAGCTTACAAAACTAATCAACACAAATTATGTCAAAAAACTAAGAAACATAGCATTATCGATAGGTACAATTTTCTATTTCATTTTTCATGCCGAATATGAATATGAAAATCTAAAAAGAATAACGTATGGAAAACGTTATGATCTATCATTAGATAAAATTAAGGAGATGCTTTTGATTTGAGTGAGCAACTTTCAAAACAAATCTCAGATGCTTCTGGCAAATTAGCAATAGTTGGAGATCGTGAACTCGTTATCGGTTATCGTCTAATTGGAATTGATGACACTTTCATTGTAGATGATGATGAAGCAAGTAAAAAAATTCAAGAACTCTATTCATCTGGAGAATTTGGCTTGATCATAGCAAGTGATTCTGTCCGTTCAAGTCTCCCCACAACATTTTTGTCAAGCATCGAAGAATCAATTGAACCATTAGTTTTGTTTATGCCATCTCAAAAGGAAAGTAAAGAAGAAGAGTCAATCGCTGCATTAGCAAAGCGAATACTCGGGATTAAGATTGAGGTAAGTTGATGAAATCATGGTAGACTCAACTGTTGCAAGAATTTCTGGTCCTGTTGTAGTAGCTAAAGATCTTGATGGTGCTCAACTTTTTGATATTGTACGTATTGGTGAAATGGGTCTTGTTGGTGAAATTATTCGTCTAGAAGGAAACAGTGCAATGATTCAGGTTTATGAAGATACAACTGGTCTTAAACCAGGCGAGAAAGTCGTCAATACGAATAAACCACTTTCATTACAATTAGGTCCTGGATTATTGACGTCTATCTATGACGGCATTCAAAGACCATTAGATGTCTTACAAAAAGAAAGTGGAGATTTCATTAGTAGAGGAAAAGTTATCCCTGCATTAGATCAGACAAAAAAATGGGAATTCATTCCAACTAAGAAGAATGGTGATCAAGTTGAACCTGGTGATATTATTGGTGAAGTTCAAGAAACACCATTAATCAAACACAAAATTATGATCCCACATAACATCTCTGGAACTCTTGGAGATATATCAGAAGGACAATTCAACGTAAATGAAAACATTGCATCTGTAAAGAATGGAAAAACAACAGATGTTGGATTATCAAGTTGGTGGACTGTTAGAATTCCAAGACCAGTACTTCGAAAACTTCCTCCAGAAGAGCCACTACTTACAGGTCAACGAGTAATTGATACATTTTTCCCAGTTGCAAAAGGTGGAACCGCTGCTATACCTGGTCCTTTTGGAAGTGGAAAAACAGTTACTCAACAACAACTTGCAAAATGGGCAGACAGTGAAGTAATTGTCTATGTTGGTTGTGGAGAAAGAGGAAATGAAATGTGTGATGTTCTTTCATCATTTCCAAAATTAGAAGATCCAAAAACAAAGAGACCTCTAATGGAACGAACTATACTAGTTGCAAATACAAGTAACATGCCAGTAGCAGCAAGAGAAGCAAGTGTCTACACTGGAATTACAATGGGTGAATATTATCGTGACATGGGATATGGTGTTGCATTGATGGCTGATAGTACTTCAAGATGGGCAGAAGCATTAAGAGAAATCTCAGGCAGATTAGAGGAAATGCCCGGAGAAGAAGGATATCCTGCATATCTGGGAAGAAGATTAGCTGAATTCTATGAGCGTGGAGGAAAAAGTATTGTTATTTCTCCTGAAAACCGTCAAGGTTCTTTATCTCTAGTGGGTGCAGTTTCACCACCTGGCGGAGACTTTTCCGAGCCTGTTTCACAAAACACATTGAGGGTAACACGTGTATTCTGGGGACTTGATGCTAGTCTTGCATCTAGAAGACATTTCCCATCAATCAATTGGTTAACTAGCTACTCACTGTATGTTGATGACTTGGCTGATTGGTACAGAACCAATGTTTCAAAGGAGTGGATAGATAATAGAACTACCGCACTTGATATCTTACAAAAAGAATCAGAACTGCAAGAAATTGTGCAGCTAGTTGGTTACGATGCACTACCTGAACCAGAAAAAGGCATCTTAGATACTGCTCGTTCAATTAGAGAAGATTATTTACAACAAAATTCCTTTGATGAAGTTGATACTTACACATCAATTAAGAAACAATCAGAAATGCTATCTACCATAATAGAATTTGGTAAAAAAGCAGATGAAAGTATAAAGAAAGGAATTACTGCAGCAAAAATCAGCTCCCTTGAATCTAGAAAAATGATTCCAAAAATGAAATGGACAAAAGAAGATGAGCTTGAACAATTACTTGATAACATTAAATCTACCATGAAAACTGAATTTGGCAGTCTATCTGTGGAGGCTTCTGGTAATGACTAATGTCTCATTCAAATCACTTGACAAAGTGGCAGGACCATTAATCTTTGTAAAAGGTGTTGACGATGCAGCATACGGTGAGATGGTAGAAATCAAACTCCCAAACGGTGAAAGAAGACAAGGTCAAGTGTTGGATACTAGTCAAGGACTAGCTATTGTTCAGGTATTTGGTCAAACACTTGGTTTAACAACTACTGGCACTTCAACAACTTTTCTTGGAGAAACAGCAACATTGGCAGTATCTGATGAAATGCTTGGACGAGTTTTTGATGGACTTGGAAATCCAAGAGATAATGGTCCAAAGATTATCTCTAAGGAAAAATATGATCTTGTAGGCTCGGGAATAAATCCATATTCTAGAGAGGAACCATCCGAATTCATTCAAACTGGCGTGTCAAATATTGACGGAATGAATACTCTGGTACGCGGACAAAAACTTCCAATAATGTCTGCATCAGGATTACCACACAATCTTCTTGCATCACAAATTGCAAGACAAGCAAAAGTTCTTGGAACCGAAGAAAACTTTTCTGTGGTCTTTGCAGCAATAGGAATCACTAGTGAGGAATCAAACTTTTTCATAAAACAATTTGAAGAAAGTGGTGCACTAGAAAGAACTGTTTTGTTTCTAAATCTCTCATCTGATCCTTCAATGGAGAGAATTCTTACTCCAAGATTGGCATTAACTACGGCAGAATATCTTGCATATGAAAAAGAGATGCATGTTCTTGTAATTTTGACAGACATGACAAATTATTGTGAAGCATTAAGAGAAATCTCTGCAGCTAGAGAAGAAGTACCCGGTCGAAGAGGATATCCTGGTTATCTATACACAGATTTAGCTTCCATTTACGAACGTGCAGGAAAAATTAAGGGTAGAAAAGGCTCAGTTACACAACTGCCAATTTTAACAATGCCAGCTGACGACATCACACACCCAATTCCAGATCTTACTGGATACATCACAGAAGGTCAGATAGTAATGAGTAGAGAATTGCATAGAAATAACGTTCAACCGCCAGTTGATGTTTTAACAAGTTTGTCACGGCTCATGAATCAAGGTATAGGTGAAGGACGAACAAGAGAAGATCACAGGCAACTAGCAGACCAACTTTATTCTGCTTATGCACAAGGAAAAGATGCACGTGCATTAGCTGCTATTGTCGGCGAAGGTGCATTAAGTGACTTGGACAGAAAATTCCTTGATGTAGCAAATAACTTTGAACAGAAATTTGTCAATCAAGGAATAGATGAAAACCGCACAATCGAACAGACACTTGCATTAGGATGGGAATTACTAAGTGACTTGGATGAATCTGACCTTACTAGAATCAAACCAGAATTTATTGCAAAATATGCTAAATCTGATACACAGTGGTGGAAAAAATCACATGACAGGAGGTAATTAAAATTCCATCTGGTTCTGATATTCGCCCAACACGGCTTGAATATCTGCGTGCAAAAAGACGAATCAAAATTGCAGAGAAAGGACTGAAGCTATTAAAACTAAAACGCCAAGCATTGATTTTAGAATTTTTCAGCATTAGTAAAGCATCATCACGATTACGAAGTGAATTACAATCTGAATTGAAAAAAGGCTATCAAAGTATTAGAATGGCAGAGATGCTTGATGGAGAAATGAGATTAGAAAATGAGGCCATGAAGATACCTCAACTAAAAAAATTACTTATTATGCCAAAAAATGTCATGGGAGTTAGTATTCCGAAATTAGAAGGAGGAACAAGAGAACAAGCTCTTACAGAATATCTCTTAGAGATTCCTGTATCAATTAGCGAAGCTATGAAGGCATTTCAAGAAGTTCATAAAATTGTATTAGATGTAGCAGAAAAAGAAACGACATTGCGTAAACTTCTTTACGAAATTGATAAAACAAAGCGAAAGGCTAACGCAATTGAAAATGTGTTTATTCCTAATTTACAGTCTGCAGTAAAATTCATTACTTTCAGATTGGAAGAAATGGAACGCGATACTTTCACAATGCTTAAGACTGTAAAACGAAAGATGGGTGAAAGAGAAAAAGAGGAGGAAAAAATAATTGCAGACTGATTTTGCAAATGCACAGCAAAAAAAATTCTATTACATTAAAGTAATAATTAAGATGGCAAACATTGGAATTGCACTAGGATTAGGACTCTTCTTCGCAAAGGATTTCATTGGAGGATTATAATGTTGGAAAATCAAGAACACTATTTACAATCACTGAAAAAAATCAAAAAAGTGGAAGAAAATGCACAAAAAGAAATTGAAGATTACAGAAAAAAAATTGAGTCTGAAATTAATCAATTACAATCTGATCTAGAAAGTGCTATTACATCTGCAAAACAACAAGGTGAAGAACTAGTTGATTCTAGCATAGAGACTGCAAGGAATAATGCAACTTCTCAAACAGCTACTCTCATTGAAGATGCAAAGACAAAATCTGAAAATATTACTTCAGAAATTCATGCACAGAATAGTAAGAAAATCCTAGAAATTTTGTTAAAAGGTGTTGAATAATGGTTCTAAGACCAGTTCCTATGTCTAAAATAGCCATTCTGGGTCTACGAAAAAACCAGCAAACTACTGTATCTGTTTTACATGATATGGAAGTTCTACAATTAGAACCATTATCAAAAGATATTTCAGCAATTTTAAAGAGTGAGCGTGATAATGATTTATCTCGACATGTTTCAGACGAATTACTTCGTGTTAGAGCATTACTGACGGTATTGCCCTCAACCAAAATGTCTACTAAAAAGCGCTTTGATTCTGTTGATGAAGTTTTGCAAATTGCGAGTACAATTGATATTGATGAATCTGTAGCAAATTTTGAAAAGGAAAAAGAATCACTCCTAACTCAAATCAAAGATACTGAGAATAATCTAAAACTTGTCGAGGAGTTTAGCTTCTTTCCTGAAGATCTGAAGATTCTCAAACTTACATCTGCAACCTCATATTTTGGTAGAATCCAATCTGACAAGTTTGAGGAGTTTAAGAAATCCATAGATGTGCATAAGAAAGACATTATGCTTTACACAAAGGCTGAAAAAAAAATTACACACTTGATCTTAGTAGTCTTTAACTCAATTCCATCAGATAAATTTGCAAATATTATCCAAACACATGATGTAAAGATGGAAGTTGTACCAAATTTGAATGGTAAGCCAAATAAAATTATCACAGATTTAAAAACTAAACTACAATCAGAAAATCAACGACTAGATGAGATTAATAAAGAATTAACTAAAATCTCTGAAAGCCATTATGCCACTCTAATCGAAATTGAAGAACAACTGCAAATTGAAAATAAAAAATTGGAAGTAATTTCAAATTCTGGTGCAACAAAAGATGCATTTGCAATGGAAGGATGGGCTCCAAAATCAAAACTTGAACAGATTGAATCAACATTAAAAAAATTTACTGACAGTGTAACCATCTACAAACTGAAAACTGAAGATATGCCTCCAACTTTAATGAGTAACCCATCAAAATTCAGATTATTTGAAGCATTCATTCGATTTTATTCATTACCGCAAAGCAAAGAATTTGATCCAACTATGGTGTTCGCACTAGTCTTTCCAGTCTTTTATGGTCTAATGATTGGAGATACTGGTTATTGTCTTGTCATCCTTCTAGTTTGTTTATGGGTAATTAGGCGTGTAGAGAAAGGAAAACGTAATTTCAATATTATGCCAAAGCCATTACGTAGTTTTGCGTTGAATATTTTGAAGAAACGGCAAATGGTAAAACTGGCAAAAGCAATGATTCCTGGCTGTGTAATAGGAATAATCTTAGGAGTAATCTTTGATCTACACTTTGGTTTTCACCTAAATGGCTACGTTTTTGATTATCTGGCAAGTGTTGGTATTACTGGTTTTCCAGAACCAGGTGAGATCTTAAATCGACCCTCACAGGCATTTCTTGATCCTATTCATGATGCAAGTAAACTTTTGCTAATTGCTGGCTATATTGGAATTGGCTTTGTTTCATTTGGTCTTATCATTGGCATTATACAATGTATTGCAGAAGGTGACAAGAAAGAAGCAATTGGAAAAGCTGGTTGGTTAGCATTTGCTTGGGGAGTTGTCCTTCTTGGTTTAGCTCTAATCAATGGCGATGCTATTAATCCGACATGGCCGCGACTTATTGAAGTCAATCCTATGGCATTTGGATACTATGGGTTAATCTTTGGAGGTGTTGGTATGATGATACTTGGACAAGGTCCAATGGCAATAATGGAATTAGCTACAATTGTGAGTCACGTTCTTTCTTATACACGACTGGTTGGAATCTTACTTGCGTCAGTAATACTTGCTCATACTATTGATTACATTTTCTTAAAATCAATTAACATTGGACTCCCGTTGGCAGCTCTTGGAGCGATTATTTTAGTTGTCGGGCATCTATTCAACATAATAATTGGAGTGTTTGAACCCGGAATCCAGGGATCTAGACTGATCTATGTGGAGTTTTTCTCAAAATTCTACAAAGGAAATGGACGTGCATTCAAACCCTTCGGTTCAATGAGAAGATTCACTGAAAATCAATACAAATCTGAAGAACCACATTTAGTAAAAAAGAAAAAATCGTAATTAACTAAATTGTTGGTCTTTTGTAATTAATTTTATTCACATCTAAAATTCTACTACAATATCTACATTTCAGAACTAGATTCTCTTTATCAATAACATCCATAATTGAATCCATATGTTCACTGCTATTTGATATACAATCGGGGTTTGAACATCTAAAAATCCTGTCAATCTCATTTGGAAGTGAAACTCTTCTTTTTTCAACTAATTTGTAATTCTTGATAATATTCACAGTCGATGATGGTGCAATTACTGCAAGTTTACTAGTATCATCATCTTCTAAAAATCTGCCTTCTACCTTTATCATGTCTTTCTTCTTTAATTTTCCACTAGGCATGTTTAGAGCAATGGTTATGACATTTCCACGACTACCATCAATTTCTAGTGCTTCTAGTACTTTGAGACCTTTTCCTTCATTGATATGATCAATTACTGTGCCATCTTTGATACGCCTGACTATCAAATCGGATTGTTCCATAGAATAGTTTGTATATCTGCCACTATATATGATTCAAAGAATGAATAATTTTTCTCAAAATAACATTATCTCTATACGAGACTTGTCAAAAGACGATCTTGAACAAATCTATACTAAAACTGATGAAATTATAGAAATGAAAGCAGAACAAAGACGTGAGCTAGCTAGAGGCAAAACCTTGGGTTATCTCTTCTTTGAACCAAGTACTAGAACTAGACTTAGTTTTCAATCTGCAATGGCCTTGATTGGAGGAACATCATTTGGAATCGCAGATGCATCATCATCATCCATTCAGAAAGGTGAAAGTTTAGCTGACACCGTAAGAATAATGTCTGGATACACTGATGCAATTGTCCTGCGTCATTCTCTAGATGGCTCCAGTAAATTTGCTGCTGAAGTATCTACAAAACCTGTCATAAATGGAGGTAGTGGAACAGAAGAACATCCAACACAAGCAATTCAAGACTTGTACACAATAAAAAAGGAACTAGGTAACATTGATGGAAAAAACATTGGAATTGTTGGTGACCTCAAGTATGGCCGAACAGTTTATTCTTTATTGTATGGATTATGCAACTATGATGTTAATGTCCATCTAATTTCACCCGAGTCTTTGAAAATTCGAAGTGACTCTACATACAATCTCAAAGAGAATCTATCATATACAGAATCTGAAAACTTGGATGAATGTATTGAGGATCTAGATGTTTTGTATGTAACAAGAATTCAAAAAGAAAGATTTCCAGATGAAGAAGAATATGTCAAAGTTAAGGGCAGTTATGTAATTGGACAAGATGTTGTAAACAAAATGAAAGAAGATGCAATTTTACTTCACCCGCTTCCAAGAATTGATGAAATTTCTACTGATGTTGATTCTAAAAAACAAGCAAAATACTTCAAGCAGGCTGAGTATGGAAAATTTACTCGTGCAGCAATTTTAAGTCTGCTTTTACAATAAAAAACACTATAGCCCCATGTGATCTATGTACCCAATTAGCATTAAATACAAATTTTGTAAATAAACATGGAAATGTCACTTTACGATTACAAGAAAGGAAATCTTCTGGTCTGCTTCGAGTGTGGGGAAGCCTCAATTCAATGCAAGTGTACAAAAACAAAAGTTGAAGAATCTAGTTTTGTTTCAGCTTTTGAGTAACCAAGATTTTTTTAACTAATTTTTATTATTCCATCTTTTATCAAGAATTCAATTCCATCTATGAATGCCGAGTCAGGTATCTGACCGTCTGCCCACCATCCTGCATTGTTCTTCACCCATTCCGGAATCCCATCTGTTTGTGACTCACTTTGCTGCATATCTGAAACAACAATTATTCCATCTTTTATCAAGAATTCAATTCCATCTATGAATGCCGAGTCAGGTATCTGACCGTCTGCCCACCATCCTGCATTGTTCTTCACCCATTCCGGAACTAATGATGAATCTACTTGTAATCCAACTGCAAATGCAAATTCTGTCTGTTGTCCACTTCCTGAGATGTTTGAAAATCTGGCAACTGTCAAACCTGTTTGTCCTTCTGCAAATGTAAAGTCGGTATAATCCGCACCAATTTTTGCAAATCTGTCTTCAGAAAAAATTGTTTGACCATTTTGTAACAATGTAATTGTATAATCCGAATTCCTAATTGGTCCTAAATCTGTTGTATCTCTAAATGTGTAAATGAATCTAATACTTTCTCCAGGAGTGATTACTTTTGGGTCCCATGTTAGATCCACTTGATACTCCTCACTGAGTGTTAGAGTTCTTAGTGGAAATTCTATCTCTTCTCCTTTGTTAAGAATTAATTCAACTGAATTTGGTAATTCATCCATTGTCTTTTTTAACTGATTTTTAATGTGTCTTAGATGATCTGGCAATAACACAAAGTGAACTATTCGATTGTCTTCCTCAGAATAATCATCTATGAAGATAGATGATTTGAATAATTCAATATTATTTGCCGTTCCAGAATAATTTGGTGAAAGAAATTCGAGTGTATTTTTTGGAAACATTATCTCAGTATGTACCACACTTGTATGTGAAATGTTTGACTCGGAAAAGTCAAACGGGAAATTAATCTTCGCTATATTCTTTTTAGCGTCATACTCAAAATTGCTAATCTTATCATAGTAGGATTTTACTCTAAATTCTGTTTCTTTTTGACCAACAGTTTCCTGATGATGTGATACATCCGTCACACTTACTTGCACCTCGAATTCTTCATCACTAATTATTCCAACCTCATCTTGTGCATCAAGTGTAATTTTGAATGTGTATATTCCGCCTTTATCAAAAATTGGTCCTGCTATTATTAATGGTGACTCTCCAGTTTTCTCCCATAATCCAAAATCATTCTTCTCTCCAAAAACCTCAACACTGTTTTTGTCTGCTAGAATTATTTCTGGGTCAACTTCTAAAATTAAAATTCCGTCTTGTGTGTAAAACCATTCATCTAACAATAATTGTCCTTCATTAAAAATTTCAACTTTGAAACTAACATTTGTGATTGTCTCGCGATTTGTATGGTCGTAGGCATCAATTTTTATCATCTTTTGATCAGATTTGTAAAAGTCTGATGGAAGTAATTCTACTGTAACTTTGACTTGTCTGTCATTTGTAAAAACTAGTGGTGATGCTTCAATTCCTGCACCGTGACCAAATGCACTGCCAATTGAAAATGTTAAGACAAATGCAAAGAATAATCCCAATATGATCTTCATGTTTTGAAATTAATTTCACTCTTATTTTACTTAGTGGAGATCATCTCGTCAACTTTTCTCTTATCTCTCACACTTTTAACGTAAAATAATGATGTGGCAATAATTCCTGCAGCAATAATCGGCGCTACCAATTCAACATACATCATACTTTCAGTTGATTCTTCCTGAATTGCTGTTCTCTGACTAGGTACCGCACTGATTGAAACTTTACCAAGTTTTCCTCCACGTTGTTCTACAAACCAAATGTCTCCATTATCATCTGCAATCACAAACTGCGTAAATGATCCTTCAGTTGGTATTGCAACTTGAGTCATCTGTCCGCTACTCTGATCATACACCACTAAACTATCTATGACGTGTTGTGCTACCCACATGTTATCATATTTGTCAATGGCCATTCCGAAGGGCAATGATTCTGGATTTGCAATCGGAACTTTCTGAAAATCTTCTAAGATTGGATTAAACTTTGTTACTGCAGGTCCAATATGCTCCGCAATCCAAATATTTTCTTCTTTATCAATCATTAGCGCAAATGGTTCTGCCATTGGCTCTGTTTGTGGAACAAATTCACTCATCTCTTTTGTTTCTGCATCAATTTTTCCAAGTTTTCCTACCAGTGATTCGGCAAACCATACGTTATCTGAACCATCAATCTCTAATGCAGTTGGTCCTGCTTCAGGCGTGATTGTATTCATTATCTTGAATTTCTCAGTTGATTGGTTATACTCTAAAATTATCGAACGGTCAATGACTGCAACCCAAACATCATCTTCACTATCGACTGCAACTGAGGTTGGAAGTGATTTTTTACTCACCAAAGTAAATTGTGGCAATTTGATTGTCTCAAATTTCTCAGTTTTTGGATCAAAACTTCCAATTTTTGAATTTGGTGTGTCAGTAAACCAAATCTTCCCATCTTTACCGATGTCCATAAAAATTGTAGTCATTCCATCAAATGTGTATGATGTAAACTGTTCATCTTCTATTGAAAATTTCCATAGACGTGGTTTTTGTGCATCAGAAATCCAAATGTTCTTTCCATCATAAACTGGAAAGAGTGGTGCAGTATCATCTGCAGGTAAATCATATTCCGTAATCTCTGTTCTGACATCGTTTAGCGATGGTTTTATCTGAATGTTGAAAATTACATTTTCATTAGAGGTCTCTATTCTTTGAGCTTCTAACTCAATTTGCCAGTTACCTGCAAATCCAAATGTTGTGTCTGCAGTATATCTGGTGACTGAATTTTGTACGTTCTCAATTACCTCAGCTCCTATTGGAGAGATGTTCTTTTGTGGATTTGAAACTTTGATCTTCAATCCAGAAATATCTGCAAGCGGTTTATCATCAAATGATGAAACTATAACTGAAATTGTATTTGAACCAATTCCTGCTGGTTCTATTTTAACATCAAATTTTGCATTTTCAGAAAATAAAACTGACTCGTAACCAAACGTTCCTTGTATCGCATCAGCTGATTGAATCTCTCCAGCAGGCAATGAAGAATTTACCAAAAGTGCAACTACTGCTAATAATGCAATTCCTAACCCTGCTTCAAATTTCAGTGGCTTGCTAATTTTTCTTGAAATATTTAATTTCTCAAAATCTTTCATCTTTCCTAAATACTTCACTTGGTATAATCCGCCAAACGCTATCATTATGGCGGCAATTCCAATCTTGATTAAAATTAACTTGCCATATGTTGAATCTGTAAGGGATGATACGTTATCATCTAAGAACCATAGCAAAGTTGGGCCTGTTATGATTAAAATCCCAATTGCTATGATGAATAATCCTGAAAATCTTGGAATCAAACTTAGTGCAATTTTCTCTTTCGTAGAATTATCAGCTTTTGTAATTGTGGGGAGTACAACAAAGGCAAAAAATATCACTCCGCCAATCCAGATTGATGACAACAAATTGTGAGCATAATCCAAAACCCATGGTGCTTGTAATTCAGTCGATGCTCCATGTCCCATCATTGTAGTTGTAGCAATCAAAATTAGTGATACTACTAACAAAGGAATTTGTCCTTTCATTGTAATCTCTTTTTTCTTTTCCATCCAAAACCAAATTCCAATAATGATGATGGTAATGATCATTCGAATTAGCCACGTTGTACCAAATGTAGTTCCAATAACATCTAATGGTGAAACTTCTAATCTCCATGTCTGAACTCCAAGCATTATAAAATTTGATGCAAATGTAGCAATCACTCCATATCCAATAATCTTTGAAAATTTTATTTTGAATTGTTCATTTATGTCACTAAAAACTTCTCTAAATCTAGTTTGCTGTGATGACCAGATCGTAATTGAAACTATTACTCCTCCAAGAATTATTGTTTGTCCCACTAATCCGGGAAATCTAGCAACTGATTCTGGAATAAATGTAGTCTCTGAACTTTGTTGTTTTTCTAGTAATGATGAATCAATTTTTACATCTCCAACTCCGAAAACTATTGCTGCTTGAACTAGATGACCATCAACTTTTGATAAAACTTTGCTAGTTATTGTATAAACCCCATCTTCAAGGGGTGATGTTGTAACAACAAGTGACGTCTCTCCGTCATTATACATGGTGTCTCTATTGTCTATCTGATTTCCATTTGCGTCATACACTTTTAATTCAGAAAAATCAATTTCAACTGCTTCGGAATAATTTGTAATGATTTGGGTAGTGCCTGCTGGCACATTTTGTCCTTGTCCTGGTTCAGAATCTAACAAAAATGGGTGTGCACTGGCTAGAGGAAATCCTAAAAAAAATATTATGACTGGAAGAATCCAAATTTTATTCAATAATATGAAATCTGCATTCTTGTAATTTAAAGAAATACGTGTT
The DNA here is from genome assembly GCA_964511265.1 of uncultured Candidatus Nitrosopelagicus sp. GTDB lineage: Archaea > Thermoproteota > Nitrososphaeria > Nitrososphaerales > Nitrosopumilaceae > Nitrosopelagicus. The sequence goes on along the minus strand of CAZEES010000003.1, from coordinate 47,010 downwards.
TTAAAGTTGTACTATTTTAGTAAAGATAATAATGTAAGAATTGAAATAAAACATGTTGAAAAAATCTTTTCTCTTTTTGAGTATGCTCTTGATATCCGGATTTGGAATGTCTTCTGCATTTGCGCATACTACTATCCATATTGAACAATATGAGATTGAGGCTGGCTGGGGAGATGAACCTCCAGTAGTTGGATTACCTAATACTATTGTTGTTGAAGTGGCTGAATCTGGAGAAAAAGAAGGTCTTCGAACAGGAATTAACAGTGCTTTCAAAAGCATGACTGCAACTCTAATCTCAGGTGGTGCAACTAAAACACTTGACATTAATTCTGATCCAAGACCTGGACATTACTATGCAAAAATTTTACCAACTAAAACAGGTTCAATGTCTGTAAAATTAGTAGGTGAACTTAACGGCTTAGCAATTGATGCTGTTATTCCTATTGAAGATGTTGAGAGTCAATCAGTCATTGCATTTCCACCAGTTAGTGGATCATCTTCTGCAGGCGAAATAGGCGCAGTAAAAAATGCATTATCCTCATTGCAAAAGGACGTCTCAAATCTAAAATCAAATGTTGGTGATGTCAGTCTTACTGCAGGTGGTGTAGATATACAAAATGCTTACAACTTTGGTGTATTTGGTTTGTGCTTAGGCGCGGCTGGTGTAATCTTAGCTGTAATTGCTATGATTCGTCGAAAATAAAAAAAACTGATAGACAGAATTTCTGGTTAGACGATGAAGTTCCTATCTTATGACACGTTAAGGGAACTGTCTATCACTTTGTTTCTACACTTTTCATTATTATACAAATTGGTACATACTACAGTTGTACTAGATAAAAAATAAAAATAAAAGGAAAAAAAGTCTTGTCTAGAGTCTTGGCATAAAGCTAAGTCTTGATTTTGCTGATACTGCAATTATTGAAACAATTGCTACTGCAAGAATCACTGCTGCTATTGCACCAAATTCTGGAACTGCTTGTGCTGTGTTTGTTAATCCAATTGGACCTGTCTTGTCGTCACCTGGCATACCAAATCCTTGGAATGTTACTGTAACATCAATTGGGTTGTCATCAGATGCATCTGCACTGAGTGCTGATGTAGTGTGACTACCTTCTCCTGTATGTGAATGATTGCCACTCTCATCTAGGATTGTTTCACCATTGTGAGTTGCAACAATATCATAGTTAACGTGTTCACCGCTAATTGTTACGTCAATTGCTACTTTCTCACCTGCTTTTGCACCATCATTTACACTAATTGCAATATCTGCTGCAGTTAGTGTTTGCATTTCCATACCACTATGATCTTCTGCTTCTTCAGCGTGTTCATCACCGTGATCGTCATGACTTTCTTCTTCAACAATTACCAATCCTACCATCCATGGGTGAACCATGCAAAAGTAAGGATATTCTCCTGCATCTAGTGGTGGAGTTGTGTATGATTGTCCAACCATAACTAATGAGCTGTCCCATACCCCACTTGGTCCATCTGCTGGACTTCCAGCTGTAGATGTGTGTGCTGCATTATCGTTGTTAGCAAATGTAACTTGACCGCCAACACCAATGGTAACTGTAGCTGGGATGAAACAATCTGGTTCACATCCCGGAGACGAAGAACCTTGTGCGTTCTCTACTGTTGCATTCATTGAGTGTTCAGCAAATGCACCAGGTGCTGCAGTCATTCCGATTGAAACAATTGCAAAAAGAACGAATAAGGAACTTAGAGTCTTGTTATTCATTAGGTAAATTCCAAATTTGGACAATAAAAATGATCTCCAGATTCATGCCTATTTTATCGATAAATGTACTACCTTGATTTTTATTCAAACAATTCTCTGAAAATACTGTGAAAAGTGTATCCATAATTGTAATTCTTTTGATATCTCCTTTATTCCTTAGTAGTGTATTTGCCCACCAATCTGACTCGGTAGGAGATTACAGAATTGAGATTGACTGGAAAAACAAGCCAATAGTTACTGGCGAGTCAAATGCCATAATTGTTTATGTTAGTGAAATGGACACAAGTAAGGAGGCTGCAGATCAGCCATTTGATCCTGAAAAAGGAATCGATGGTTTAAGAAAAACTTTGAAGATACAACTAGTTGTTGAAACTGAATCTATAACACTTCCATTACAACCAACAGATATTTCAGGTAAATACGAATCGCCAATCACACCAACATTTTCTGGTTGGTCGCAACTAAACTTTCTTGGAAAAATCAATGAACAAAATGTCAACTTGGCATTACATCCACTAAAAGTTGAAGAGCAAGAAGTTTTGCAATTCCCTCCTGTTGAATCAACTATTGTGGAATCTGGAGATTTTGAGCGTGAAATTAATGATTTACGTGGTGATATTAGAGAATTACAACAAACCGTAAATGAATTAAAAGATCAACCATCAAATGACACTTCTATGTTAAGCTACGTTGCAATAGGATTAGGTATCATAGGAATTGTAATTGCTATTGCATCATTTGCAAAGAGAAAATAATTCTACTTTCCAAGTTTCTTTTTGATTGCTGTAAACAATACTGCTGGCGCGACAAAGTACATTCCAATGTTTAGTAGTATAACGCCAATTCCATAACCTAGCATTTCTTGTTCTGTGTCAACTGGAACATGAGCCAAAATTGTAAATGATGTTAGCATTGGTGTTAATGTTACTTTGACAATTTCTTTGAATAGTGGATTTTCTCTTTCATAGTCAGCAACATATGGTGAGAACGAATAGTAAACTTGATTGAATCCTGTCATGAAAGATTTTCCTGAGTTTGTTTGCATCACAACATTGTCACGAATTTCTCTAAGTTGTTGAACCTGTGGTGCCATTTCTGAACCAAATGCCGCAGTTGCAATTAAACATCCTCCTCCTTCGTTCTCGTTCTCTTGTACTGGTTGAGTAGTCTTTTCTCCTCCAACGTTAATTGTAAAGTATGTAGTTTCTAATGGGATTGGTTGGAACAAAATTCCTTCCATCTCAATTTTTACTTGATGTTCCCCTTCTGACGTAAACTCTACAGGAATTTTTACCGTTCCCAAAGATGTATGTGTAAGTGGAATTGGCCCAAAGATGTTCTGACCATCTTTGATGACTGTAATTTTGTAATCAATATGCTCTTGAATCTTGTTGAATCCTGGCTTTATCCATCCAATGTGCAATTTTGACACTGAGTTAGCTTCTGCATGAGGGACTACTGATAATCCAATGTTTAATGTATCATTTTCTGAAGGTAAAACTTGATCAAAGTCTTCTGCACTTTCGGCAAAAGCAGGCGTTAACAATAATGGAAGTAACATCAAGCCCAGAAAATATTTCATAACGTGAATTTTGTGAGATAATATAAAAATCATCTCGTAACACATGTGAAAATTCATCGAATCATTAATAGGTGCTTTACAGCTAAAAATGATAATTGTACTATACAAGTCTATTATTCATTGCAGCTATCTTTGTTACTTTGCCATTTCTAAGTGAAGATGCATTTGGTCATGGTTTAGGTGGCGATGCTGCACCTCCAATTAGTTTTGGTGGCATGCAAGTCACTGTGTTTACTCAGTTAGACCCTTCTGATATGACTGCAGGTGAAGTTGATTCTGCAAATATTGCAATTCGTTTTTACGACACATTAACTGATCAAAATTTAGAACAAGTTACTTATCGTGTTGAAATCTGGAGAAGTGGAGATCTTTTAGCTAGAAATTATTTCTATGATCAAGATGGTACACTAAATGTTGAGGTCAGACCACAAACTGATTGTTATGAGGCAAAGCCTTGGAAGTGTACTCAATATTATGGTGAAGTCCATAGTACAGCTGGTGGATTGTTTGCACGAGGTGACAGTGTACCAATTATTGATGGTCCAATCTTTGAAAAAGGCGGATTGTATAATGTCAAAGTTTCAATTGAAGGTGCTACAAGTCCTAGAACATTAGTAGCTGAACCACTAAACTTTGATACTTTCGTTAGTGTTGCCCAAGATCAAAATTTCTTTATCAAAACTGCAGCAGCAGAAATTCCTGTAACAGTAAAAACCTATTATGACGACATAGAAAATTTCACATATGCTCAAAGTAATAACGCCATATCGTTCGACATGCCTTTTGATTGGGCACCTGAATATGTAGAATTAGTTCAAATGGTTCATGAAGAGATTCGGGTTCCAAAATCATTTGATCCATACAGTACTGAAACATCATTCAAGGGTTATGTAGATGGCATTGAAGTTGATCAAAGAGTTCTGATAATGGATCCATATTCATCTGAGACTGAAAATATTGTTCACTTTTTAGTAACTGGAACTGAATTACAGAGAATTAACGAAGTTTTGGGTCCATCTCATGAATCTTCTAAGACAATGAACTTTGAATTAATTCCACAAGGCAATACTGAAAAAAATTCATTTGATATGTCATTTGATAATGGCTATACAGCAATTATTGCTTGGGATTCTAAATATGGAATTGGAGACGAAATTCCATTTGAGTTTTCCTTCTTTGATAATAATGGAGGTTTGGTAAAAGATGTAATCTATGCATTTGGTCTAGTTGATCCACAAGGCAATCAATTTAATTTGGTTACTGGTGATACTCCTGAACAATTTGTAGGTGTAAAATCAATAGAAGGAATTGCCACACATTTGATAACAATACCTGACGATGGCATGTATACTCTGAATTTGGTATTGACTGGAGAGGGCTTTTCTAATTATGATGAATTTATACAAACATCTCAGATGTTTGAAGTAGGTGTATCTACTAGTAGCTCATTTACCCCAACTCCATCTGCAGAACAATCTGTTAGTATTCCTGATTGGGTAAAGAACAATGCAAAATGGTGGTCAAATGGTGAAATTGACGATAATACATTTGCATCCGGAATTGAATTTATGATAAAACAAGGAATTATTTCTGTACCAACCACTGGAAGTGGTGCACAAAATGAAAATGCAACAATTCCTGATTGGGTCAGAAATAATGCTGCATGGTGGGCTGACGGTCAAATAGACGATAATACATTTGCATCCGGAATTCAATTCCTCATTAAAGAAGGAATAATTGCAGTCTAGACTGAAAATTCTTATACAAATTAAACACAATCAGATTGATTCATGCTTCCATTAAGAGATGAAAATCCACATCCGCCAGGATTTAAACCAAAACTAACAATTGCGCTAATCATTATGAACGTTATAGTATTTGGAATTGAGGTTTCAATTACTGGACAATTTATCGAGTTTTCAAATTATGAAGCAATGAACATGTTTCTGACTTGGGGTGCAGTTCCAGGATGTGTTACAGGTCAGATTGATGGAATCAATACCGGTGCTGAAATTATTAATTGTCCTGCAATTCCTGAAATTACTCTGATTACCTCGACATTCATGCATGGAGGAATAATGCATCTTGGAGGAAACATGTTGTTTCTGTGGATCTTTGGTGACAACATTGAAGCCAAGTTTGGTAGAGTCAAATACATTGGAATTTATCTAATGTGGGGAGTCGGTGCAGGGTTAATTCACATTTATGGTGATGCAGGAAGCGGAATTCCTGCAGTTGGTGCATCTGGTGCAATTGCTGGAATTCTTGGTGCATATTTGGTAATGTTCCCACGAGCTAAGGTCATGACGTTCGTTATGTTGGGATTTTTCTGGCGAATGATGCACATTCCTGCAAAATTCTTCTTACCATTTTGGCTAATCTTCCAAAACTTGTTACCATTCTTCATAGGAGGATTTGGTGTTGCAGGTGGCGGTGTTGCATTTTTGGCACACATTGGTGGATTCTTTTTGGGATTAGGAGTTGGTTATTTCTATAAGAAAACTAACAAATCTGATTATGCCTACGGTTCTAGGTATGGATACAAAGGTGATTGGCGTTGATTCAATCAATTAAATTATCATAGATATGATTTCAATTCATGCCGTACATACAGGTATCACTATATCCTGGACGTTCTGAAGAACAAAAACAGGAATTTGCAAAGGCTATCACAAAATCTGCAGTTGAAATTCTAAAAACAAAAGAAGATCATGTGATCATTGTCTTTGACGAAAATCCAAAAGAGAACTGGTTCCTTGCAGGAAAACAACTCTAATCTATCTTTTTATTTTAATATTTTTTACATAAATCATGTCAAAGATTGCAATTGTTCAGTTTAAAGCATCAACTGATAAGAAAAAAAATCTTCCAAAAATTCTAGACTACATAAAACAAGCAGCAAAGAACAATGCTGACATGGTTACCTTCCCCGAATACATGATGTTTTACACTCCATCAACACAAACAGCAAAACAAGTTGCACACGAAGCTGAAACAATAAATGGAGAATTTGTTTCTGCTGTTGCAGGATCTGCAAAGCAACACTCAATCAGTATTGTTGGTACAATGTATGAAAAAAGTAGAAAAAAAGATCGTGTGTATGACACATCATTTGTCATTAACAAAAAAGGAGAAGTTACAGGAAAATATAGAAAAATCCATCTTTACGATGCTTTGGGTTTTAAAGAATCTGATAAAATGTCATCTGGTTCTGTAATACCCTTGCCTACAAAAACTTCCGTTGGAAAAATTGGAATGCTCATTTGCTATGATTTACGATTCCCGGAAATGTCAAGGGCACTAGCATCATCTGGCACAGAAGTTTTAGTTGCACCATCTGCATGGGTGAATGGTCCTATGAAGGAAGAACATTGGTTAACATTAAACAAATCTCGTGCAATTGAAAATGGATGTTATGTAATAGCGCCTGATCATCTAGGGCATGTCTATTCAGGACGAAGTCTAGCAATTGATCCATATGGCCGTATCTTACTTGATATGAAAAAGCGACAGGGAATTGGTTATGTTAACATCTCTTTGGATAAGGTTCATGAAGTTAGAAAAAAACTTCCACTACTAAAAAATAGACGAACAGACATCTACTCTGATTTTAAGATCTAGTTTTACATTTCATGTTTGCGCATTGCCTTCTCCACTCTTGTTTTCTTGTATACCTGAAAATTACGGTAGGCCATTGACATTCCGGACATTTAGTTTTTAGAACTTTTAGCATTGCCTTTTGTAAAAGTGGGGCTGATGCCTTACAGCCATTTTGATAATTCGTACATCCTATGAATCGTTTCTTTGTTGTGATTGATTTTATGACTGATAACTGTCCTATATGACATTCTGGACACTCACATATTCCTTCTTTTGGAGAATTTGTTCCTAAAATTATGTATTTTTTACTCTTTGCAGAAAACGAAACAAATCCATTTTCATCATAGTATTGATCAATCTCTGTTTTAAAATTACTTACAATTTTTTTAGTTGATTTTGTAACGTTTCGTTTTTCAGACTTTGTAATAGAAACCTGCATTTTTTTTCTCATATCTTTTGACAATGTCTCAAGTTAATGAAATTACTTGATCAATTTTTATAGGGACTAGGTCAGCAAATTTTCGTGGAAAGAGAAAGTGTTTGTGTTTTAGGTGGAGGCAGTACAAAATATGGTAAACTTGATGATAGTATTTCTGATATCACATTACAAGCATCTGTTGGTGCAATTGAAAGTGCTGGTATTGAACCTAAAGAGATCCAAGCAGGTTACATCTCTAATGTATTTGGTGTAGCAGACAAGCAAGTTCATTTGGGTCCTGTTGTTATGAGTAATCTAGGGATTTCTGAGTGTCCTTCACTTTCTATTGAATCCGCGTGTGGAAGTGGTTCTGTTTCTTTCAGAGAAGCATTTGCAAATGTTGCAGCAGGATTCTATGATGCCGTACTGGTTACTGGTACTGAGAAGGTTACACATACAGGTACTGATTGGACAACAACTTACTTTTCTTATTGTTCTGATTTCTTTTATGAAGGTCAAGCAGGTGCGTCATTCCCTGGTCTGTTTGCATCAATGGCACGTGCATATCTACATGAATTTGATGCAACCGAAGAAGATCTTGCAAGTGTTGCAGTTAAGAATCATGAAAATGGAATATTAAATCCTAAAGCACACTTGAGAAAAAAAATTAGTATTGATGATGTAATGAACTCTGCAGTAGTTGCAAGTCCTTTAAAATTATATGATTGCTGTCCATTCTCTGATGGAGCAAGCTCTGTCATACTTTGTAATGAAAAATTTGCTAAAGAACATTCAAAAGATTATGTTAAAGTCATTGGTTCTGGACGTGGTGGTTCTCCTGCAGCACTACAAGGACGTGAAAAATTAACAACCATTCCAAGTACTAAGATTGCAGCAGAAGCAGCATACAAGATGGCTGGAATTACTGCAAAAAATGTTGACTTTGCAGAAGTTCACGATTGCTTTACTGTTGCAGAAGTAGTTGACAGTGAAGATCTAGGTTTCTTTGAGAAAGGCACTGGTGCAACAGCTGCAAGAAATGGTGAGACTAAATTAAATGGTTCAATTTCTATTAATCCCTCTGGCGGTTTAAAATCAAAAGGACATCCAATTGGTGCAACTGGTGTTGGCCAAGTTGTTGAAGTATTTGAGCAACTAACTGGAAAATCTGGTGAAAGAACCGTTAATGACGCAAAGATTGGGTTGACACAAAACTTTGGTGCTACTGGAGCAAGTTGTGCAGTTCACATATTCCAAAGTGTGTAAATTGTCTGCAAAACCTGAATTTATAGAAGCAGCAAAGGATGGAAATGTCCTAGCTAGAAAATGTACTAAATGTGGCGAGCTCCATCTTGCAACTGTTTACTTTTGTAAAAAATGTGGAAACAAGGGATTTGAAGATTCTATTCTAAAAGGAGTTGGAAAGGTTATCACATATACAATCATGACTGTTCCGCCTGCTGGATTTGAGGACTTGGCTCCTTACGCTTGGGTTGTTATGGAATTAGACGACTCTGGCATACGAATCTCGGGATTTCTGGCAAAAATACCAGCCCCTGAAGATCTCCCAATTGGCACCTCTGTGAAAATTGTGGGCTTTGATGAACGTGGCATAGTCTTAGAAAAACAGTAAATCAATTTTATTGCATTTATTAAAAAAAATTTTTATAATTTTTAATTGTTCTGTAAGAATTGATCTATTATGTCAGTAGAAGTTGTATGTGGAAAGTGTGGAGAGAAGATCTCTACAATGAAAATGCTAAAGTCTGTTAAAGATGTTCTAAAACATTACAACAACAAATGTCCATCATGTAATCAGACATTATCAACATCAGAATTTTCTTTAGATGTTGAAGAAAAGTAATTTCTAACCCGATCCATACGTTAATTATAAGAATCCTTATTAGCTAATTTTTTTTTACTTATTTAATGGGGAAACAAGACGAAGATTTTGAAGAAGAATTAGTAATGGATGTCGACGTCGACGACGATGACGATCTAGATTTGGCAGTGGATGATGATACTAAAGGTGATGGTCGTCTACAATCTACCTCAAAACGTGTCAGAATGATATTCTCTGTTATGGCTAGCCCAAACAGAATCGATATCTTAAGAATCTTAAATTCCAAAGGCCCTCTGACTTATTCTGAATTAAAATCTCTAGCTGGATTCAAATCAAAAAAAGAGAGTGGTAAATTCGCCTATCATTTGAGAAAACTTCTTAGACAATCCCTTGTGGCATTAAACAAGTCTGAAAGACGTTATACTATCACAAATCTTGGAAAACTGGTTCTAAGTCTAGCCAGACAAATTGAAGAGAGATCCATCATCGAAAGTGGAAAGATGTATGTCAGAACGTCACATGATTCCATTGAGGAATTCAACTCTGACAAAATCATTCAATCTTTAGTACGTGAAGGAAGTCTTCCACTTGAATTATCACAAAAAATTACTGAAGAAGTAGAAAACAGAATCTACAAATTTCAGACAACGTACCTTACTGGTTCACTAATTCGTGAAATGGTGAATAATGTTCTATTGGAGCATGGTCATGAAGAATATAGAAATAAACTTGCACGACTTGGAATGCCTGTATTTGACATTCAAGAAATGTTCACAAATGTTGAAAATATACGAAATGGTGTTGAAGATATACTGTTCACTAGTGGAAAAAACACCCTAGCTGAATACTTACTCACAAATACATTACCAAAAGACATTGCTGATTCTCACCTCTCTGGAGAATTACATATCTCTAATCTGGGTTTGTGGTCATTACTACCTGATACTATATTCCTCAATCTCAAAGAACTAATTGACGAAGGAATTGATCTAAAAGGCAAGTGTCCTGGAGTTACAAGAGTTCCTGCACCAAAAACACTTCATGACTTGGGAAAGGTGCTTCCTATGATCTTTAATTTACTATCAAAAGAATCATCACAAGAAATAGTAATAGATGATTTAGCTGCAGTAGTTGGAAAATTCTCAAAAACACATTCTGATATTGAAAAAATGCTTGTAGATGTCTTTACAATGTCGTCTACATCTATTAGTCTTGATAAATCTCCAACTATACTGTCCTTCAGAGTTCCACTCTCAGGTGATAAAAAATTAATTAATACAATCTTCTCTGCATACAATACTTTTGTCAAAGCAACTCCTGCACCAAAAATTGGTTTAGTTGTTGATTATGAGAAAGGAAAAGTTAGTGATCACTCCGAAATACTTTCACAAACTGTATCTCATGGTGGAAATGTAACCTTCTCCAAAGGAATGTGTTCAACTAATGCAATTAGACATTCTAGTAAAACTTCTGAACCCTCAATAAAACTAGGATCATTATCCATTAACCTTCCACGTTTAGCACTTGAATCAAGTAAAGATGAAACATACTTCAGAGCTAGACTTGCTTTACTACTGAAACCTGCAATTGCTGCAATGGCAACACGCAAAAAAGATGTGTCTGATCTAATTAGACGTGGTGTAAATCCAATACTTGCAGAAAAAACTCAATTCATGCAAAAAAATAATTCTTCTTTAATTCTTAATCTTGTTGGACTAAAAGAAGCAGTTTACAAAATACTTGGACATAAAGATGACAAAGAAGGAAAGGAAATTCTAAACAAAGTCTTAGAAACTGCCGTTGATATTGTACATAAAAAAGGTCAAGAGATGGGAATTGATGTCTCTATTGCAATGGTTGATAGTGATGAATTAACAAGATTTGTTACACTTGATAGTGAAAAATATGGCAAGAACTCAATCATGGATGTCTTAGATGGTGATCTTTATTCTCAAGGATTGGAATTAAACTATGCAGAACTTGGTAAATTAACTGCTAAAAGTGACATCATATCTGAGTATAACAAGATTTCAAAGACATTAGATGGTGGTCTGCTCGTAAAATTGCCATTTGATCCAAAAGCAAAGGACGACGATATAAAAAAGGCAATTGAAAAAGCATCTTCGCTAATTTCGTCATTCAAACCAATTAAACACACAAAATAAAATCTCCTTAGGAACTTCTAGGCATGAAACTTTTCAAGGAAATAGTGTTTTGCTTATTGTAGTATCTTCTGGTTCGAAATTCGTTTCGATCAATTTGAAAACAAGAACAAAATCTTGATCTTACAATTAGCACTATGAAAATCCATAAAATGCTACGAAATTTTTCGTTGTGAAATTAATTTACTCATTGTTGGAAAAACTATTGCCAAAGAATTTTTAAGCTGTTTAGAATAAGATGTTCTTGGGGATTATAATTGGTTGAAAATTCACAAATAGAGTCGTCTTTCGCGGAGATCCGAAAGAGAAATGGTGACACAACGAAGTTTGATCAGAATAAAATTACAAACGCGATCTATAAGGCATTACTTGCTACAAGTGAAGGCGATCGTGATCTTGCACAAACTCTAACGGATGGTGTTCTAAACAAATTAGCAACTCAAGGATTTGGTACTGAAAACCCCCCATCTGTTGAAGATATCCAAGATATGGTTGAATCAACCTTGATAGAACAAGGGCACAGTGAGATTGCAAAATCATACATTCTGTATAGACATGAGAGAAGAAAGATTCGTGATGAGAAGATGAAAGTTCTTAACACAAAAACGCTTGATCCCGTCTCAAAACACTTTGATCTTAACTGCCTTCGCGTATTAGCATCCAGATATCTTCTAAGAAACAATAAAAATGAGATAATTGAAAGCCCAACTCAATTATTTGAAAGAGTTGCAATCCTAATTGGAATTGGTGATCTCTTACATGACTCTTCAATATTCAACGCAGCTGGAAATACTCCACAAAATGTGGACGAAGCAAAAGAATATCTTTCAAAATTAGAACAATTCAATTATAAATTCAAAATTGATGAATATTATCTAAATCAATACCACTTTAGAGGTTTAGTTAATGGATATATCGATATTGCAGAAAGAGGTCAAGCAAAAATCAGCTTTAAAGAATTATTAACAAAACTTGCAGCAAAACAATTTACTGAATACGGTACAAGAATTACAGAATACCTTGAACTAATGGTAAATCAAGTCTTCTTACCAAATTCTCCTACTATGATGAATGCTGGTGGACGTCTCGGACAACTATCTGCATGCTTTGTACTAGGAATGCCTGATGACATGGCACAAATCATGAAGACTACTTCTGATGCAGCATTAATTTTCAAATCAGGTGGTGGTGTTGGAATTAACTATTCAGAATTAAGAGAGGAAGGTGACATTGTTGCATCTACATCTGGTGTTGCATCTGGTCCTGTATCATTCATGAATATCATCAATACTGTTACAGATGTCATTAAACAAGGAGGAAAGAGAAGGGGTGCAAATATGGGAATCATGGATGTATCACACCCCGATATTGAGAAATTCATTACTAACAAGACAGAACCAGGAGTTTTAGAGAACTTTAATGTCAGTGTGGGAGTGTGGGGTGACTTTTGGAATGCACTTGTAAATAGTGAAGATGGTGCATATACACTTCGAAGTACTAGAGATGATAGCCCAGTACGCGAAATAAATGCACATCATCTTATTGATCTAATTGCAACATCTGCATGGAAAAGTGCAGAACCTGGTTTAATCTTCTTTGATCTAATTAACAAATACAATGTATTTGCAAAAGCACGTGGCGGACCACTTCGTGCAACAAATCCATGTGGCGAACAAAGTTTGTATCCTTACGAATCATGTAATTTAGGATCAATCAATTTATCTAATCTTACAAAACGAAAAGCAGATGGTCAATACGAATTTGACTGGCAAAAATATGAAGAAATTGTTAGAAAGACAACACGATTCTTAGACAATGTAATTGACGTAAATCATTATCCAGTTCCAGAGATTAATGTTGCATCAAAAGAATCGAGAAGAATTGGTCTTGGTGTAATGGGAGTTGCGGATTTATTATACAAATTACGAATTTCATACAACTCAAGAGAAGGTTACGAGTTTATGGCTAAATTATCAGAAGCACTATCATATTACTCCATGGAAGAAAGTGTTGCTTTAGCACAATCTCGTGGTGCATTCCCACTTTGTTCAAAGACAGAATATCCTGAAGGTAAGATCCCAATTGCTGGCTATTATGAAAAACCACGACAAAGACACTATTACGATTGGGATGCTTTAATCACGAAAATTGAGAAATATGGAATTAGAAATGTTCTCACAACAACTGTTGCACCAACTGGAACATTATCTATGCTATCTGATTGTTCAAATGGAATGGAACCAACCTTTGCACTAGTATTTGAAAAACGTGTCACTGTTGGAAGATTCTTTTACACAAACAAAGTGTTTGAAGAGGTTCTAAAGGAAAATGGTCTTTACAGTGAAGAATTACTAGCAAAAGTTGCTGATAACTATGGTTCAGTGAAAGGAATTGATGAAATACCAGAATGGATTCAAAACATCTTTGTCACTGCAATGGATATTCATTGGACTGATCATCTAATGGCTCAAGCAGTGTGGCAAGACTGGATTGGAAATGCTATTGCAAAGACAATCAATATGCCAAACGATGTCTCTGCAGACGACGTAAAAGCAGCCTATTTGTTGGCACATGAATTAGGCCTTAAAGGAATCACTGTTTATCGTGATGGTTCAAGACACAAACAAGTACTTCATATGACAAGTGAAAACTCTGAGAAAACCTTTGAAGTTACCGCCACTGACTATCTATACGATTACATCACAAGTAATATCAAAAATCCATACATCTTAAAGCAGATTAACAATGCACTCAAAGTGACTGCCCCACAAGAACTTCCTCGAGAAAATCATGTAATGGCAGAACCTGAAATAGAAGAAAAGTTATGCCCTACTTGTAAGAACACTCTTGTCTTAACTGAGGGCTGCCACATCTGTATTGAATGTGGATATAGTGGATGTACATCTGGATAATGAAATAACAACATTTTAGAATACAAGTTCATCTCAACACATATTGAATAGTAAAATTATTGGAATTGTAATCCTAATTGTTGCAATAGGTGGTTCATCTGCTTATTTTCTAACAAAAAGTGATTCAGTTGATACTGTCTCATCACCGAGTGATCAGATATCTCAAAATGAAAAGATTGGCTTGGTGATTAATACCATAAATCCACCAACAGGTGTTGCTGATCTAGAAGACTCATACAAAATTGCCTCGACATCTGGAATTGGACGAACAAATTTGTATGTGCATTGGGATTATCTTGAACCTGAAAAAGGAAACTTTGATTGGCGTGTTACTGATATCATGATGAAACTAAATGAAAAATATAATCTCAAAACAACATTATATCTTTCAGTAATTAACGCAGATAGGTTAGGTCCATTTCCATCATGGATGGGTAACCAAATAATTGGAAAATCTCTTGAGACTGACACTGTTAGAGTGTTGGATGCAATTCTCTCTAGATATGAAAATATCGATTATGTAATATTTGCAGCAGATATTGATTATTACTTTCAGAGAGGAACTGGTACAATTCCGTCCTATGTAGAATTTTTTAATAATGTCTCATCAGAAACCAAATCAAATCATCCTAATGTAAAAATTGGAAACAGTATATCACTTGAAAACATCATAAACAAAGACTTGGTTCCAAATGGTGTGCGTGAACTAACCCCTCAATTAGAAATGGGTGATTTTATAGCTCTCTCATACAAACCTACAGATGTAGTTGGTGATATTGACAGAACTCCACTGGAGGCTACAGGTGATCTTGAAAAATCTCTGGAAATATTTCCTTCACAAAAATTGGCATTTTTTGAAATTAGTTGGAGTACCTCTGAATTTGTTAATGGGTATAATATACATCAAGAATCTTTCATCAAATCCAGCTTAAACTTTTTTGAAGAAAATGAATCTCAAATAGAATTTTTTACCATTTCCAGATTGTTTGATAAACCAAAAGGAAGTTGTGTCTCTCAAGACATACAAAGCATAGGAGGTTCTGGTTTTTCAAGTAATTCATTTCGTTTAGAAAGAATTGATGAATATCTCTGTAATTCTGGCTTAATAGATAAAAACCAAAACGCAAAACCAGCATGGGAACAACTAAAAACAAATATCCCACAATAATCAAATGCTTTACATCATCCTTGCAGAATCATCTCTTGAACTAATACCTAAACAAATCTGCAATCATCCTTCTGTTGTATCATATTCAAAAAAATTCAAAAAAAATTCTTCTAACACACTACTCGATAATTCTTGGCATTTTGGTGCTATGAAAGGGCTTGATAATGAAATTAAACGTGGACGACCTGATATTATACATTTAACATTACTGTCTCTTTGCACAACTCCTGTCTTTTATGAAAATAAAATCAAAGTCTTCGTCCATACTGTAAATAATGAAGTTATTTCTATTAACAATAACACTCGTTTACCAAAATCTTACCACAGATTTCAAGGATTGATGGAAAAATTATTCCTTACCAAAAAAATTGAATCGGAAGATGAAATTTTAATGGAAATGAAAAATTCCTCATTGTCTCAATTGATCTCAAAAATTAAACCAACTCGGATAATTGGACTAACAACCCAAGGTCAAAAAACCAGTCTTGATAAATTGGTTGAACAAATTGAAGAAAACTCATGTATCATATTAGGTGGATTTCAAAAAGGTCATTTTAGTAATGAAACCGAAAAAATCATAGAAGAATCATTTTCAATAAATAATTCATCTTTAGAAGCTCACCTTGTTGCAAGTAGACTTGCTTATGAATATGAAAAAACCATTTTTATTTAGGTAAAATTTTTTTTATCCTTATGCAGTCATAGTATAGCCTGGTTAGTATTCGGGGTTTCCAACCCTGTGACGCGGGTTCGAATCCCGCTGACTGCATCTATTAATTTATTCTATAACATATCAAATAGATACATAATGAAAAATTCCAAAAAGCAGATTGCCACAAGACGTATAGAAATTCTATTTAACAATGCATTATCTAATGCAAAAAATAATCCTGGGTTGGCTCAAAGACAGGCTGAAATAGCTAAAAAAATTAGTCTGAAATTTAAAATTAAGATGCCTTTTGAAATTAGTTCCAGTTTTTGTAAAAATTGCAAAAAATTCATTGCTCCTGGGATCGCATCGAAAATCCGTCTTGGCTCAAAACCAAAATCTATACGAATAACTTGTACGTATTGTAATCACACGTATCGTAAGATAATTTCTCAATAACTATGCTCGTCAAAGTCTGAACCAAGAGGAATTGAAGCAATTACCGCAGATCCTGTTAGTTGGCATTTTAGTTCTAGGTTTGGTGTCTTTTCTGAGAAGATTCTTCGCATTAATTTTTCTACAAAGACAGACCATGTCATTCCAAGTCCATGTTGTATGACAAAATGATGAATTGTACCTTCAATTCTATGATCAGATTTCATATGAGATGCACGCATATAATCTTCCAACATTTCGATAGTCTGTTCTATGTCCGTACTTCCTTTTGCAAATATTGTTGAATCTGATATAATTGGATAAATGACATCCACCAAATTATCAAGTTGTTTTTCAGAGATCTCTTTTCCTACCAGTTTTAGTAATCCTTGAGGAACCTGAACCATTCCAACTAACTCTTCAATTCGGTTCCATTTTACGTATTTTTCTAAGATCTGTTTTACCAAGACATTTTCTGAAATATTTTTTTCTTGTGCCTCAGTTTGTAGTTCGTCTAAGATTTCTTCAGGAAGTCTGTAACTTGTACTACGTGTCCGTTTTTTTTCAATGGAATGTTTTTTTCTAATTATATCTTCCACAATGGGAGGTGTTTTATCCAAAATATTAAAGATTGGATGTAAATGAATTTGGGATTATCTCCATGTTTACAAAGCCACACTCAAATTTTGCGTTAACAGACTTAATTTTTGATTGATATAGGAAAATTTTCTTTCCTTCTTGGCTAATAATCCCCGAAGTTTTCAATAATTTCAGGTTAGACATTATCGTAATTTTTCGGTAAACGGTACTTGGAGGGATTCCAGTTTGCCGACTAATTTGAATTGCAGATTTTTTTTCTTCCATAATTTGATTAATTATCTGCCTGCAATAGTCATCTGCTAGGACATTTAAGAGCCCGTTCTTCTGATCATCGTTTTCTATAAATCTCCCTCTTTCAAGTGATTGCACAAATGGATTTCAGTTTAGGCAGATATAACAAGCATGTATGCACTGCAATGCAATGCTGACTGCATAATTAAAAGGAGCAAGAAAACACAATTGATATGTCAAGTCATTTAGGACATACAGAAGATGAATGGGGATCTAAAAGAAAAAAGAAAACCGTCATAGTTGCATATGATCTCTCAGAATGATTAATTTAGTCATCAGATGATTTTGAAATTTGTGTATCAAGTGCTGTTCCTTGCTCAAGAGACTTGCTTTTTTCGATTCCCTTGAAGAGACATTCATCAGAGCAATGTGTTGCAGTCACATCTTTTAGAATTTTTCCACATCCCTTACATTTTTTCATCTAGATTGATTTTTTTATATTGGTTAAAAACAAAAATGACGATTTTCATTTATGAGAATCAAAAAACAGAGATTGTGCCTACTCGCCAAGGATGCAACGTGCAAAAGTATTGAAAGTCTCCAGACTCTAGGAATGTATGTTCAAATGTTTGTCCTGTAAGCAAAATATCACTGTTGAAAAGTGGAATTACACGTCCAGTGTCATCTTGACTTTGGACTGTGTGTCCATAATCATCTTGATTTTTCCAAGTAACAGTAGTTCCAGTCGTTATATCAAGATGAATCGGCTCGTAAAATCCATGACTTCCTTTTTGTGCATTTCCATTTGGGATGACAATGTAGGGTTCAGTTGACAATTCATTGTCATCAATTATGATGATTTTTTGTTGAATCAAAAATTTTATTGCATGCAGAAAGTCAGATTCAGAGGTATTGCCTTCTCCATACCATTTTGCAGTATTTTTTATCCAGTCAGGAACAGAATTACTATCTGCATCAACTTGCATCAAACCAGAAACAATTGCTGTGAGTGATACTGCAATTAATGAGAATTTAACTAAAAGTTTCATTAATCAAAATGTCAGGTTTTGTAATTTAATATCAAATGTAGATTCCGATTTATGAGAATTACATTATTTTTACAGATGAGAATCTAGATGCATGTTTTATCATATGTTTAAAAATTCCATTTATGGCTAATTTTTCAAAAAAGTGTCCTGTATGTTTAGAAAATTTTACAGATATTGTATCATTTATGAGTCACATTAAACAAAAACATGGCGATTTGTCACCAGACCAACTAAGAGATATTGGGCAGCAGAAAAAACCATCTCTAAAATCGGGATGAATTTGTGAGGGGTCTTGAAGGTTGACAATGACCCCCCACTTCAGGCAATTGAACATTTCCCGAAATGCAGTCGCGAATTGTCAATCGATATGTATTGCAGGAAAAAATAACTAAAAAATACTTGAGATGATTTTCAACTGTGAAATCAGCAATACAATGCATACCTGCTCGTTATATGTCGTTTTCATGTATGGATGACATGACATCTACACAAAATTTTCAAACCAAGAAATTCTTACGAGAACCACGAGGAAAATTGTTGATCTGTGTGGAATGTGGCAAATCAAATAAGGAGTGCCAGTGTGATGATTCATCGGATCTGGGCTAAGATCTCACGTATGGGAATGAAAGTTATGTTTGACAAACTTGACCAAATATCTCAATGATTTATAAGACGATTATCGAAATTTTTTCCAATGGCTAAAGTTTATGATGTACCTGCACAGGAATTCATCTCAAGACTTACTGAGATTTTGAAAAATGAAGAAATTCCTGCACCTGTTTGGTCATCCTTTGTCAAAACTGGAGCACATGCTGACAAACCTCCACAACAACCTGATTGGTGGTATACTAGATGTGCATCAATAATGAGAAAAATCTACCTTCATGGTCCTCTTACCATAAATGATCTTAGAACCATTTATGGTGATGGCAAACGCAAAATGTACTACGGTGCACGTCATCATAGAGATGCAAGCGGTGCCATAATTAGAAATGCAATTCATGGATTAGAAAAATTGGGTTATGTTGAACAAGTAGAGAAAAAAGGCAGAATTCTAAGTCGTCAAGGAATGCAAAAATTAGATAAACTTGCAACTGAAATTCTAGGCGAATTAATCCAAGCAACACCAAAACTAAAAATTTATTCTTAGTGTTTGAAATGAGTGAACCTGCACCTGACGCAAATGATCAACCTAATGAAGATCAGATCAACGCACAAAAAGACATGCTATTAAAACAAATTCTTAGTTCTGAAGCTAGATTGAGACTAAACAATGTCAAACTGGTAAAACCCGAATTGGCAAATATGGTTGAAAATTATCTACTAGGTCTTGCATCTCAGGGCAGATCTCCTGGTCAAATCACGGACGATCAGTTAAAGAAAATTCTATTATCAGCTCAACAGCCAAAAAGAGATTTCAAAATTAATAGAATCTGATCTCAAAAAAATATAATTAGGGGTAAATTGGCTCGAAATTATGAAAGCAGTTGTATACCGTGAATATGCACCTGATGACGATTATGCTAAAATCCTCAAGGTTGAAGATATTGATTCACCAAAACCAAAACCAGATGAGGTAATTTTCACAAACAAAGCATCTGCTCTAAACTATAATGATATCTGGGGAATGAGAGGAAACCCAGTTCCAGTTCCACTACCACACGTATCTGGTTCAGATGTTGCAGGAGATGTGATTGCAGTTGGTGAGGATGTAAAAGGTTTCAAAGTTGGCGATAGAGTTGTTTCACATTCTAATTTAGCATGTAGAGTTTGTAGTGCTTGTACAAGTGGTAGAGAATTTGATTGTGTGAAAAGACAAGTCTGGGGATTCCAAACTGGTCCACTATGGGGTGCATACAGCGAAGAAATTCATTTACCAGAAGTTAATGTTTCACATATTCCTGATTCAGTTTCTTATGAAGACGCAGCAGCAGCATCTATGACAATTCTAACCTCATGGCACATGTTAGTTGGCAGAGCAAAAATCACTCCAGGTCAAACCGTACTTGTAATGGGTGGTGGTTCTGGTGTAGGAAGTTTTGCAATTCAAATTGCCAAATTATACAACTGTGATGTAATTGCAACTGCTAGTCCTGATAAATTAGATAAATGTCTTGAACTTGGTGCAGATCATGCAGTAGATCACCGAAAAGACGATTGGAATAAAGAAGTCTTCAAAATCTCAAAAGAAATCGCTAAAACAAAGAATCAAGCACCTGGAATTGATGTTGCATTTGACCACATTGGTCAAACCCATTTCAATAAGCAACTAACCTTACTCAAATATGGAGCAACTCTAGTTTCATGTGGTGCAACAACAGGTTATGACGCACAAATAGATCTTAGACACATATTCTTCAAAGGAATTAACGTCCTAGGTTCAACACAAGGAACAAAAGCTGAACTTGATGAAGGTCTATACTGGATGGGACAAGGAAAAATTAAAGCAGCAGTTGACTCAATCCATACATTCGAACAAGCAGCAGAGGCTCACACCAAGATGCTATCTGGCAAGTTCTTTGGCAAAATCTTAATGAAGCCTGAAGGCGCATAGTCATTTAATGACAAATCTTTTTCGTAGTCTAGTTTTTGTACCTGGAAATAATCCAAGATTTCTAGAAAAAGCAAAATCACTTTCTGGTGACATAGTTTGTTTTGATTTAGAAGATTCAGTTCCTGATAACGAAAAACAAAATGCTAGAACATTAATTTCAAAAAAATTAAAAGAACGCAAAGATTTTTCTGCATCTGTATTTGTAAGAACTAACTCACCTCAATCAGGCAAAATTCCTAGCGATTTAGAAAAAGTAGTTCAAAAAGGATTAGATGGAATTGTCATCCCAAAAGTGGATTCTGCAAAAGAATTGAAAAAAATTGAAAAAATTATCTCAAATTTAGAAAAGAAAAGAAAACTCAAAAAAATACGTCTAATTCCTTCCATAGAATCCGCTCTAGGTGTGATTAATTGCTATGAAATTGCATCAGCAAGTAAGAGAGTTGATGCTATAGTATTTGGAATATTTGATTTATTGAATGATATGCAAATTGAATACACAAAAGGAAATCCAATTGGTGCAAAATATTCTAGATATAAAGTACCAGTTGCAGCTGCCGCTGCAGGAGTTGCTGCTATTGATGGAATATGGCAAGAAATCAAAGATGAAAAAGGCTTACAACAAGATTGTAAATTAGGTAAAGAATTAGGCTATACAGGAAAAAGTATAATCCATCCTGATCAACTCAAAATAACGCACAAAATATTTCATCCAAATTCCTCTGAAATAACTTGGTCAAAATTAGTAGTACAAGAATATGAAAAATCAACAAAGAAAGGAAAAGGAGCAATTGTAGTTGATGGAAAAATGATTGATGAAGTTCATTATAAACGAGCCAAAGCCCTACTCGAAATTATCTAAACATTATTTATACACAAAATATCTTACACTAACATGTTTACTGGAATAATTACTAGCACTGGAAAAATCAAAAAAATAGAACAAAACACAAAAAATCGTAGTGCAATCAAAGTATCTGTTGATCTAGGTAAAGATTCTAAAGGACTAAAAATCGGTCAGAGTGTTGCACTGAACGGTGTATGTCTTAGTGCAACTAAAATTGTGAAAAATATCTGTACGTTTGAAATGATTGATGAAACAATGAAAAAAACAGATTTAGGAAATCTTAAAGTTGGAAGTATTGTTAATGTTGAACGTAGTCTTAAAGTTGGAGAAAGATTAGAGGGGCATTTTGTATTGGGTCATGTTGATGGTGTTGCACAAATTAAAAAAATAGAAAAAAAACCAAAAGAAGTAAAAGTTTGGTTTAAAATTCCAAAAAGTCTCAAAAAATATGTAGTCAAAAAAGGTTCTATTGCTTTAGATGGAATAAGCTTGACAGTTGTTGATGTAAAAAATGATCTAGGTTCTGTTTGTCTCATACCTCATACAATACAAATTACTAATTTTAAAACAAAAAACATTGATGATAAGTTGAACATTGAGACTGATGTGCTAGGAAAATACATTTTAAAATGACTAATAATTACCAATAAATTGGTAATAACTAAAAATCTAGTAAACTTTATAATAACTAAAAAATTATTTTTATTATGACATTTGATTCTGCAATTTCATCATTAAAACGTGGCGAATTTGTAATGATTCACGATTCTGATGGCCGTGAAAATGAAATCGATATGGTTGTTGCAGCAGAATTTATCACCCCTGAACATATTGTAAGAATGAGAAAACACGCAGGTGGATTAATTTGTCTTGCAATTGATAACTCTCTTGCAGAACAATTACAACTAAAATACATGCACAACATGTTGTCTCAATCAAATCATCTAGATGAAGAATCCAAAAAAATGGTTATGGGAACTGCTCCATATGGAGATCATCCAACATTTTCAATTAGTATAAACCATAAACAAACTTACACTGGAATCACTGATCGAGATAGAGCATTAACTATCAAAGAGATGTCCACTTTATATAAAAAAGAAAATCCAAAACACATTTTCAACTCAACCTTCAAAACTCCTGGTCATATTCCTCTGCTGATAGCGTCAAATGGTCTTCTCTCTTCTAGAACTGGTCACACTGAAATGTCAGTATACTTGACTCAATTGGCAAACCTCTCACCAATTACTGCTATCTGTGAAATGATGGACGCTGAAACATATTCTGCATTATCAGTTGATAAAGCAGAAAAATATGCAAAAGAAAACGCGATTCCTTTCATTAATGGTAAAGAATTACTTGAATTTTCTAAGGTGAATTAATTTTGAAAATTGCAATAGTTGTCGCGGATTTTAATCAAAAAATCACATCACGTATGTATGACGTTGCAATAGAAACTGCAGAAAAGCTAAATCTTGATGTAATTCATACAAGTCATGTACCAGGAATCTTCGACATGCCTTTAATTATTGATAAGTTATTGCAAAGAGATGATATTGACGCTGTAGTAACTTTAGGTGCTGTCATCAAAGGTCAAACAAAACACGATGAAGTAATAGCTAATTCAACTGCAAGAAATCTTACTAAATTAGCAATAAAACATCAAAAACCCGTATCACTTGGAATATCTGGACCAGGTATGGCTGTAAGACAAGCATATGCAAGAATCAGACCGGTATCTGAAAATGCAGTAAATGCAGTACTCAAACTTGATAATGAGATTAAGGAAATAGAAAAATGATACAACTAACAATAATGAAAATTACTGGATATGGTCCTTGGACTCTTACATTGGGAAGTGATCGTGAACATGAATTACAAATGTTACAATCAAGATTATATCATAAATTACAAGAATCATTTTCTAAGAAAAACTGCCTTGTTTTTCTTAATCGTTCTGATGAATACTTTTCAGTTACAAATGGTCTTACACTTGATGATCATATAACAATACAAAAAGAACTAGAAACTTCTTTTGATGTAAAACTTTCAATGTCAATTGGTTTTGGGGAAAACCCATACGATGCAAATCTCGATGCATATGAAGCAAAAAAATCACAAAAATTTCTCAATGAGCAATATTCTATTTTTGGAACATTAAATGGTCACTCAGAACACTCTGTTACTATAATGCATCTAGATGTAGATGATTTAACATCCAAACGGAAAAAAATGTCTCCTTATGACACATCTTCTTTAATGTTCAAAATATATTCGAGAATGTCAGAATACTTTCTCTCAAAAAACTCACTCACATTTTTTATGGGTGGAGATAATTTTATGGTAGTAACTAATTCTGAATTCAAAAATTTTGCAAAAGAATTTATCAAAATGTGTAAAGATGAATTTCAAGTTGTATTGAACTGTGGAATAGGTACTGCACAAACATCTAGAAATGCTGTAAAGCTTGCAACAAAATCTCTTGACACCATAAGAGAAATTAGAGATTCAGGAAAAGAAAAACCTGATATTTATGAATTAAATTGATTCTAAAAAATATTAGTATACTATATGGAAACCACTTAAAATTTGTCGAATCAACTAATGTACAAATTAAAAATGGAAAGTTTGAAAAAATCTCCAAACACATATCATCAAAAGAGAAATCTATTGATTGTTCAAATTTATTATTAATTCCTGGATTAATCAACTCACATACACATATAGCTGATTCAATTGGAAAAGATCTATCTATTGATGCTGATGTAAATTCAAAAATTCATCCAATGATTGGTCTCAAACAAAAACTTCTAAAAGAAACTCCCAGTAAAGTTTTATCAAAATATATAAAAAATTCTGCAAAATCTATGATCAAAAAAGGAATTACAACTTTTGTTGATTTTAGAGAAGGTGGCCTAGATGGCGTACTATTACTGAAAAAATCCTTAATTGATGTACCTATTCGATGTGTCATTCTAGGTAGAATTGAGCATTACAACACTAGGACTGAAATTAAGAGTAACATGCCACTACCTGAGGCAAATTGTGAACAATTAACCCAATTATTAAAAAATTGTGATGGAATTGGAATTAGTGGAACAAACGAAAACAGTAATTCTAATCTTCAATCATTCTCAAAAACAAAAAAAATGCGTGTGATCCATGCAGCTGAAACCATGGAAAGTGTAAACGTTTCAAAAAAACTAACTGCAAAATCCGAAATCCAAAGAGCGATGTTACTAAAACCAACTTTCCTAATTCATATGACTTTTGCAACAAAAAATGATCTAAAATTAGCAGCAAAAAACACTAGAGGTATAGTTGTGTGTCCACGCGCAAATTCTTCATTGGCTGAAGGAATTCCTAACATTGTACTTATGCAAAAACTAGGTTGTAACATTGCAATTGGAACTGATAATGTAATGATTAATTCCCCCGATATTTTTAGAGAGATGGATTATCTATGGAAAGTAACAATGGGCATATCTCAAAACAGATTTGATCCAAAACAAATACTAAAAATGGCTACTGTTAATGCCGGAAAAATTCTCAATCAAAAGATTGGATCTATTAAAGAAAATTATCTTGCAGATTGCATATTCATTGATAAAAATTCAATTGATCTGGATCCAATGAATAATGTTCATGCATCCATAGTTCATCGTGCTTCTGAAAAATCAATTAAGGCTGTAATGATTGGAGGAAAAATTGTAAATGGAAAAATCTAAACCTCAAATTATTCTGAGTGCTGCAATAACTCTTGATGGGAAAATTGGCCAAAAAAACAAAAAAATTGTATTGTCATCAAAATCTGATAAGATACGAGTTCATAAACTTCGTTCAAAGTCAGATGCTATACTAGTTGGAAAAAACACGGTAGAACAGGATGATCCTCTTTTAACAGTCAGACATGTCAAAGGAAAAAACCCTATTCGAATTATTTTAGATTCTCGTGGAACAATCAAGAATAATTCTCGAATAATTAAAACTTGTAAAAGTGTTTCAACCATCATTGTTACATCCGAACTTGTATCAAATTCAAATCTACATCGGTTACAAAAATTATCTCTAGATGTAATTGTATGTGGAAAAAACCAAGTAAATATAACAAAACTTCTATCTATTTTGTACAAAAAAGGAATCAAGACTATCCTTCTAGAGGGCGGTGGGACACTAAACCACTCTTTTTTGAAGAAAAATCTTATTGATGAAATGATTATTGCACTTACTCCTTATGTTTTAGGCTCAAAAAATACTGTCAATCTATTTGAAGGACCTTCTTTAACATCATCAAAAATCAAGCCATCTTTAAAATTAAAAAAAGTACATAAAAGTGGTAATGAGATTATTTTAAATTATAAAATTTAAACTCGTATGTCGCCTTTAATCTGATCAATTTTTTTTGTAAAATTCTTTCGAATTTTTTCATTTTTCTTAAGATTAAGAACTTGTCCACATGATGGACATTTGAAAAATAATTCTAATGCATCTTCAAATGTTGATCTTGAACAATCTTCATTTCCGCAATGGTAAAAATCAGATGAGTTTTCATAATCCAATCTCTTTTGTAGTCTGTCAAGGATCTTCTTTTTTTGGTTTTCTATGAAATTTTCAACTTCATCTCTTCTTGAACGCCATCTGTAAACAAACCAACCTTTTCTTTCGTCTTTTACACGAACGCCAGTTATCAAACCTTTTCCAAATAAATCGTATAATACTCGCCTTACCATGTTGATACGAAGTCCTGTCGAACTAGCAATTTCTTCATCTGTTGCATCTTCTGTCTTTAATAGAGAACGTGCAACTTTGAGATACTCATCTCCGCCAATCATTGCTGCAATTTTCACAAAAGGGTCTTCATACTTGTCAACCATATTCTCTCACATTCTGTCCTCTATTTTTACTTTGAAATCACTTTTTTCCCTTTTTTAGTAGGAATGATTCGCCTTGTTGAGTTATCAAATTTCATGTCAAATTGCTTTCCTTTGTGTAATCGATCCAAGATAATTGCTAATGCACTAATCTCCGAATGAGGTTGATTTGACACTGAGACGTTAAAATCCGATTTTTCATAAATTGTTCTAGGCACCTTCTCAGCACCTACCACAATCAAGATGTTCTGATTTTTTCTAATATCTTTTGCAACATCATCAATTTTCTCTCCATACATTGTCAAATGGACAATTTTGTAATCATCACTCTTTGATTTTATAACCTTCTTCCAATCGTCAAAAAATTCCACTTCAAATTCTCCACCCCAGGTTTTGTTCATTTTTTTAATGGTGTTTTCAATCTCAGGATCAACTTCATTCATGTAAATTTTTGATGCTCCAAACGCTCTTGCAACTAATGCAACATGTGTTGTTACTCTGTCATCTCGAATTACTCTCTGACCAATTCTTAAAACTTCTATCTTCATCTTCAATCTATTTTTCCATAAAATCTTTCTTCTAATAGTTTTTTCAATTCTGTGAGATTTTTTCCAGTTATTGCTGATATGTCTACACAACTTTCTATTTCATCAATTTTTAAATTATTCATAATATGTAACAATTTCTTATCATCGATTGATTCTGACTTGTTAAACAGAAAAATCATATTCTTTCTTTCTACACCTAGTTCAGCTAGTGTTTTGTAACAACTAGAAAATTTCTTTCTCATTTGATGATCATTATCTAATGAATCAATCACTACCAACACAATGTCTGTAAAGATCAATTCTTCTAGTGTAGATTTGAATGCCTCAATCAAATAAGCAGGTAGTTTACTGATAAATCCAACAGTATCTGTAATTAACGCAATTTCTCTTCCAAGCTTTAATCTTCGTGTTGTGGTTGTTAGTGTTGTGAATAGTTCTGCACTTTTTTCTTTTGATTCTCCAGTTAAGCTATTGAATAGTGTAGTTTTTCCTGCAGATGTATAGCCCGCTAGTGAGATTGTTTTAAATCCTAATCTGTCTCTTCCTTGTCGGTGTAATGCTCGTTGCTTTCCTGCTTTTTTTAATTTTGATTTTACATTATTGACTCTATTTTGAATATCGTTATAGTAAACATCAACTTCGAATTTACCAATTCCCATAAAACCTGGCTGTTCGCCCATCCTTGATAGTCTAACTCGCTCTTTAGCACGTGATCTTTCATAACGCAATTGAGCTAGTTTTACTTGTAATTTTGATTCAGAACTACTTGCTCTACTTTCAAAAATTTCTAAAATTAATGACTCTCTATCTAGAATTTCTAACTTTAACTTTGAAGCGAGACTGTAATTTTGATTTGGCTTTAGTATCTCATCGAATACGATAACATCTGGTTGATATTTCTCAATCATCTCTTCCAAATTTGGCATTTTTCCTTCACTAATTCCATATTTTGTAAAGTGAAGTTCGTTTTCTCTAATTGTGAATAGTACGTTATATTGTGCAGCCTCACACAGTGATTCTGCCTCTGAAATCACGTCCTGATTGTCATATGTAATTAAAATACAAGATTTCAAAATTATACCTAGTTTTTCTTGGCGATTTTCTCAATATTCATGTTTAGCACGATTTCACCTATATCGCTGGCATATTCAGCAATTCTTCTAATATTTTCAGCAATTCTTCTAACTCTGAAAACTTCTTCAGAGTTTTTTGCTTGCTCTAGGGCTTTTAATACACTGTCTTCGTATCTTTTGATATTGTGAGATTCACTGATTGCTTTTTCAGCTTCTTGATAGTCATTTTTGAATAATGCTAAACATGTGTTATCTATTGCTGTAAGTGCAAATTCATTCATTTTTTCAATGCTTGTCATAATCTTTCCCTTGATTGGCTTTTTGATGTCTATGGCATCTTGGGCTAAAGTGACTGCATGATCTCCAATTCTTTCTATGTTTTTTACAATTACACGATATCCTAAGCAATCTCTTGAATTCTTGAATCCCATTTCTTCTAACATGTGTTGATTTTCTATTGCTATTGTTAATTGTCGTATAATGTAAAATCCAAATCTATCTACATCATCATCTGAATTAATGACTTCTTGTGCAAGTTCTTCATTTCCTTCTTTGAGAGATAATAGTGCATCTGTTTGCATGGATTTTGCCATTGATAGCATTCTTTTGAAAGCACCATCAACTGATAATTCTACCAGATTAATCAATACTTGAATAGTTATGCCATCTGTAGAATCTGCTGTAATCTCTGAACCCATTAGAACCTTTTTGACAGTATTTCGAATTGCAATTCTATGAGTTGGAGAAATTCTAGTTCCTGCTTTTGGTTTGACATTGATAGTTTTTGCATTCAAAAAGTATAGTGCAATGAGTTTTCTTACAATGGCAGATTTTTCATCATCAGGTGAAATAATGAGATTTGAAACTTCATCTCCTGAAGATTTTGAAAAATTTACTGGTCTGACTTCTAAGGTCTTACTCCCATTTCTTCCAACTGTAACTTGGTCTCCTTGTTTTAGACCTTGGTCTTTAATCCAATCCTTTGGTAATGAGACTATGTAAGATGATTTTCCAGTAAACTGGATTTTTCTAATTTGGTCCTTATCTGCCATGTTCGGCATTACTATATAGAATTATTAAATATATGGTTTTTTGAGTGATCTATGTGTTTTTCTAGGCTCAACATTAGGTGTTGTATATTTAAGATGACCATCACATTTTTCACTCAGACTAATATTTCCGGTATAATTCTCTAAAATCAATGGACAAGTTTGAAAAAATCTCCCATACAGTTGATGCACTTTATGGTGCTGGAGTATCCAAACAAATTCCAAAAGATGTAGATTTCAAAATGTCAAAAAAGACCGGCAGAATTAGAGCCGTCTATCATAATGACCTTTTACTATTCACTCCTCGTACAGATGGCGGAATTGCCATGTCGATTTATTGTGCTGAACGTTTTTCAAAAAATAAGAAATTCGTAGAAAATTATTGTATTGAAGTTGATGCTGATTCAAAGCCATTTGTAGAACAGGGAAAATCAGTATTCTGTCAACATGTGAAAAGATGTGGCTCAAAGATAGAAATCGGCTCAGACGTGCCTATATTCTTCAAAAAGCAAATAATTGCCGTTGGAAAATCCATTCTTTCTTCAAACATGATTAAAACCCAATCTAGAGGCGTAGCAATCAAAATTCGAGATAGTTTAAAATCTCAGAATGATGGAGAGGAATCATAATGATGGGCGGACGTGGCGGAAATCGCCAAATGAGAAGAATGATGGACAAGATGGGAATGGACATGGAAGAGGTGAATAATGTCCAAGAAGTCATAATTAAGACAGACAAAAAAGAGATCATAATTAGCAAACCAGCAGTAACTGAGATGAAAACTAAAGAAAACTCAATTTTCCAGGTAGTAGCTGATAATATAGAAGAAAAAGAACTAGACATTCCAATTTTCAGCGATGAGGATATTTCACTTGTATGTCAACAGGCCAATGTTGATGAGGAAACAGCAAAAAATGCACTAGCTGAGGCTGAAGGCGATCTGGCAAGAGCGATCTTATTGTTAACTACAAATTGAAGATTTTAATAATGGAGTAAGAGGAAAAAATCAAAATGAGCCAAACTACCAAAGTCGATGGAATTATCAAATCCTTATCGGAACTGGAATCTGAAATTGACTCTATAAATCTCGGTTTGGCCGATATGAAAAAATCATTAAATTCAATTGCCCAAAAGGAGATTGATTCTCTTCTTGAACAGACAAGAAAAATAGCCAACTCTGAGGCAGAATCCCTCATTTCTGACTCTAAATCAAAAGCAGAATCTGAATCTCAGAAAATTTCCCAAGAGGGAGAGGCAAAAATCACTGAAATCCAGCAAAATATTGATTCTAACTTTGATTCTGCTGTAGAAAATGCTGTATCTACAATTCTAAAATCCTAAGTTATCAGCCACTAAATTCAACATCTTCTACCTGTTTAGAGACATTTTTGACCAATTGTGTAGGAAATTTACTCCCAAAAGTACTAAATTTGTACAAACCATACCTGAATTATCACTCGTATAGAAAATAAAAAAATTGCAATCGCCACCGAGTATGGCAAACCATATTTCAAATTATCTAAAATTTTCAAGGAATTATCAATTCCATTTGATTCCATATTGCCTAGTGAAATTGGGGATTTTGATGGTGATCTAGTCATTACTACAGAAAAAGAGGCCCCAAAACAAATTGCAATGCCCATGTTATTTGATGAAATAATTAGTAAGGATCCAATAGTTGTTAAGGGAATTATTACAAAAATGCTTAATTCACCGACTAATTCATCTAGGTTGATTTTAGGAATTGATCCTGGTGAAAGAATTGGTGTTTCAGTTACATATCTAGAAAACGAGATTGCAAGAACATTTTTTGTATCTATTGATAAACTAATTCTTTATCTAATCTCAATTCTGGCTGAATTACCTGCATCTAGAAAAATTGTTAAAATTGGCAATGGTGATATGAAAACTGCTAATAGAATTCTTCAAATGTTAAATTTGAAATTTTGTTCCAAGTTTGAAATTGAATTTGTTGATGAATCAAGTACTTCACTCAAAATCAAAAATCATAATCAGCGTGGAAAACGGGACATGTTGTCCGCCCAATTCATTTCACAAAGAAGTGGAATTCCAAAATCTGTCTTACCACTCTCAATTATTGGTTAGTACAAAGTCCGAAAATACACAAAGATATTTATAGATAATCCCTTTTTTCTTGAAATTGATTAGTTTTTCTATATAAATCAATAAAATTTTTACATAAAAAATCAATTTTTTTGTAAAAAATCACTAGATCTCTTTTATATAGTTGTAAATTCTACAATATTTGGATACAAAATGACATGTAAAGGAATCTGTTCTAGATACAAAGCACAAAAACCAGTAGGCACTGGACGTTATGCATCTGGTCAAAGACGTTGTCAAATCTGTGAAATCTTCATTAATTGGGAAGGACTTTGGTGCCCATGCTGTGGTTACCGATTAAGAACTAAACCACGTAACTTGAAGTACAAAGCAAAACTCCGAGCAAGAGTTGAAGCTGACGCAGCATCTCTCAAATCTCGAACTATTGAGGTGGCACAAGTTGCAACAGTTTCGGCAGAATCATCTGATTTTGTTAAAACAACATTAGCAACTGCTGTCTCTGAAGGATGGACAAAAACAAAGACCGTTCAAGAACTCAGAAAATCTGAAGGCATGACCATCAAAAGGGCAAGAGAATTAACTAAAGAGGCATTTGATGCAAAGAATGCACCAGTTGAGACTCCTGTTGAAGTTGCAGCATCATCATCTGATTTTGTTAAAACAACATTAGCAACTGCTGTCTCTGAAGGATGGACAAAAACAAAGACCGTTCAAGAACTCAGAAAATCTGAAGAACGTATAACTATCAAAAAGGCAAGAGATCTAGTCAAAGAAGCATTCGACGCAAAGTCTGAACCGATAGCAATAAAGGCATAATTAAAAAAGTCTTTTTGTGGAAACTGGTTGTAATACAAAGACAATTGCATACGAGAATCGTACTTTTCTAGTGAATATGCTAAATTTTGATAATGGAATAATAATATCCATCTCAGAAAACTCTCCTAAAATTGGTCCAATGCTAATATCTGTTAGCTCTGGACCTGTTCCATCCACCTCTATAATCATACCAACTAAATCTGAAGAACTTTTTTTGAAATTATTATCTGAAAAAATCTCGTCTTTTTTAAAAGGCATATGTCTTGTCACTGCGAATTTTGAAAAATCATTAGATAATAATACTACAAAACAATTAATGCATGAAATTATGGGAGAAATTACACAATGACTGGAGACTTGCGTGATTACATATCCAAACTAAAAAAATCTAAAGGAATTAAAATCATTCAAAAAAAAGTTTCAACAAAATTTGAAATCGCGGGAATTACTGCAAAAGCCGATGGAGGTTCAGCATTACTTTTTGAAAACATAAAACAAAACAATTTCAAATTAGTTAGTAATTTAGTTGGTACACGAAAAAGATTTGCACTTGCAGTAAATGCAAAAGAAAATAAAATACACGAATCAATCTACTCTTCAATAAAAAATGCAAAAAAACCAAAAACCACATCCAATGGAAAATTCTTTGAAAATTCTTCAAGTGATCTTTCCGAACTTCCTATTGTTACACATTTTGAGAAAGAATCTGGCCCATTTATCACATCTGCTATAGTTTATTCTCAAAACCATGAATTCAAAACACAGAACTCTGCATTTCATAGATTAATGCCGATTGATAGAAACCATTTCTCAATTAGAATGGTTGAGGGACGTCATTCCCATAGAAATTTCATTAATGCAAAAGAACATGGTGAAGATCTAAAAGTTGCAATCACTGTAGGTGTCCATCCTGCAATATCAATTGCTGGTGCATATCAAGCAGATTGGGGAAAAGATGAATTGCATATAGCTAATTCCTTATTGAGAAATAAATTGACTTTAACAAAATGCCCATACTCTGGAATGCATGTTCCATCAGGTACTGAGATTGTCATGGAAGGTAAAATTCTCCAAGATAAGACGGACAAAGAATGGATGGTTGAAATGCTGCGTACATATGATCATCCTAGAGAGCAACCACTCTTTGAACTAGAAAAAATGTATTATAGAAATAATCCAATTTTCCATGACATTCTGTCTGGATTTGGGGAACATCATTTGTTAATGGGAATGCCAATAGAGTCAAAACTTAATGGAATAATAAAGAAAAAGTTCCCTTCAACTAACCAGGT
This sequence comes from uncultured Candidatus Nitrosopelagicus sp., assembly GCA_964511265.1. GTDB lineage: Archaea > Thermoproteota > Nitrososphaeria > Nitrososphaerales > Nitrosopumilaceae > Nitrosopelagicus. The sequence goes on along the minus strand of CAZEES010000003.1, from coordinate 13,485 downwards.
GATCTTGTCTAATGGTGGCTCGCACTGGCTTCACGCTGTAGCACAAATTTCAAAAAAACCTTCAACCAATGTTAAAAAAATAATTAATGAAATTTTTGCATCTCATCGCTCTTTGAAAATGGTTACTATTGTAGACGATGATATTGAACCATCAAATTCTGATCAGGTTGAATATGCTATGGCAACAAGATTCCAGGCTGACAAAGATATGGTATTAATAAAAAATGTACGTGGTTCCAGTTTGGATCCTTCCAGTGATCAAAAAAATCTAAAGACAGCCAAACTTGGAATTGATGCAACGAGACCACTAAATAAAAGAAAAGAAGGATTTGAAATTGCAAAAATTCCAAAACTTGATAAAATCTCTCTAGACAATTACTAACAAAATGAAAGCTTTAGTTTATGAAAAATATGCAGAAAATAATGATTTTGAATCAATCTTACAACTAAAAGAAGTTCCTGACCCTGTTCCAAAACCAAATGAAGTATTATTCCGTGTGAAAGCTGCTGCATTAAACTATGATGACATATGGGGAATGCGAGGCAAACCTCTTGCAGTACCTTTACCACATATCTCTGGTACTGATGCAGCTGGTGAAGTAATTGCAGTTGGTGAAGATGTAAAAACTATCAAAGTTGGTGATAGAGTTGTTTCGCATGGAAACATGTCTTGTCGTGTTTGTTCTAGATGTACTTCTGGAAGAGAATTTGATTGTAAAAAAAGAATAATCTGGGGATTTCAAACAGGACCTCTTTGGGGTGGATATTGTGAAATTGCACATTTACCTGAAATCAATGTCTTAAAAATTCCAGATTCAATTTCTTATGAAGACGCAGCTGCTGCTTCCATGACGCTTTTAACGTCCTGGCATATGTTGGTTGGAAGAGCTAAGATCAAACCAGGACAAATTGTTCTTGTAATGGGAGGTAGTTCTGGTGTTGGTATTTTTGGTATTCAAATTGCAAAATTGTACGGTTGTACTGTAATTGCAACTGCAAGCCCAGAAAAACTAGAACAATTAAAAGAACTTGGTGCTGATTATGCAGTAGATCATAGAAAAGAAGACTGGCACAAAGAAGTTTTCAAGATATCAAAAGAATTGGCAAAAAAGAATAATGAAGCGCCAGGAATTGATGTAATTTTTGAGCATATTGGTGGCTCACATTTTAACAAAGAACTAACTTTACTCAAATATGGTGCAACAATTGTCACTACTGGGGCTACAACTGGCTATGATGCTCCTGCCGATTTACGACATATATTTTTCAAAGGAATCAACATTTTAGGTTCAACACAAGGAACTCGTGCTGAGCTAGAAGATGGATTCTATTGGATGGGTCAAGGCAAAATCAAGGTCATAATTGACTCTATTTTCACATTTGAAAATGCCGTTGATGCTCATAACAAAATGTTAAACGGAAAAGGATTAGTTGGGAAAATAATACTGAAACCTAACTGATTATTTGAGATTGTACTTGTTTTGAACTATTTGCTTTAGTGATTCATCTGAATACCATATGCCATGTTCCTCATCAGAATGTTTCCCAAATTCTTTCATAACTTCTTGAGCATCATCTGCCTCTACTACAAATTCACAATCGTATCCATAATCTTTACAGCGTAGGCGAATCCCCATATGTTTCCAAATAAAATCGAGTAATAAAATGATTCTATTTCTGTTAAAGCGCAGAGTCTACCATTAATGCAATAAACAACACTGCAAGATATGGACTTGAAAATTTGAATAAAACCCATGACGCCTTTTCAGTTGGTTTTGATACGACCCATGCACTAAGTACTACCATCAACACACCTGATGCTATCGCAGTATAGAGGTAAACTTCACTCATAACTGGCTCACCTGTATCCGTTGTCAAAAAGAATGGCACTATGCTAAATACTACCATCATAACTGTAGTTGCAGCAATTACCCTAGCTGATGTTTTTTCAGATAATACTGCAGTTAACATTGGAACATTTACTTTTTGATAATCATCTCTAAAGTGTAATGTCAATGCCCAAATGTGCATTGGAATCCAAATGAATACTAATCCTGCCATGATTAACCCAAAGTCCCACAATCCAGTTAGTGTAACTGCGGCATATCCAATCATTGCTGGTGCACCACCCGAAAATCCTCCAAGTATGATGTTAAGTTGGCTCTTTCTTTTCAATGCATGACTATAAATCAAAATGTTATCTGCCAAACCAAACACCATAAAAATACCGCACCACATCCCATTCCAAAATGATGTAGTGAATGCAATTCCAAATGCACATGCAATTGAAATCCCTGCTAAAACTAATCCAAAGTCTCTTGCTTTTTCAGCAGGAAAAATTCTCTTACTTGGAATTGGTCTGCCTTTTGTTCTTTCCATAACCTCATCAATATCTCTATCATGATAATTCGTCAAAGTATTAGCTGCTGCAGAACCTGCAGCAACTCCAAAAAGCATCAAGGCCCAGGTCGCAATTGAAATCTCAATGTTATAGATATTTGATGCAGTTATTGCAGTTCCAAATGCTGTAAAAACTAAGAGGTACCAAATTTTTGGTTTTGTTAATTCATAGTATGTTTTTACTTTGATTTTTGTAGTTGTTTCTTGCATGTAGTCTCTTTTCCTCGGAAAAATAAATATCACGCGTTTACTCTGGCATGTAAGGCATTGGTTTCGTCCTTCTTTTCATCTCTATGAAGCTCTCAGAACCTAAGATCCCTTCAATTTTACCAATATTCTCCGAAACTACCTTGTGCATATCATTTAATGATCTTGCATACATTGTAACCATGATGTCAAATCTTCCCGTAACTTCTGAAATCTCTCTAACACCTTCAATTTTGAATAACTCCTCAATTATCGTATCTCGTCTTTTGGAATCCATGTTAATTCCTGTAACAGATTTTACTACATATCCTAATTCTTTATCATTAACATCTATTGTATATCTCTGAATTAATTTTTGTTTTAAAAGACGTTTAATTCTGCTATAAACAACAGACGAATTGATGTTAATTTTATCTGATAATTTTGGAACTGATACTGATGCATCATTACTCAATTCTGAAAGAATTTTTAAATCAAGATCGTCTATCTTCGCCATTTAATTCACCGGCATTTTAGAAATTACTACCTTTAATAAAGATATTATTGGAAGATTTCTAAAATTTTAGACTAAATCTTCTCTTTCTTGTAAAGCATTTCTGCCAAAAGAACTGCTCCTTTTGCAGAGCCCATTTTTTTATTATGTGAAAATAACATATACTTTAATCCATTTTCAAACAATTCTTCTTTTTCAACTCTACCGATTGAAGTAGTCATGCCATCTCCAACTTCTCTTTCCATTCTAGGCTGTGGTCTTGTTGGATCTTCATGAAATGCATAATATTTTTCAGGTGCAGAAGGTAATCCTGCAACTGAAATTTCTTTGTTATACTCATTGTACGTATCTTTTGCTACGCTAGGGTCAATCTCTTTTTCTGTCTCGACAAATACCGATTCTGTATGTCCATCAATTACTGGAACTCTTGTACAGGTGCAACTCACTTTGATGTCTGCATCTTCAATCTTTCCATCTTTTAGTTTACCAAGAATTTTTCTAGTTTCAATTCTAACTTTTTTCTCTTCTTTTGGTATATATGGCAAAATATTATCTGTAATTCCCATTGCTGACACTCCAGTTTTTCCTCCACCTGAAATTGCTTGCATTGAAGTCATCATTACTTTTTTTGCACCGTATTCTTCTAGTAATGGCTTTAGTGTAATTACTAAACCGGTAGTGGTACAGTTTGGAAGTGGTGCAACCCATCCTTTCCAATCTCGATTCTTTTTTTGAATCTCTAACAATTCGGCTTGTTCATCATTTATTCCCGGAATTAGAATTGGCACATCTTCTTCATATCTATAGGCTGATGATGTTGAAATTACTGGTAAATCCTTTGCAAATTTAGTTTCTATATCTCTAGCAGCTTCTGATTCCACTGCTGAGAAGATTAAATCTAATTCTTGAACATTGACTTCGTCTATTTTCAAAACTTTCATATTTTTGATATATTCTGGAATTTCTCCACCCACATCCCATGCAATAATTCCACTAGAATCTCTAATTGCATCCAGATACATTTTTCCAGCTGAACGTTCAGATGCTGCAATCTGAGTTACTTCAAACCATGGGTGATTATCTAACGATTGTACAAATTCTTGACCCACAGAACCTGTAACTCCTACTATTGCAACTCTTTTTTTCATAGATCCAATTTGGTAATTTTCTGTTAATATTCCTTTAGAAAAATAACCAAAAGAATACTATACTGAATTAGTTTATTTCAAACTATGAAAATAACCCCAAATATCAACGCAATTTCACACATTCCAGCTTATCATGGAGGTATATTTTCAATTAAGAATCCAAATGAGAAAATAATTGATTTTAGCTCAAATGTTAATCCTCTAGGATGTCATCCAGGTGTAAAAAAATATCTAAAAAAACAACTAAATCAAATCAATGTTTACCCAGATTCTGAATCGACAAAATTGCGCTCAAATTTAAAATGGTTTACAGGAATCAATAAATCACAAATTTTGGTTGGTAATGGCGCTACTGAAATAATCTATAATTTCTGTAGTACATTTGTAAATAAAAAATCCAAAGTTCTGATTCCATGTCCAACCTTTTCTGAATATGAAAACGCAGTGAAATTTTTTGGCGGCAAAATAATCCATTTCAAATCTTTGAATTTTAATAAAGATCTTGAAAAATTTCTAGCAAAAATACCGACAAAAGGTATTGTCTTTTTTTGCAATCCAAATAATCCTACAGGTGAAATCCTCTCAAAAAAGGATATGGAACAAATTATAAAAACTGCTGAAAAAAAATCTACATTGGTATTTGTTGATGAAACATTCATTGAACTTGTGCCGGATTCTTACCCATCACTTGTTAAAACCATCAAATCTCATGAGAACTTATTCATTCTACGTTCCTTTACAAAATCATTTGGATTAGCTGGATTACGTATTGGTTATGGTCTTGGAAGTAAAAAAATTATTGAGATTCTTCAAAGAATTAAAATTCCTTGGAATGTAAATTACGTTGCACAAACTGCGGCAAGTGCAGCATTATGTTATTCAGATTTTCTAGAGAAATCTAGAGAAAATATAAAAAAAGAAAATTCATTTTTAATGAACTCTCTATCAAAATTAGAATGGATGTCTTGTTTCAACTCCTCTACAAACTTTATTCTCATTAAGACAAAAATTAATTCAAAAATCCTACAAAAAAAATTACTTAAAAAAAATATTCTTGTTAGAGATTGCAGCACTTTTTGTGGTCTTGATGAAAATTATATTCGAATAGCTATAAAAAATAGAAAAGAAAATAAAATACTAGTCAAAGCACTTGGAGAAATAAAATGGTCAAATCATTAATGATACAAGGAACTTCTTCCGGAGCTGGAAAAACAATACTTGTTACAGCACTTTGTAGAATTTTCTCTGATCTGGGTTACACGGTTTCTCCATTCAAAGCACAAAACATGTCAAATTTTTCATATGTTGGAAAAAACTTTGAAATCTCTAGAGCACAGGCTATACAAGCGGTAGCTGCCCGAACCAGCATAACCCCACTTCAGAATCCAATTTTACTAAAACCATTAGGAAATTATCGTAGTTCTGTATTTGTAAATGGAAAATTTTTCAAAAAAATGCATGCAAGTAATTACTATGAAAACTTTGTTCTAAAAAGTGGTTTTAATACAGCTGTTGATTCTTTCAACAAAATTGCACAATCGCATGAAATTATATTTCTTGAAGGTGCTGGATCCCCAGCTGAAATTAATCTACAGAAATTTGATATTACAAACATGAAAATTGCTAAAAAAACAAAATCCCCTGTTTTACTAATCACTGATATTGAAAGAGGTGGTGCATTTGCAAGTATTGTAGGAACCATGGAATTAATTGAAAAAAAATATGTTGAACTTGTTAAAGGATTCATTATAAACAAATTTCGAGGAGATATTGAAATTCTAAAGCCAGGTTACAGAAAATTAAAACAAAAAACAGGCATACCGGTATTTGGGACAATTCCAATGACTGAATTTAAAATACCTGATGAGGATTCTATTGGAAATTCACCGAAAAATCTGAATTGGAATACTTCAAATTTAAAAAAATTAGACATTGAAATAAACAAAATTGCCAAAGTTGTTAAGTCAAGTCTTAATATTCGAAAAGTGGAGAAACTTTTGAAATGATCTTGGAATCAATTGTTGTAATTGGGCTCGCTATATTCCTAGATCTTGTTTTTGGTGATCCAAGAAATAAATACCATCCAACTGCATGGATTGGTAAATTTGTCAGCAATTTAGTACCATTATTTAAAAATGAAAATACACACTTGGAGAAATTTGGTGGCATACTTATCGTATTAATCTCCGCTACTGTTGTTGCTACATTATTGCTAATACTAAATCTAAAACTTGATTCAATAATTGTAAATGAGTTTGTTAGCATAATAGTGATAATTCTAGTTAGTGCCATTTTGTTAAAGACTACAATTGCAATTAGAGGTATGGAAAAGCATGCATTAGCAGTTTCTAATGCACTAGAAAATAACGACATTGATAAAGCAAGAACAAATCTGGCTATGATTACAAAACGTAAAACAAAAAATTTAGATAAAAATCATATTTTATCTGGAGTTCTAGAAAGTATCAGCGAAAATACAGTTGATGGTGTTACAGGCCCGCTGTTTTATTTTGCATTATTTGGTCTCCCAGGCGCATTTGTTTACCGTGTAATCAATACAATTGATTCGATGATTGGCTACAAAACTGAAATGTTCAAAAATCTGGGTTGGTTTGGGGCAAATTGTGACAACATCCTAAATTACATTCCTTCACGATTGACTGGATTAACCATGGTACTAGGTGCAATGCTATTAGGTCATGATTGGAGAAATTGTTATGAAATCTTCAAACGTGATGGTAAAAAAACAGATAGTCCAAATGCAGGCTATCCGATGGCTGCTTTAGCTGGTGCATTAGGTACAACGTTTGAAAAAATTGAACATTATTCATTAGGAACTGGTAATCAAGAGATTACCTCAAAAAAAGTAACAGATGCAATTACTTTGATGAAAGTTACATCACTACTTTTCTTTGGAATCGTATCTATTCCTATAATCTTGTTTATTTCATTAATGGAGTCGATTTTGATTGCTTAAACAAATTGGGTCTGTTTTTTCATTCCTGACAATTATTCCAACATCTAATTCCGATCTTGACTCTATTGCTAAACACATGTACCTCTTTCCAATTGTCGGAATTGTAATTGGACTTATTATCGGTTCTCTAGGTTATGGTCTATCTCTATATTTAGAACCATTAGTTGTTTCCTTGGTTGTTGTTGCATCTTTAGCAGTAATCACTGGAATACATCATACTGATGGTCTTGCTGACTTTGCCGATGGTCTAATGACTAAAGGTTCAAAAGAAAAAAAGCGCAAAGCCATGAAGGATCTATCCGTAGGCTCTGCTGGAATATTTTCAATAGTAATGTATGCAATTGGTGTAATCATTGCATTATCGCTTAGCAGTGGAATGGAATTATTCAAGATAATATTGCTTAGTGAAATTATGGCGAAATTTTCAATGGTTTTGATGGCTGGATTAGGAAATTCTGCCTCCATAGGTTCAAACTCTCCTTTCATGGACTCTATGAAAGACAAGAAACGTCTATTGGTGGCTGGAATAATTACAATTATTCCATTCATTATTATCGGTGAAATGAGTGGATTCATAGTTTTTGCAACTGGAATTGTTGTCACAATGTTTTTGGTTGGATTATCTACTAGGAGTTTTGGCGGAATTACCGGTGATGTAATGGGTGCAAGTAATGAAATAACCAGACTCTCATCACTACTAATCTTTGTTTCACTATGATTGGTCTAATCATGGCTGGTGGAAAAGGAACCAGAATGCAAAGTAATGAAGAAAAGCTATTACTTGAATACAAAAAGCCACTTATCCTGCATGTTATTGATGCATTAAAAGACTCAAATTGTTTTGAAAAAATTATTGCTGCAACCAGTCCTAATTCTCCCCAAACTCAAAAAATTATAGCTGAAAACAACGTAACTGTATTTGAAACTCTAGGAGAAAATTTTGTTACAGATCTAAATCAAATTCTAAAAGGATTGGATGATTATGTGTTTGTCACTTCTGGTGATTTGCCTCTTTTAGATGAAAGTACAGTGCGACAAATAGTAGATGCCGTAAATTCTGATAAAATATGGACTAGTGTTGTTACTACAAATTCTTTTCAATCATCTCTGGGTCTAACTCCTGAATGTATTGTTTCATTTAATGACGAATCCTATGTTCACACAGGCATATCTGTTGTTAATGCAAGTGAAATTAAAAATTTAGAATCTGTAAAAGAAGATTATCTAATTATCAATGACAAGCGTGTATGCTTGAATGTAAACACAAAAACTGATTTTGAATTACTCGGTAGTTTCTAAAATTTTGCCATTTATCTGAGCAATTGAACCTGTAGCTTTTGATAAAACGTTTCCACAGGAATTACAAATTACTTGCGTAGAACTGTGAGAATACACTATCTGTTCTTCTTCACATTCGTGACATTTTACTTTGTTAAATTTGCTATTTGGCTCAGGAACCAAAACATGATCTTTTTTCATACTGCTATCAACTCAAACTTTCTTATTCTGATTCCTTTATTCATCATTTTCTTTTTACAGGTAGTGCATGTTTCAATTAATGTAACTTTTTTAGTAGTTTTAGCAGGTTTTGCGAGTTTTGGGAATTTTTGTCCTCCATATCCTTTTTTCCTTAGGGCATGTCTTCTCTCCCCTGCTGCTGAACCTCTTCTTTTTCCAGCTTTGTAAATTGAGACTTTCATTGTTTGATGACTCTTGCATTTTGGGCAATATGATCTAGTCTCTTTTGGTAAATTCATAGTATTGTGCCTCGCTGACCGTAATTTAAACATCGCTTCAATGTATAATAATATCTGAGGCTATCTTGAGGTGTGCATTCTAAATTCTCTTCAGTATTATCTGAAATTAATTCAGTAGCTATTGGAGATGATTTTGCAGATCTGATTTTACAAAACTGCTCTCTAATCAATGTCTATACAAATGAAATCCAAGAAAAAACTCAGATATCAATTAAAAATGATAGAATTGCATTTGTTGGCGAAGATGCATCTCATACACGTGGTCCAAAAACCAAAATTCTTGATGTAAAAAATAAGCATGTTTGTCCAAGTTTTGTTGATCCTCACATTCACATTGATCATTTTTTAACGCCTGCAGAATTTGTAAAAAAATCACTACTCTGTGGGGTGACCTCACTCTTTCCAGATTCTATTGATATTGTTAGTGTATGTGGCTATCGTGGGTTTAAGGAATTTCTACGACAAACTCAAAATTTACCAATGAGATTTTTTCATACTATACCCGGTGGTTTGCCTGTTGACCGAAAATTTAGTCATGGAAAAACTCTCAGTATTGAAGAAGAGAAACAAGCGATTGGTTTCCAGTCTGTTGTTGGACTAGGAGAAGTATTTTCTTGGACAAAAGTTACCAAAAGAGATCCTAGAACCATAAAGTCACTAAAGCAAATGCATGAGAATCACTGTATAATTAATGGTCACACAGCTGGGGCAAGTGGTAAAAAATTAAACTCTTACATCTCTTCCGGTATATTCTCTTGCCATGAACCAATAAATTTTGATCAGGTGTTAGAAAGACTACGTCTTGGAATGTGGATAATGGTTAGAGAAGGTTCAATTCGTAGAGACTTGAAAGAAATCATCCCTCTGGTGTTATCTCATGGTACCTACAAAAATCGATTAATGTTTTGTTCAGATGGATTAGATCCGTTTGACATATCAAACATTGGTCACATTGATCATTGTGTTAGAGAATCAATTAAACTTGGAATGAATCCAATTGATGCAATTTCTTTGGCATCAAAAAATTGCTTTGATTATTATAAAATGGGAAATGATTTTGGAGGAATTGGTCCTGGAAAAATTGCAGATATTTTGATTCTAGATGACTATAAAAAAATAAAAATTAACAAAGTAATTCTTGGTGGGAAAATTGTTGTTTCTAATGGAAAAATCCTAGAAACAATTCATTCCCCTAAAGTACCAAACTGGATTACAAAAACTGTCAAACTTCCAAAATTATCAAATAAAAATTTCCATGTACATTCAAAAAACAACACTGAAACTGTAAATATCATCTCTATGAACACTGAGATTGTAACAAAAAAGTCCACAGCTAATTTGAGTGTAAAAGACTCGAACGTTCTCTCATCACATGATAAAGATATTTGGAAAGTAGCGGCAATGGACAGAACATTTGGTAGTGGCACTCACACTGTTGGCTTTTTGGAAAATTTTGGTGCTGATATAGGTGCATTTGCATCCACATGGAGTTTCCATGAAAATGATATGATTGTTATTGGTTCAAATGAAAAAGACATGATTGATGCAGCAAACAAACTCGTTAAATCTCAAGGTGGAATGATTGTTATCAAAGATGGAAAAACACTGGCATCACTACCTTTTCAAATGGCTGGGATTATCTCTACTGATGCAGTTGACAAAGTAACAAAGAATTTTACAAAAATTAATGATGTCTTATTGGATGCTGGCTGTAAATTCAAAAAACCACATCTGATTCCTTTATTCTTACCTTTCTTGGCTCTGCCTGATATTCGAATACTGTATAATGGGATAGTAGATGTAAAATCTAGAAAATTCATCCCAACGATCCAGACGACAGTATAAAAAGGGGATTTAATAAAAAATTTCCATGGCATCAATCCAACAAACACCAAACGGACCTGTTTTAGTCCTAAAGGAAAGTGCCTTACAAGAGAAAGGAAAAGATGCACAAAAAAATAATATCATGGCTGCCAAATTGGTTGCAGATATTGTCAAGTCAAGTTTGGGCCCTCGTGGACTAGACAAAATGCTTGTTGATTCTCTAGGCGATGTTACAATTACAAATGATGGTGCTACAATTCTAAAAGAAATTGATGCACAACATCCAGCTGCTAAAATGATGGTTGAAATTTCCAAAACAATTGACACTGAAGTTGGAGATGGAACAACTTCCTCTGTTATCTTTGCTGGTACACTTTTGGCTAAAGCAGAAGAATTACTCAAAAAAGATGTACATTCTTCAGTTATCATAGAAGGCTTTCAAGCCGCATCTGAAAAAGCATTAGAAATCTTAGCTGAAATTTCAAAAAAAGTCACTTCAAACGATAGAGAAACTTTAATGAAAATTGCAAAAACAAGTATGGAATCAAAATTAATCTCTGAAGATAGCGACTCACTTTCAAAAATTGTTGTTGATTCAATTATGAACATTACTGAAACAAAAGATAACAAATCCTCTGTAGATCTTGAGAACATCAAAGTTGAGAAAAAGGCTGGTGGTTCAATTCAAGACACTGCATTGATTAAAGGAATTGTTTTGGATAAAGAAGTAGTTCATTCTGGAATGCCAACTAAAATTCAACAAGCAAAAATTGCCTTACTAAACACTGCAATGGAAATTGAAAAAACCGAGATGAGTGCTGAAATTAGAATTAATGATCCAACACAAATGCAAATGTTCCTCGAAGAAGAAAACAGAATGATCAAAACTATGGTAGATAAGATCCACTCAATTGGCGCAAATGTTGTAATTTGTCAAAAAGGAATTGATGACATGGCACAACACTTTTTGTCAAAACATGGAATCTTGGCAGTTAGACGCGTAAAAGAAAGTGATATGACTAAACTTGCAAAAGCAACAGGTGGACGTATCACATCAAATATTGACGATATTTCTGAAAAGGATCTAGGAGCAGCTAATCTAGTTCAGCAAAAGAAAGTTGAATCTGATAAATGGGTCTTCATTGAGGGTTGTAAGAACCCACAATCTGTAACATTACTAATTCGTGGTGGTTCACAAAGAGTAGTTGATGAAGTTGACCGTTCCATACATGATTCATTGATGGTTGTAAAAGATGTAATTGAAAAACCAGAGATTGTTGCAGGTGGTGGTGCACCAGAAGCAGTTCTAGCTGCATTTTTGAAAGATTGGTCTGAAAGATTTGAAGGAAGACAACAATTGGCTATTAACAAATTTGCTGAAGCCTTAGAAATTATTCCACTAACAATTGCTGAAAATGCAGGAATGGATCCAATTGACACGATGGTTAAACTTCGTGCAAAACAAAGTGAAGGTAAAAAATGGACAGGAATTAATGCTAGAGAAGGCAAAGTTGCTGACATGTTGTCACAAAACATTGTTGAACCAGTAGTTGTTAAAGAACAAATTATCAAATCTGCAACTGAAGCTGCATCGATGATTCTAAGAATTGATGATGTAATTGCAATCTCTGGTGGTTCTGGTGGTGGAATGCCTCCTGGAATGCCTCCAATGGGATAAATTTCCTAAAAAGCGGTCCTTAACAACAAAAAATCCTACATACAAAATGACAATTTTTGTAAGGGTTGGCTATGACGGCAAAAATTTTGTAGGTTGTTATTAGAACCGCTTTTCATGAATAGTTTAACTAATTTTTAGATATAAAATCCACTGAGAACTTATCCATGGTTCATTTTCTTTGAAAATACTCAAAAAACATCAGATCCTAAGCATTACATGAATAAAATTGGAATTGATCTAGGTGGAACCAAAATTGAAGGAATTCTAACTGATGAAAAATATCAAACTATTCAAAGAAAGCGTATTCCTACAAACCAAGATCATGGCTATAATTCCATTTTAGATTCAATCAAAAATCTAATTCTTGAACTTACTCATGAGTCTGATGAAAAATTTTCAATTGGAATATGTACTCCTGGTGCATTGTCTCTTAATTCTGGTCTGATAAAAAATAGTAATACCCAGTGCCTGATTGGAAAAGATCTTCGAAATGACTTGCAAAACATTCTAGATCACGATGTATCAATTGAAAATGATGCTAATTGTTTTGCTTTGGCAGAAACAAGACTTGGCGCCGGCAAAAACTCGAATTTTGTATTTGGTGTGATAATGGGAACTGGAGTTGGTGGAGGAATAATTATTGATGGAAAAATTCACCATGGACGTACAAATATTGCTGGAGAATGGGGTCATCATTGTCTACATGATGAAGGAAATAGTTGTTACTGTGGAAATAGTGGTTGTGTTGAAACATACATCAGTGGTCCTGCACTAGAAAAAAACTGGTTACGACTGTCTGATCTAAACCAAAGTCTTCCTGAAATAATACAAAATACCGATAACCCAAACTTTGTTAATTGGAAAAAAACATTCCTTGATGATTTTGGATTATCCTTGGCAAACGTTATTGACATTTTGGATCCCGACATGATTGTTTTAGGCGGCGGTGTATCAAATATTGATTTTCTATATGATGAAGGAAAAAATTTGGTCTATGAGAA
>CAZEES010000002.1:73317-77504 GCA_964511265.1 uncultured Candidatus Nitrosopelagicus sp. | reverse complement strand
AAAGAAACTGGTGAATCATTCTATGAAGAAAAATCAGGAATTACAAATAATCAGGCTGAATATCTAGCTATAATCACAGCATTAAAAAAATTTCAAGATTCCTTAGATGAAGTTGTAATTTTTAGTGATTCAAAAAATACTGTAAATCAACTAAATCATGAATTTGCAATAAATAATGAACAATTACGTAATTTAGCACAAGAAGCATGGTTATTAATCCCAAAAATCCCTGAATTAAAAATAAAATGGATCCCCCGAAAGGAAAATTTGGCAGGAAAAATGCTTGGAAGCTAATCTAGAATAGCTTTAATTATAGAAAAATTTTTGATCTAGAAATATACAATGACTGACTCTGTTTTCCTCTCTCCAAAATCTATTGCAATTGTCGGAGCTTCTGATAAAGTAGGCAGCGTAGGTCGTGCAATCACTTCAAATATTATGAAAGGTTACAGGGGAACAATTTATCCAATTAGTCCAACACGTGAAACTGTTTTTGATAAAAAAGCATACAAATCAGTTTTAGATGTTCCTGGAAAAATTGATTTAGCTGTTGTTGTGACAAAAAATACTATTGTTCCTGCAGTATTAGAAGAATGTGGAAAAAAGAAACTCAAAGGTGCTATTGTAATCACCGCAGGATTCAAAGAAGTAGATGAAGAAGGTGCAAAATTAGAACAACAACTAAAAGATATTGCAAAAAAATACAAATTACAAATCATTGGTCCGAACTGTCTTGGTGTGATGAATCTAGATCCTCAAACCATGATGAATTCTACATTTCTCAAAATTACTCCAAAATCTGGAGAAATTGCTCTCATTTCACAAAGTGGTGCAATTTGTGCAGCATTAGTTGAGGATGCAAGTGCACAAGGAATTGGATTTTCAGCTGTAATTAGTATGGGAAACAAGGCAGACATGAGTGAAATTGATATTCTCAAAATGCTTGCAGAACATAAACAAACCAAAGTTATTGTCATGTATCTTGAAGACATGGGAAATGGACAAGAATTTCTCAAAGTGTGTAAATATATCACAAGAAAAAAGAAAAAACCCGTATTAGTATTAAAATCAGGACGTAGTCCTGAAGGTGCAAAAGCTGCAATGTCACACACAGGAGCACTGATGGGTTCTGATGAAATTTATGATGCATTGCTAAAACAATCTGGAGCAATTCGTGTTGATACTATGGAAGAATTATTTGATTACGCAACTGCTTTCTCAAAACAACCTCTTCCTATGAATGGCGACTTGGTTATCGTCTCCAATGCTGGTGGTCCAGCTATAATTTCAACTGATGCATGTTCTAAGCTTGGAATTAAGATGGCAAGAATTGAAGAGATTAGAAAAAAAATAGATACTGTAATTCCTCCATGGGGAAGTTCACGTAACCCTGTAGATATTGTAGGGGATGCTGATTTTAATAGATTTGAAAATGTATTGAACGAAGTGCTAAAACACAAAAACGTTGGTTCTGTTATTTCTATGTGTACTCCATCTGCTACGTTAGATTATGACAAACTTGCAGAAGTTATAGTATCTATGTCGAAAAAATACAAAAAAACAATGTTAGCTAGTCTAATGGGATTGGACGAAGGAATCACCAACCGTGAAATTTTGGCAAATGGAGATGTTCCTTACTATACATATGCAGAAGGCTCAATTCGTGCTCTGAAAGCGATGCTTGCTTTCACAAATTGGGTAAAAAATCCATCCGGAAAAATCACAAAATTCAATGTGAAAAAGGACAAAGTAAAAAAGATCTTAGATAATGCAAAAAAAGAAAAACGAAATGCATTACTAGAAGAAGAAGGTCAAGAAATTCTTCGTGCATATGGTTTTCCATTACCTGCTAGTAAATTAGCAAAAACAAAAAAAGAAGCAGTTGCTGCTTCTAAAAAAATTGGATATCCCGTAGTTTTAAAAATTGCATCACCACAAATTATCCATAAATCTGATGCTGGTGGAGTTAAAGTTAATCTACAAAATGCAAAAGATGTTGAAAGTGCTTTTGATACTATCATAAAAAATGCAAAAAAATACAACAAGAAAGCTGACATTAAAGGAGTTCTTGTGGTTGAGATGGTTAAAGGAGGAAAAGAAATGATTATTGGTTCTAAACTTGAACCTGGATTTGGACCTGTTGTGATGCTTGGAATGGGTGGAATTTATGTTGAAGTTTTGAAAGATGTTACATTCAAACTTGCACCTATGACAAATATCGAGTCTGATGATATGATATCTTCAATCAAAACTAAAAAAATTCTACAGGGTGTGAGAGGAGAAAAACCATCTGATGTCAAAAAACTTTCAGAATGCATTCAAAGATTATCTCAATTGGTGTCTGATTTCAATGAAATTAAAGAATTAGATATGAATCCAGTTTTGGTAATGGAAAAAAACAAAGGCTGTAAAGTTCTAGACGTGCGTATTGGTCTCTAATTAGGCATAGCTATTTCTGGAAACTCTTTAATTATTTGAATCAGTAAGTGTTACATCAATATGCAAAAAACAGTAAAGCCGATCAGAACTGGAGAGGAATACATTGAGAGTCTCAAAGGTAGAGATTTGAAGGTATACTTGTTTGGCGAATTGGTAAAAGAACCAGTTAACCATCCAATGATTCGTCCTTCAATTAATGCAGTTGCAAAAACTTATGATCTTGCAGTTGAAGAAGAAGAACTTGCATTTCCACAATCTTCAATCTCTGGTGAAAGAGTAAATCGATTTTTACATATTGCAGAAAGTGCAGAAGACTTGGTTTTACAAAATAAAATGCAACGAAAACTAGGTCAGCTTACTGGTACATGTTTTCAAAGATGTGTTGGAATGGATGCACTAAATTCATTGCACTCTACAACTTTTGAAATTGATGAAAAACATGACACAAAATATCATGAACGATTGTTAGAATTTATCAAAATGGTTCAACATGAGAACTTGGTAATTGGTGGCGCAATGACTGACGTTAAAGGTGATAGAAGTCTTGCACCTAGTGAACAAGAAGATCCTGACTTGTTTTTGCATATTGTTGATAGAGACGATAAAGGTGTCTATGTAACCGGTGCTAAAGCACATCAAACTGGCACAATTAATTCACATTGGATGATTGTAATGCCTACTATGAGACTATTAGAAAATGACAAAGATTACGCAATTGTTGGTGCTCTACCTGTAGATGCGCCAGGAATTACTTACATTTACGGCAGACAATCTTGTGACACACGTAGTATGGAACCTGGCGATATTGATGTTGGCAACTCTGAATATGGTGGACAAGAAACTATGGTAATCTTTGATCGTGTTTTCATACCAAACGAAATGATCTTTATGGATGGTGAATACGAATTTGCATCTATGTTAGTTGAACGATTTACTTGTTATCATAGAAGAAGTTATGTCTGTAAAACTGGCTTGGGTGATGTTTTGATTGGTGCAGCTGCAGCAATTGCAGAATATAATGGAGTTCCAAAAGTATCACACATTAAAGATAAAATTATTGAAATGACACATCTAAACGAATCAATCTATGCTGCAGGAATTGCTGCATCATATCAAGGCCATAAGATGAAATCTGGTGTATTTCTTAATGATGACATGCTTGCAAATGTCTGTAAACATAACGTTACCAGATTGCCATATGAATTGGCAAGACTTGCTCAAGATGTTGCTGGTGGAATCCTAGTCACATTGCCTTCTGAAGCAGAATTTAGAAGTGCCGAAACTGGACCGCTCTTGAAAAAATATCTAAAAGGTAAATCAGGAGTTGAAGTTGAAAATAGAATGAGAATTTTACGATTAATTGAAAACATGACAATGGGACGAAATGCAGTTGGTTATCTAACTGAATCAATGCATGGTGCAGGTTCTCCTCAAGCACAAAGAATCCAGATTGCTCGTCAAATGCAATTAGGTTACAAAAAACAACTTGCAAAAGATCTAGCCAAAGTCAAAGAAGAGCCTGAAGAAGCAAAAGAACATTCAGAATACTTCAAACGCGTATTCAAAATACCAGAAAAGAAATAATCTTAAAGTTCTTTTTTATCATCTACTGATTCATCTTTATTATCTTCAATAATGTTATCTGAAGTATCTACTGATTCATCTTTATTATCTTCAATAATGTTATCTGAAGTATCTACTGATTCATCTTTATTTGATAATTTAGTATGTTCTGAATCATTATCTTC
>CAZEES010000002.1:68036-73217 GCA_964511265.1 uncultured Candidatus Nitrosopelagicus sp. | reverse complement strand
TATCTACTGATTCATCTTTATTTGATAATTTAGTATGTTCTGAATCATTATCTTCAGTTAACTTATCTTTTGTATACTGAAATTCAATGTTTTTCTTTTGTTTTTTTGAAAACTGTTTTACAATCATGACTCCAATTATGACTGCAATTATTATGTAGTTGATTGGAGGCTGAAGAATTTGTGTTATGTATCCCACTTGCGGCACTACATACTCCACTTTACCTAGATACTCTTTTTCCGTTATTGGATAATCTGTACCTGCAATTGATGCAGGATTTGCATCTCCTTTCGTTCTCACTATTTTTGGATCCTCTCCCATTTCTAAACTAACTCTGTGAACAATTACTCGTTCTTTCCCTTGCTCGTATAATTTTGGTGAATAAAATACAATGATATCTCCTTTTTTTACATCTTCAAACGGAGTATTACCTTCCACAACTATGACATCATAAATCATTAAAACTGGAATCATACTTCCACTTGAAACCACATAAAATGGATTTGCTGTTCCAAATACTGCTTGTAGACCTAGCCAAATTATAGCAATTGCTACAATTATGATTATTGCATCTTTTATGAGATTTTTTGTTGAACTTGTTCCCAAATTATGTTTGCTCGCTAATTTACTTAGATAAATCTTATCGATTAACTATAACTGTGTACCACAACTCTCACAAAATTTTGAGTCAGGCTTGTTATCAAAATTACAACTAGAACATCGTAAACCTTCACCTACTGAAGTTTTCTCCATTTTTTCTTCTGTTTTGCTAGATTTTCCTAAAAAGATTACTTCTCCTACAGTTCCAATTCTACTCCAATTGATGTTAATATCATTTCCACTAACATCTGAAACGACTAACACTAAATCTTGATTTGAATCGACTCCTACCTGTTTTGCTTTACCAATTCTCTTTGCATTTTCGTCGAAAACATCCATGCCAAAAATTGATCTAAATGTACCTCCACTAAACGTAGGCTCTGATACAATTTCTTGTTGAGTTGTTTCTTGTTGAGTAACTGTATCAAAATCTGAAAAGCTTGTTTCTTGTTGTTCAATTGGATTTGCTAGTCCAACATCTACTTGTTCATCTGGTTTTCTAAAATCTCTATACTCTGCAATTGTTGAACCACATTCATTACAGAGATATTTTCCTCTTTCAACTAGAATTAAATTCTCAGCAACCTCTTCATTTGGATTCTCAAATTCTATATTTGGGCTTCCTTCAAATTCTCGTTCACAGGTATTACAAGTATATTTTGAAATTTTTTCACTTTCTAGTCTTCCTATTGGTGCTAAAAATAGATCTGGTCCTCCAAGATTTCCTTTACTTTGCTGTTCATCTGTTACTCGTGCCATCAGAAATCCGCCCGAACCTCTAAGTTTTTTCAATCTAAGTTCTGCACTCATGCATTTTTACCTTTAATACGTCATTTAAGTATATTTTGAAATTTTTTAAATAATTATTCCATTATACCATAACCACAAATACATTTTTAGATGTGAGATTTTGATAAAATTTGATAATCATGGCAATTACTGAAATAGATAATCCACAAGCATGGGAAACAGATGTCATTAACTCAGATAAACCAGTCTTTGTAGACTTTTGGGCTCAATGGTGTGGACCATGTAGAATGGTTGGACCTGTGGTAGAGGAACTTGCTGGAGATTATGATGGAAAAGTTAACTTTGTAAAAGTTAATGTTGATAATGCACAAGAAATAGCACAAAAATATAACGTGTTTAGTATTCCAACACTAATCCTTTTGAATAAAGGAGAAATCATAGCTCAACAAGTAGGCGCAGGTTCAAAAGAAACATATCAAAATATGATAGATAGAGCACTTGAAAAAATTTAGGCTCTACTAATTTTTCTCTTTTTATTCTAAACTATTAATATTAGATTCTTCTCATTGAGTTATGTCATTGGGAGAAATTGATACATTAAATCTCACTTTCGATAAATTACAAGCATTATTTGATGAATCACAAGGATATTACGAATCTTTTCTAGATGCAAATAATCTGTATAAGGCGGGAAAATTATCTGATAAAGAATTTTTCCAGAAATTAGGAGATTACACTGTAGCTTACTCTGCCTTAGAATTTTTAGGGATCAAAACACTGATGGAAATGAAAAAAACACTTGATAGAGTTTCATCTGGTACGGGAGCTGGTGGCACACAATCCCCTGGACTTATGCCTGGAATGGGACAACCTGGAATGATGCCTGGAATGAATTCTGGTCCTAGAACAGGAACTACGGAAAATCCAGTTGGTGCACCACCCTCAATCATGTCTGCGCCTGATGCATTCAATCAACCTGGTACTTTACCAACTCCTGATCCTTCATTACTTCCACCAAGACAAAGTGCAGGAAATTGTACTTCATGTGGAGGAAACTTGAGACCAAATGCCAAGTTCTGCACTAAGTGTGGTGCAAAACAATAATTTCTAACTTAAATTAACTCCACATTCTCTACAAAATTTTGCAGTTGATGAGTTTTTTGCACCACATTCTGAACAAAATTGTTCTTCTCCTGAAGATTCTGCATTTGCACTTCCGTACATTCCTGAACCCAATACTGCTCCTGTTGGAACATAATTATCATCATCAATAATCTCGACTGGCGCAAAGTCTTTTTCTTCAACGTATGTGTATAATCTTGGAACACTCTCTTCTTGTTTTGTAGGGTCTGGAACCATATCCCCCAACCAAAATGAAAATCGCATCAAAGTAAGCTCAGGTGTTGAAAATGCTAATGTATGCGCAGACATGTAATCATTCGCTGCTTGTTTTCCATTGAATACTTTCATGTTGAAATGATCATTTTTCACTGTATAATGTTTTCGTGAAGTGGACCGAGAGGGAATCGAACCCTCGACATCCACGTTGCGAACGTGGCGCTATACCCCTAAGCCATCGGCCCTAGTAATTGCATTTTTCAACAACGTATATTCATTTTTACTCTACTAATATACCTGAAAACTGAGGTAAACATAATGACTTACGATTTAATCATTACCGATTCTCATGTTTTGACTTCAAATGGTATGGTTGAAAAAAATCTTGTCATAGAAGATGGGAAAATCAACTTAATTACTAATGAAATTCCTGATTGTGATAAAAAAATTAATGGTTCTGGTTTAGTTAGTATTCCTGGTCTAATTGATACTCACGTTCATTATGGTGTTTATTCACCTATTGATCAGGCTGCAACAACTGAATCACATGCTGCTGCAATAGGGGGTGTTACTACAATGATGAGAATGTTTAGATTAAATGGCTCATACAAAGACTCTCTTGAAAAACATCTGTTGGCAAGTCAAAATTCACATTATATTGATTATACCTTACATGCATCAATTTTTGATAATTCTCAAATTGATGAAATGCAATTTTGTACAGAAAATAAAATCATCTCATTCAAAATTTACATGAATCTTGGAGGGGATGTTGGTCATGTATACATGGAAATGAATCCTGGTGAACAAAAATTAATCTCTGCTGAAGTTAATGTTACAAATGAATTAGTTGAAAAAATTGTAAAAAATGCTGCATTGCTCAATTGCCCTGTTTTAGTTCATGCCGAAGATTATCAAGAATGCTCGTGTGGAATGAAAACTCAAAAAGAAAAAAATCATGATGGTCTACATGCATGGTCAGAAAGCCGTTCTCCTGACTTCGAAGCAAAATCTATTCAAACAATATGTGAATATGGACGGAAATATGGTTGTCAGATCTACTTTGTGCATATTGGTTCAGAATTGGCATTGAAAAAAATAAAAGAAGAAAAACAAAAAGGCACAAAAATTTTCGTTGAAACATGTCCTCATTATCTAACATTATCACATGAAACTCAAACTGGATATCTTGCAAAAGTTATGCCTCCAATTAGAACAAAAAATGATATACAATCTGTATGGACTGCTATACAAAATAATGAAATTGATACAATTGGAACTGATCATGTTGCTAATCAATTAAAACTAAAACTTGGTGGAGATGATGTTTGGAGTGCTTTAGCAGGATTCCCTGGAATTGGAACTTCATTACCAATTTTACTTAGTGAGGGAGTTAACAAAAATAAAATTAATCTGAGCCAATTAGTTAATCTTACAAGTACAAATGCCTCAAAAATTTTTGGTTTATCTAGTAAGGGGCATCTAGCAGTAGGATATGATGCGGACATAACTATGATTGATCTAAAAAAAGAAGCAAAAGTTTCTCCTGAACTCTTTGGTGGATTTTCTGATTATCTTGTATATGATGGATGGAATTTGAAAGGATGGCCTATCAAGACAATTGTTAGAGGCACTGTTGTTGCTGAAGACTTTGAAGTAATTGGTAAGCCTGGATATGGTAATCTTGTATCACGAACACTAAGTTAAAATCTCAAATTTGCCGTTTGCTTTTGCCTTGTAAATTACATCTGGTTTTCTTGTAAAAATTCCAACCTCCATGATTCCTGCTATATTGAGTAATCTTTGTTGTAGTGATTTTGGATTCTTGATTACACCAAAATCACAATCTAGTATAATGTTGGAGTTTTCAGTAACAAATGGATATCCTCTATCAAGTATTCGTAATTCTGGTTTACCGCCTAGTTTTTCAATTTTTTTCCAAACAATCCGTCTTGCTAATGGTTGAACTTCCACTGGAACTGTTCTGTTAAATTCTTTGACAAATTTTGAACTATCTGCCATAATGATAACTTTTTTTGCAGCACTGATCAGTATATTTTCTCTTAATAATGCTCCTCCTCCACCTTTTATCAAAAATCTATTTTTATCAATTTGATCTGCACCATCAAACACTAAATCTATTTTATCAATTTGATCTGCATCAACTAATTGTAAACCACCTTTTTCAGCAATTAGTTTTATTTGCATAGATGTTGGCACACATTTAACTGAAATTTTTTTTGTCTTGATGTATTTTGATAGTGATTTTACTAACGCAGTTGCTGCACGTCCGCTTCCTAAACCTAAAACATAACCATCTTTTACATTTCTCAAAGCATCTAAAGATAATGCCTTGATGGCATCATCAAATGACATTAATCGACCTCTGCTTGTTCAATTTTTGATAAAGTTTTTAGAATTTTTGATTTAATTTGTTCGATGTCATCATCTTCATCATCAATTTCCGATTCTTCTGGCAGTTCTACAATTGGTTT
>CAZEES010000002.1:2013-67936 GCA_964511265.1 uncultured Candidatus Nitrosopelagicus sp. | reverse complement strand
TGGTTTTACCACATGTTCTGGGTTATCTTCAATTACTGGAATCACACTTTGTTTTTTAATTTCTGGAGCCTCAATTTTTGAACTTTCTTGCATCTTTAGTTTCCTTGGAGGTGGTGTTATAACATCACTACTTAGTTGTGATAACATCTGATCATACTTTGATTGTTTTACTGGATCTAATTTTGGTAATGAAGTTAGAGTTGTAATCTCGAATTTCTTTGAACCCTTATTAACAAATTCTTCAATTGGTTTCTCAAAGACTGGTTTTGACTCCTTTTCTACCTTATTTTCAATTCCATCTATTTTTTTATCCTTCTTCTTAATGTGAGCATCTTTTTGTGATTGTGCAATTTGTATCTTTGATGTTAATTCATATAATCTCTGATCAAGCTGTGATAATTTTTGATCCATGAGTGTAATCAATCCATCACCCAAAGGTCCCAAGTCTGGATGCTTACTTGCATTTTCTAGCTTTTCAATTCTAGTAATAACTACGCCTAATTGATGTTGATATTTTAGTAATAATCTATCTTTTTGAATTTTTGTTAAATCAGATTCATTTTGATATAATCGTGCAATTGTTTTTGTGAGTATATCTTTCTCAATTTGTAATGAATTTAATTGACTTACGATTTGTGAATTTGAACCGATAGTTGGAGTCTGTAACTTGTTCTTTGATCCGAAAAACTGTTTCAACATTGATTATAGCGCAGGTACGCTCCGTTTAATCCAATTATATTTTCGTCTTTTTGCATCTGGATGCCCACAACTTGCACATCGATCTAGACGTCTATGAAATGCGTTATTTCCACATCTTCTACATCTGATATGTGTATGAGATTTTGAATGCTTACCCATTGATGGTGTACCTCTAGTCATTAGAGAACACCTATTCTGCTGGAGGAGATATCATAACTACATTATCTCCACGAACTACAATGGATCCAAGACTTTTTGAATCGCCTTCAGAAGGGATCTCTTCTGATTGGTCGAGTAGCAGGTTCATGTGCTGATCAAAACCTTGAAGTGTACCTGTAATGGTTTTTCCACCTTTTAGCTTTATCAGTACGTTCTTGTTGATACTTTCATCGAGTACTTTTACTGCCATATCTACGGACATTTATTTCACTTATTGATTCCAATAATGAGGAGTATATTAAACGTTCACTGGTGAATTTTTGGTTTTGTTTCAGTAAGTCAAGTTTGACTCTTTTGCAAGATTATCTACAACTTCCTTAATGATTTTCCTTCCTAGCCTTGCTGATGCTTCTGTTGGATCACCCCAAACTCCATTTCCTGTTACTTTTGGAAATGATTTTTGGGCTAATTTGTTAATCTTTGAAACCTGCTGTTTTGACATGCCGTCAGTCTGAAAACCTTTTTTCGCCTTTTTCATCTTAACATTCTTTGAAATTGCTAGCATGATTGATGTTTCAACATTCCCTGCATGATCAAAATCTCTATCCATGTACTTCCAATATGAAAAAATCTTAATTTTACTTCTTGGTTTCTGTTTCCTCTCAAAACTTCTCAAAGAGTCCAAATTCCCATAATGCCCATTGATAATTACAATCTTTGAAATCCCATTTTTGATCAATGACTCACAAATATCTTCCAAAATTCGTGATAATGTGGACTTTTTTATGCTTAGATTAAAGAACGGAAAATGTTCATATGAAATCCCGTAGCTAATTGTAGGAAGGAGAATCCCTTTCATCTTGTCTGATAATCTTGATGCAATTTCTGTTACAATATCTGAATCTGTAGAGATTGGTAAATGTGGACCATGTTGTTCAATAGAACCAACTGGAATTATTGCAGTCTGTTTCTTTTTTCTGATTATCTTTCTCAAATCAGGATCAAATTGATCTCTAATAATCATGAAATCACTTTGTATGTACTTTTCTCCATCTAACTTCCAATTTATCTGCTAGATGCATCTTTACTGCTTTTAACAAAACACCTGCTTCCAGTTTTTGTCCAGCTCGTTTTATTGATTCTAATGTATGTTCTGGTTTTACATCAAATGAGTCTTGAAAAATTATTGGTCCTTGATCAAGATTCTCTGTTACATAATGTGATGTGACACCAATGATTTTTGTTCCTCTCTCATATGCTTGTGCATATGCCATTGCACCTGGAAATGCAGGAAGCAATGATGGATGGATGTTTATGATCCTGTTTGGATATCTCCAAACAAAATTTGGTGTCAAAATTCTCATGTATCTTGCTAATGCGATTAAATCTATATCGTATTTTTTACAAACCTGAATAATTTTTGCCTCAGCTTTGTCTTGATTTTTTTCATTTATTAACACAAAAGGTATTCTAGCTTTTTTTGCCATTGATGATAAAGTATTATCTGTACCAATCACCACTGAAATCTTACCTTTGAGTTCCTTTTTTGTTTGTGCACGAATCAGTGTCTGAAGGCAGTGTGGTTCTTTTGTTACAAAAACTGCAATATTTTTTTGTGAATTTGATTCATGGTGTGTGTTAACTTCCATGTGTAATTGTTTGCCTAATTTTTCTAAATCTGAGTCAAATCTCTTTATATCGATTTTTTTTGTGAATGATGCTTCCAAATACATGCCAAAAAGACCTTTGATGACATTCTGATTGACTCTCTCTAGATTGCCTTTTCGCTCAAAAACAAAATTTGTAAAATTAGCTACAATTCCTTCCTTATCTTTTCCTACTACCGTAATTCCGATTAATGTTTTTTTCAATGCCGTCATTTTTGTTTAATGTCATATATGCTTAAGGTATTTTGTAAAAAAAACCAAATAATGCGGGTGGTGGGATTCGAACCCACGAACTCCTAAGAGACAGGGTCCTAAACCCTGCGCCTTTGACCAGGCTGGGCGACACCCGCAAGGATTGTGCAACAACAGACAAATTTATCGGTATTGAATTGACGATATGAAAAAATTATTTGGCACAAATGGTGTTCGAGGCGTTTTTTCTGAGGACTTTACACTAGAATTTGTTAACGATCTTGTAATGTCATTAGCAGCATATTTCAAAGAAGGAAAAATTTTGGTAGGATATGACGGCAGACACTCTAGTCCAATTGTAGCAAAAATTGTTTCTTCGGCATTAAATTACTCAGGTCTTGATTGTTATATGGCTGGACTCGTACCCACTCCTTGTTTAGAATACGCAACAAAAAAACTAGGATATGATGGCGGATTAATGATCACTGCATCGCACAACCCTCCTCAGTATAATGGAATTAAACCTGTAGCATCTGACGGTGTTGAAATATCTCGTGAAGACGAAAGAAAGATTGAGCAAATTTTTGATGAAAAAAATTGGAATCACATAACCACTTTTGGCAAGACATTTGAAGAAACAAACGTTATCTCCGTATATCTTGATGGAATAATTTCTTTAATTAACATAGATATGATTAGAGAAAAAAAATTCAAAGTTTGTTTAGATCTTGGTAATGGCGCACAATCTGTTACTGCAAAACAGCTATGTGAAAAATTGGGATGTAATGTTAATACAATTAATGAAGTGATTGACGGTGATTTTCCTGGACGTGGCTCAGAACCTACTCCTCAAAACCTTGATGAGTTATCAAAATTAGTCGTTGATACAAATTCTGACTTTGGAATTGCATTTGATGGTGATGGTGATAGAAGTATTTTTTGTGATGAAAATGGCAAAATTCTAACAGGTGATAGTTCTGCTCTTTTACTTTGTGATTATCTTCTCCAACAATATCCAAATTCACAGGTTGTAACCTGTCTAAACTCTGGAAATATCATTGAAACAATTGTTCAAAAAAGTAATTCACAAGTAGTACGAACAAAAGTGGGTAGCGTTGAAGTCTCAAGAAGAATGGTAAATGACAATGCGCTAGTGGGTTATGAAGAAAATGGCGGATTCATGTTTGGAAAACACAACCATGTGAGAGATGGCGCTATGACGTTGGCATTGATGTTAGATCACCTATCCAAATCAAAATTAAGTCTGAGTAAAAATATTGCCAGCCTTCCTCCTAATTATACAACCAAAACAAAGATAGAATGTTCTGCCGAGCAATCAAAACTCGTTTTTGAAAAACTTTTGAAAGAATTTCCTGATTCTGACACTTCTGATGGAATTAAAATCAATGTGGATGAGAACAACTGGGTGATGATTAGACCAAGTGGCACAGAACCGATCATTCGAATATATGGCGAATCAAACTCCCAACAAAATCTTGATTCATTAATCTCCAAATTTGTTGAAAAAACCAAATCAATTCTCGCCTGATAACATATTTAAGACCATTTTAGAGCATGCTCATAATGGCAAAAGCATACTATGTTAAATTTGAAACACCGGAAGAACTTGTTAGTCCGATCCTAGAAGCACTTAGAGTATCTGCCACATCTGGAAAAGTTGTCAGAGGTACAAATGAGGCAACAAAAGCCATTGAAAGAGGAATTAGTAAATTAATCATTATTGCAGAAGATGTTGAACCTCCAGAGGTTGTAGCTCATCTTCCATTAATCTGTGAAGAACAAAAAGCAGCTTATGCCTTTGTTCCAAGTAAACAAGAACTAGGAAAAGCTCTTGGAATTGATGTTACATCAGCTGCCGCTGCTATATTAGATTCAGGAGATGCACAACACATTGTTGATGAAGTAGTTGCATCACTCGCTAAACTAAAAGGTGGCTCGACTGAAGAATGAGTCAGCAACCAGAATCTGATCAATTAACTCCTGCAGAAATTATTCAAATTGTTGGTAGAACTGGTATTGCTGGAGAAGTTATTCAAGTGAGAGTTAGAATTCTTGACGGCAAAGATAAAGGCAGAGTTCTTACTAGAAATGTTAAAGGTTCACCTAGAGTATCTGAAATACTCATATTGCGTGAAACTGAGCGCGAGGCAAAGAAATTACATTAGTGATAATTATGAGTCTTTTAGTTAAACCATGCAGTTTTTGTGACCGTCCAGTTGCAAAGGGCACTGGAACAATGAATGTAAAGAATGATGGAACTGTAAGATGGTTTTGTTCTGCAAAATGTAAGAAAAATGCGATTGATCTAAAAAGGGATCCTAGAAAATTCAAATGGACTAATAAATACGTCAAAGGCGGAATTAAAGTCAAGAAGTAAATTGTCTGAACAAACATTATTTATTGTAAAACCTGATGGCGTCAGAAGAAAATTAGTTGGTGAAATTATTGCAAGATTTGAAAAAAAGGGATTTACAATCCTAAAACTAAAGATGTTTACATTTACCAAAGAATTAGCAACAGAATTCTATTCAGTCCATAAAGACAAACCATTCTTTGGCGAACTTCTGGAATACATTACATCTGGTCCAGTAGTTGTTACAGTTGTGGAAGGTAACAACGCTGTTGCTACAACAAGACAAATGGTTGGTGCAACCAAATCGTTTGAAGCTGAACCTGGTTCGATCCGAGGTGATTTTGGTCTAGGTTTCACTGAAAACATTATTCATGCATCTGATTCAACAGAAAGCTTTGATAAGGAAGTAAATGTGGTATTCAAGTGATTCACATTGCGTATCAGACAACCCATTGTGGCTGTATTAGGTCACGTTGATTCAGGGAAAACATCCCTTTTAGATAAAGTTCGAGGAACTGGAGTACAAGGAAGAGAAGCTGGTGGCATTACTCAACATATTGGAGCCAGTTTTTTGCCTGATGAAACTATCCAAAAGCTTTGTGGATCACTTTATGAAAAACTAGGAAAAACAGAAAATAAAGTTCCAGGTCTTTTGGTAATTGACACTCCTGGGCATGAAGTATTTACCAATCTTCGAGCTAGAGGTGGATCTGCTGCTGATATTGCAATTTTAGTCGTTGATATTAATCGAGGATTTCAACCTCAAACTAATGAGAGTTTAAAAATTCTTGAAAGCCGTAAAGTGCCTTTTGTGGTTGCATTAAACAAAGTTGATATGATATCTGGCTGGCAAAACTCAGATGATGCATACATATCTCAAGCAATAAAGAAACAATCCCCTTCTATTCAGACAAATATTGATGAACAAATCTACAATGTTGTTGGAGCATTATCCATACTGGGATATCAATCTGAAGCATTCTATCGAGTACAAGATTTCAAAAAAGAGATATCCATTGTACCTGTAAGTGCTAGATCTGGTGTTGGTATTCCTGAATTGCTTGCAGTATTGGTTGGTTTAACACAACAATTTCTGAGCAAAAAATTGGAACAGGAGGAAAAACCAACACGTGGAATCATCTTAGAGGTAAATGATGAGGTAGGATTAGGCCCTACCGCAAATATGATCTTAATTGATGGTCATCTTAAGAAAGATGATAATCTAGTTGTTGCAAAAAGAGACTCTGTAATAGTCACAAAACCCAAGGCTCTCCTATTACCAAAGCCTCTAGATGAAATGCGTGATCCACGAGATAAATTCAAACCAATTGACGATGTACATGCTGCTGCAGGAATAAAAATAGCATCTCCTGATCTTGATGGAGTTCTTCCAGGAACTACTGTTTATGCATCATCAAACCAAGATATTACAGAAGAATTCAAAAAAACACTTGAATCTGAAATGGAATCTGTTTTCATTGACACTGAAACAACTGGGGTAATTCTGAAATGTGATACTATTGGCTCTCTTGAGGCAATCACTGAAATGCTTAGGAGACAACAAGTTCCCATAGCTAAAGCAGACATTGGTCCTGTTACACGTAGAGATGTCATGCAAGCAAAAGCAATCAAAGATAAAGATCGTCATCTTGGTGTCGTCCTTGCATTTAATGTCAAAGTATTTGATGATGCAAAAACTGAATGTGATGAAAGTCACATCAGAGTTTTTGAAGATAAAGTCATTTACAGTTTAATTGATACTTACTCTCAATGGGTAGATGACGATAGGTCTGACCTTGAAAACTCAATCTTTAAAGAATTTACTCCTGTGTGTAAGTTTACATTTCTAAAAGGATATGCATTTCGTAACAATAATCCTGCTGTCTTTGGAATACGTGTAGATGTTGGTACTCTTCGACAAAAAACCTCATTCACAAATAAAACTGGCAAAAAAATTGGAAATATTCATTCTCTTGAAGCTGATGGCAAAACTGTTAAAGAAGTAAAGATGGGTGAAGAAGTTGCGTGTTCTGTACAAAATGTTACAATTGGACGACAAATAAATGAAGAAGATGTATTTTACACTCTACCCACTCCATCAGAAGCAAAACAACTTTTGAAAAAATATGCTCATAAACTTACTTCTGAAGAATTAGAAACGCTCAATGAAATTGTTCGTATACAAAGAAAAACTAATCCAGTTTATGGTTACTGATTATCTACAAATTTTTTACAAATCATATGTATGCCTGGTTCTCCTACTGCTCCAACCATTCTATTTACAACTTCGGCATTTTTGAACATGATGAATGTTGGAATTGATTGAACTCCATATTTCATTGCAATATCTTGTGCATTATCAACATTCACTCTTGCAAATCTGATCTGCTTGTATTTTTTTGCCATTCTGGTGAATATTGGATGCATTGATTTACAAGGCCCACACCATTCTGCCCAAAAATCTACTAAAAGTAAATCATTATTTTTTATCTCTTGATTAAAATTCTGTGAAGTTAGTTCTATTACTGGAGTCTCATTCACAATTTTGTTAAGATTTTGTTGCTGTAGTAAATCCTCTAACTGTTTTTTCTTTATTTTCTCAAATTCTGTATCTTCCATAGTCTTTTCTTTAAATTACAATATTTATTATATTATAAATCAAGTAAATATTTCATTATAACTTTATCATCTTCTTTAATCTCCATTTCATGAAATGTGGGTGATTTTATTTCAACCTTAAACTCATGTTTCTTCAAATCTATTGATTCTCCACTAATCTCTGCATTAATTTTGTATTCTACATCTTTTGAAATCTCTAATTGAATTTTCTTTCCTGCAAACCCTTCTGTAATTGTTAAAATTATCATTTCTTCAAGCCAATTGTATAACAAGTATTTCAGATCTTTTCCTCTTACTATGAGATTTTTACTATCCACCTCTTCAACTTTTGAAATATCTAAGATTGTCTCTATTACTGAAATCCCTGCTATTTGAAATGCTTCTTCCAAATTGCTTGCAGTAACCTCAATTATTGCATCTGTGGCATGTTCTAATGTTTTGTAACTCATTCCATATCCATAATATTCTGTTATTAATTAGTTACAACCCCAATAGCAAAGTCTAAATCCATTGTTTCAATTTTTTTTGTAAATGAATCTACCCAGAGGAATGAAAGATTTTGAAAATTCTGAAATTCAAAAAATTGAATATATCCGAGAAAAATTCCTTTCAACCTCTGAGATATTTGGATTTGAATTAATGGAGCCTTCTTCAATTGAATTAATGTCTGTTATTGAAGCAAAGAGTGGACCTACAATTCGTGATGATGTTTATTTTTTTAATGATAAAGGTGACAGAGAAGTTTCATTAAGATTTGATTTTACAGTTGGCTTAACACGTTATGCAACTGAACAAAAATCCATGAAACTCCCTGCAAAAATTTCTGCATTTGGTGGTGTATGGAGATATGATGAACCACAAAAAGGAAGGTATAGATTTTTCCATCAATGGGATATTGAAATATTTGGAAAACAAAATACAGAAACTGATGCTGAAATTATAGAATTTACATCAAAATTTTTCTCAAATCTTGGTCTTGAGAACATAATCCTAAGCATATCTCACCGAAAAATTGTTCAATCATACATCTCATCCATATTTGAATCTGATAATCCTCAAGTTATCTCTGATATTCTTCGTGCAATTGATAAAATACAGAAAAAATCACAACAAGAAATTATTTCAGAATTTGAGAAAAAAGGATATCCTAAAGAAAAATTAGAAAAAATAATTGAATTCTCAAAACTAAAAGGCACTCCTGAAGAAATATCTAAAACTTTAGATATTACTCAATTTGAAAATTGGTCTGAATTGACAATGTTATTTGAATCTCTAAAGAATCGTAATGTAAAAAACATTCAAATTGATTTTGGAATTGTTAGAGGTCTTGATTATTACTCTGGAATTGTTTTTGAAGCATTCGATGAAACCTTTGATATTGGTGCTTTAGTTGGTGGTGGAAGATATGATGATCTTCCATCTGTTTTTGGAAGAGATGATTTGGGCGCAACTGGTGTTGCAGGTGGTGTTGAGCGAATAATACTTGCACTAGAAAATCAAAATTCATCATTTAAAGAACAAGCCAACCGTGTCTCTGTTTTATATGTGAATGAAGAGATGAAACCAAATGCTATAAAAATTACATCATTGCTAAGAGAAAATTCTATACCCACTGACATTGATCTTTCTGGAAGAGCACTTAAAAAACAAATGGAACAGTCCACAAATTCTAAATTTGTTATAATTGTTGGTCCAGATGAATTTTCAAAAAATATGGTTGTTGTAAGAAATATGTCTGATAGAAATGAAGAACAAATTTTATTATCTGATTTATTAACACATATCAAAAATATTCTAATCTAAAAATGCTCTAGTTAGCATCATTATTTCTGGTCCATTTGTTAATGAACCCACCACTACTGTATTGTTATTTGCTAATATTCCAGATGACACAAATGGTATTCCACCATTAATTGTTGCAGCTTCAATATTTCCTCCTAGTAAATTATTTATGGTTTTCATATCCTCTTCGTCAGTTTCTGGATGAACTACTGTTCCTTTTTCTGATGTAACCATAACTGCACCTACCTGTTGAAATCCTGCAATCTTAAACTGTATAGCTTCTATATCTAACACATCCTGTATTTTCTGTAAATCTTCTTTTGGGATTAAAGGTGAAACAATTCCACCTTTGTCATTAACACTCATCATGTTTCCAAGTGCATTATTTTTCACATCTAGAATTTCTACATTAAGATCCGTACTTTTCTTAATATGTTCAAATTCTCCCTCTGAACATGTACTTGGTAAAAGTATGCCATGATTATTCACCACCATCAAAATTCCCAACACTCTTGCACTTGCAACTGATATCTCTAATGGTTTTACTTCTAAATATTCAGATAATTTTTCAGATTTTCCATCTGCAAAGCCTCTTGGTAAAAACACAAATTCATCATTTACCGTACTATAAATCCCAATATTTGGACCACTGTAAATATCGTATTTGATAATGTCCATGTTGTGAATTATTTTCAAAAGATATGAACGTAGATATGGCTAAAAATGACATTTTATCAAATTTAATGGTATTTTATACTGTTAGTGCTTACTAATTTTCTTTAATTTTAAATAATATCTAGAATTATCTGATTTATGCCAATTAATGAAGACTTTTGTCATGGCGACAAAAAACCCATCGGTAAAATTATCGATGGTCCATCTGGTAACTTTCATTGGGTTTGGCCATCGCAAGTAGGTGAAGGTCAAAATGAATGGGATGCTTCCAAGAACGAACAGGTTTTAGCCGATTATGAAAAACACGGCGAAAAAATGGAAAAACTTGGAATTACTGGTACCATGGTGGCAAATGATTGGGATGTTTGTGTTGCTGATGGTGCTTGTATCGAAGCATGTCCAGTACAAGTTTTCCAATGGTATAGAACCGATAAAGACATCTCCGGCATTGATGCAGTTAATGATACATCTGACTGGAAAGGTGAAGGCTCTACTGAAAAAGAAGAGCGTCTTGATTTCACCGATAAAGCAGATGCTATTAGAGAACATGACTGTATTTATTGCATGGCTTGTGTCTCAGTCTGTCCTCCACAAGCCGTTCTTGTTGACCAAGCCAACATGGAATGGCACGAGAAAGCAGCTGGAACTTTTGTTAAAATGGAATCTGGTTCAGAAAACCCTCACGCGCACGATTAGAAAATCTGTGTTTCCTCTTTCATTTAGATCGGTTAGTGTATGCTGTGATTGTTAGCTTTAAATATAATCTGGAAAAATTTCCAGCATGGCAATTGACGAACAGTTTCCAGAGAATCTAGAAGTCGTTGGACGCACTTCCCACTCTGACGGTGAAAATAAACACTTCATCTGGGGTAACGGAAAATCTGACGGTGAAGCATTTTCAAACGATGATGTGAAAGCAGCATATGAAGAACGTGGTCTCAAACAAGTTCCACTAGGAATTCATGGCACTACAGTAGCAGTTGATTGGGATGATTGTATAGCTGCAGGCTCTTGTATGAGTGTCTGTCCTGTCCAAACTTTCCAGTGGTTTAAAACTGAACAAGATATAGAAGCAAAAGATGTAAACGGTGCAACTTTTGACGGTACAGGTTTAACTGAACAAGACGAACGACTAGATTACACAGATAAATCAATGCCAATCAGAGAACATGATTGTACAAATTGTATGGCTTGTCAAGAAGCATGTCCAACACACGCAATCATAATTGAACAATCATTTATGACTCATCATGAAGTCGCAGATGGTGGTTCAGGCGAAGCAATGGCCTCTGGTTCGGTAAATCCACACGCACACGATTAGAAAAACTCTAATCATTTTCTTTATTTTTCATTACAATTTTTCATGCTGAACAAATTTTAACCAGTAAATTTCATCAAAACTTGCAGAGGTCGCCTAGCCTGGTAGGGCGCGGGCCTTGAGAGCCTGTGTTCGCAAGAACGCGGGGGTTCAAATCCCTCTCTCTGCGTTTTATTTTTTATATGCCAAACCATTCAAAATCAAATATGATAATTGGAAAAATTAATGAAAATGAAAAACGTATAAAATTCAATATAGATATTTCTTGTTCGAATTGTAGAAAAAAGGTTCCTGGTGGATTACAAGCATCTGAAAAATTCTATAATACTGCTGACTTTAAAACCGAATTAGAAAACTTTCAAAAAACATATCTCTGTGGAAAATGTCGGGATGAAAAAAGAATATTAGATTTGAAAAAGAGATAATTTATTTTGTTTTTGCATTTTAATTGATTTCTTTCTAATTCTCTCTATATCAATTGAATGATATTTCTGATCGGAATCTTCTATTTTTTCCAACACCCGTTTTAGCATCCCAATTCCCGTACTATTTTCATTTCTTTGTGCATGCCCAAACGCTACTGCTAGCAAAATTATTCCTTGCACCGTTTGTTTTTCTTGTCCTTTACATTGTTTCCATACTCCTTCAAATGCTTCATGACTTTCCCAAAATCTTTCATTATTGAAATAAAAGATTCCATTTTGTATTCCATCTTCTTTGATTATTTCTTCTTCAGTTACATGTTTGATATTGTCTAGAATTCCAATAGGCTCTAATTTCTTGATTAACTCATCACGATTTTTCTCTTGTACAAAAAGATCCAACTCAACAAATTTTCGTGCTATACGAACCAATTGTATCGAACAATCTATACTTGATGCAAGTTTTCTTGCCTTTTCATCAATTCCACGTGCATCTTTTGATACGTATCCATTATTTTTTAAATGGATAATATACCGCTCCATAAATCTACGTTTTTTATTCATTTTTGTATACTCTAATTATCCGCATTTTGTTTTAACATTTGAATTTTTTGAAATTTATATTCTGTCACTTCTATAATTATTCATGGGAGATGGAATCGGTGGTCCTGTTATTCGTTGCATTTCTGGTAATGCGTTTGAATTAGATATAACCCATTATAGAAAAGATAATCAGGAACAATACGGCCGAATAGAGAAAATTATGATTTCTAAAATTGACAATCCTGATAATCCTGAATATAGGGAAACAACTCAAGAAGAATTAGAACGAGCTTTGAAAGGAAAATTTGTCTCTTGTAATGTTCAATATAGAGATGAAAAGACTGATGTATTGGTTTGTAATGTATTTGTCCAAAAACCACCAGAGGGTTTTTAATAATTATTTAGAAAATTTCCCTAGTTCCGCGAGCATTGCTGATAATTGAATCTCCGGGTTTGAGCCAACTAAAATTCTATAATCATATTTTGCTATGATCTGTGATAGCTCTTCCAAGTTATCATATTTCGCAGAAAACAATGCTTGATTGATATATTTTAGAAAGTCTGATTCTGACATTCCATAAACCTTGACCAACTCGATCATTTTATTTCTGGAATCCTGAATTTTTCCCGAAACAGCTAACTTCAAAACATCATCCACATCATTTGTTTTTGTTAATCCTGCAGCAGCCTTTACACTGTCTTGAGTAATCTCTCCCATACTTGCAGCAGTTTGAAGTAGATTGATTGCGTGTCTTAAATCTCCTTCAGCATAATTTGCAATCTCTATTAGACCTTTTTCATCAGCCTTACCTTTCTCTTTTTTTAGCACAGTCTTTAGATGTGTAGTGATTTCTTTTTCATCAATCTGTGAAAACTTGAAAACGGCACATCTACTCTGAATTGGATTGATAATCTTTGATATGTTATTTGCAATCAAAATAAATCTACAAAATTTTGCCGTATCTTCTATAATTCTTCGAAGTGCTGTTTGAGCATCTGAAGTCATTTCATCAGCCTCGTCTAAAATTATTATTTTAAATGGAATCTCTGTATCTAGCCCTGCAAATCTAGAGAACTTTTTCACTCGTTCTCTTACCATGTTTATCCCTCTTTCATCTGACGCATTCAGTTCTAATGTGTAGTTTTTCCATTTATCTCCCAAAATCTCTTGGGAAATGCATAATGCCATGGTAGTTTTTCCAACTCCTGCTGATCCTGAGAATAACAAATGGGGCATCTCTTCTTGATTCTTGAGTAATGCCAAAAGACTCCCTTTGATGTCTTTTTGGTTAACTAGTTCTGAGATCTTTTTTGGTCTGTACTTCTCAACCCACATAATATCTGAAATTGTCATAGATGCAAACAGCATTTTCTTATTAATAAATGCCTAGAAGGATCAAATGATCAAAGCTAATTGTTGAGAAAATTGATCGATCGCTGTCCATAAATCCCGGAAAGGTGTCTGATCAATATTGGAATTAGAAGATGTAATCAAAGCCCATTCGATAGGATTTGGTCTAGAAGATGTCAAAGTCGAATTCAAGCATGATCTAAAAATGGATGTATCTGGAGTACAGATAGAAGGAAAAGAAAATGAAATGATGAATATTCCTAGATGGGTTGCAGATATCTTAGAATCTGAAAAACATGTTATTGTCCATGATCAAGATATGGTTAAAGAACTAAAACAAGCAAAAGTAAAAGAAGACATTGCAGATGAAGATTCACTTGCAACATTAGACAAGCATTTTTACATTAAACTTAATGCATATATGAAAAAACTTGAGACTGCTGACTTTGATAAAGTAGAAAGTATGTTAAATCAACTAGTTAGAATCAGACAGGGTAAAATAGTTAGATTAGCTGACTCTTCAAAGCTCACATCTGACCTTTCGTCAAAACTTAGTGTAGAAGAAGAAGTATATTATAACCAGATACATAATGCTAGTCTTGCGTTTAAAAAACAAATATTGGGTGAAAAGAAATGACGCTTGAAACGCAAACTGAATCTGCATTGTCTGGATATGTAAAAGCATTTTTACTTGAGTTTAAAGACGAAAAAGGGAATTTCCGATATGTTGATGATATAGACAACATGATGCCAACAAAATCCAAATTCATTAATGTTGATTATAACGATCTTGTACTACATCCTGATATCGAGTCTGTATTTGGTGAAAATCCGGATTCAATTTTAGAAGCATTTTCAAGAGCGATCAAAGAAATTTTACAAGAACGTTTTCCAAAATATGCAAAAAAGATTGAACATGAAATACGAGCAAGAATTGCAAATTATCCTGTTCAACGAAGTTTACGTCAAATTAATGCCGAAGTTATTGGAAAAATAACCAGCGTATCTGGAATGGTGTTAAGAGCATCTGAAGTAAAACCCCTTGCAAAAGAATTAGTTTTTGTTTGCCCCGAAAAGCATAGAACCGATGTAATTCTTGGACATGGTTTATCTTTAACCTCCCCAGTACAATGTTCAAATCCAAAATGTACTCACCGAGAGCTTGGAGTTGAGCCTGAATCAAGCCGTTTCATTGATGTACAATTTGTGCGTTTACAAGAACTACCTGAAGATCTTCCACCTGGACAGCTACCTCACTATCTTGATGTGACTGTCAAACAAGATTTAGTGGATAATGCAAGACCTGGTGACAGAGTTGTTCTGACAGGAATTGTAAGAATTGAACAGGAAAAAATGAGTGGTGTTTCAAAAACAAGCAGTCCTTTGTATAGATTAAGATTAGATGGAAATAATGTTGAATTTTTAAGCAGTAAAAAAGATAAAAAATCGCGAAAAATACAACGAGAAGAAATTTCTTCTGAAGATGAAAAAATGATCAAATCATTATCCAAAAGTCCTGATTTGTATCAGCAATTGATTGATTCGTATGCTCCTCATATCACAGGGCATGAAACAATTAAAGAATCTATTTTGTTGCTTATGGCTGGTTCAACACAAAGGGAATTAGAAGATGGTAGTAAGATTAGGGGTGACATCAATGTATTCTTGGTTGGTGATCCTGGCACTGCAAAAAGTGAGATGTTGAAATTCTGTGTTAGAGTTGCTCCTCGTGGTTTGTATACTTCTGGAAGAGGCTCTACTGCTGCTGGTTTAACAGCTGCAGTTGTTAGAGATACAAATGGAATTTTCATGTTAGAAGCAGGTGCAACAGTACTTGGTGATCAGGGACTAGTATGTATTGATGAATTTGATAAAATGAAAGCTGAAGATAGAAGCGCATTACATGAAGTTATGGAACAACAAACAGCTAGTATTTCGAAAGGAGGAATTGTTGCAACATTAAATGCTCGAACCTCTATCCTTGCAGCTGCTAACCCAATGTATGGAAAATATGATCCTTTCAAAAATATCACCGAAAATGTAAACCTCCCAGTTCCATTACTAACTCGTTTTGATTTAATTTTTGTAGTTCGTGATAAACCATCAAAAGAAAGAGACACACAAATTGCTCAACATATAATTAATCTTCATACTCCGACTGGGATTGATAAAAAATCTCAAATTGATTCTGAAACATTAACCAAATATTTGGCATATGTAAAAAGAATTAATCCCGTATTAACGAAAGAGGCTGAAGAAAAAATTCTTGATTATTACATGAAAATGAGAAATGTTGAGGCTGAAGAAATGATTACTGTGACTCCAAGACAACTGGAGGGCTTGATTAGATTGGCTACTGCAAGAGCACGTCTACTAATGAAAAATCAAGTTGATAGTGATGATGCACAACGTGCAATTGATCTATTACAAACTATGTTTGAAGTTGCTGGAATAGATGTGAATACTGGAAAGGTAGATCTTGGTGTATTACAAGGAAGACCACGAAGTGAAGTATCAAAAATGCAATTGTTCATGGATATAATGAAATCACTTGAAGGTGAACACAAATCTCCTGTAGAAGAAAAACAATTGGTAGAAGAATTAGCAAAGACTGAAAAGTTTACTGAAGAAGAGGCCAAAAACTTTATTCGAAAAATGGCAAGAGACTCATCTATTTATGAGTCAAAACCTGGTCATTATAATATAGTATGAAAATAAGTGAACTTGATCTAGAACCTGCCGCAATTGATTTCTTACATTCAGAAGGGTACAAAGAACTTTTTGAACCACAAGAACATTCCGTAAAGGCTGGATTATTAGATGAAAAAAAGAATTTTCTGATCACAATACCTACTGCAAGTGGTAAGACACTCATTGCAATGCTCGCAATTCTCTCACATCTCTCCAAACATAAAACCAAAGTTGTTTACCTTACTCCGTTACGTGCATTAACCAGTGAAAAATTTGAAGAGTTTAAAAAATTAGAGAAATTATCACTAGGAAGAAAAATCAAAGTAGCACTATCTACTGGAGATTCAAAGGAAAAAAAAGAGAAATTAGAAGACGCAGATGTAATATTTCTCACAAATGAAAGCATGGATGCAAATATGGCATTTCAGCAAGATTGGATTTATGACATAGGAATGATAGTCTCTGATGAAATACATCTAATTGGTGATGAGACAAGGGGCCCTACATTAGAAATTATTCTAACTAGACTTAGATCTGGATTTATTGGAAAAAATCCACCTAAACTTATTGGGCTTAGCGCAACCATATCAAACGCTGACGAACTTGCAGATTGGTTAGACTGTGAATTAGTAGAGAGTACATTCAGACGGGTTCCATTATCTGAAGCAGTTTACAGTAGACATATCATCACAAACCAAGATAGGGAAGAAACTGAGGGAAACCTGACCAACGATCGTCAAGAATCTAGACATCAAAAAGATTGGATTGGTTTAGGATTAGATACTGTTGACAATGGTGATCAATGCCTAATTTTTGCAATGACAAGAAAAAATGCAGTGGCGTGGGCAAAAGAGGCTGGACTCGATGTTGTAAAGATGCTTTCAGAAAACCAAAAAAAAGAATTAGAAAAAATCTCAAAGAAAATCCTCCCAAAGGATAGTTACGATAATACGAAATTAACTACCGAGTTGGCACAAATGGTAAAAAATGGTACGGCATTTCATCATGCAGGACTTGATCAAAGATGTCGAACAATAATTGAAAATGAATTTAAAAATAGACACATAAAATTCTTAACTGCAACCCCAACTTTAGCCGCTGGCGTGAACTTACCTGCACGTAGAGTTGTAATTCCAAGTGTAATGAGATATACAAACAATGGTCTAGAAAAAATTAGTATTTTAGAATACAAACAAATGTGTGGAAGAGCCGGACGACCACAATATGATGATATGGGAGAATCAATAATTATTTCAAAAGGATACCCTGATGAAATATTAGAATATTATATTGACGGTGAACCGGAACCATTAGAATCAAAAACTTTGGATGAAGATAGTTCTTTGAGAATAAATTTACTTGGATTTGTATACACTGCATCAAAATTCAATCCAACATCTTATGAAAAAATAATAAAATTCTTCTCACAAACTTTTGCTGCATATCAACTTTCAGATGATTCTGTATTAGAAAAAAAGGTAACAAAACAACTTGAAAAACTAAAAGAATACGGAATGATCACTGATGAAAATGGTTTTGAACCTACAAAATTTGGTATTAGAGTTTTTTATTTAAGAATTGATCCAAAAACTGCTTTTGATATGACTGGTTATATTGAAGATTATGTAAGAGGAACAAAACACACATTTGGAATATTACATATGATTACAAACCTCCCTGAATTTTATTCACAGTATCCTGTACCTGAAAAATATCAAGAAGATATGGATGATCTCATAAATAAAAATGAAAAATTATACACACAACAAAAATTTTCAAACGAAGATTGTTTCAAAAGCCTGTTAATTCTTTACAAATGGATTGATGCTATGACTTATCAAAACATGTCAGAACATTTTGATGCTGAGCCTGGTGATATATTCTATATAAAAGAAAATGCAAAAGATTTGATCTATACTTTTACAGAGATTGTTAAATTCTGGAGAGATCATGCCAAAGAAAATGAACAAAAAAAGATTGTATCCGAATACCAGAATCTTATTGATGAATCAGATTTACTTAGGCTGCAAATCATACATGGTGTTCCAGAGAAATATCTAGAATTAGTCAAAATTAAACAAATTGGACGAGTTCGTGCCCAAATTTTATACAAAAATGGCTACAAAAATAAAACTGCACTCAAAAAAGCGCCTCTTGAGAAGTTAGCAGCAATAGATAAAATCGGTATGATTCTTGCAAAAAGTATCAAGTCTCAAGTAGAAAAGGTCAGATAATTGGAACAACTAATAATCCCCGCAATAATTGCAATTACAATTGCGTTTTTTTCCGTATATGGGTTGACTCCTTTTGTAATACGTGCTTTAGAAAAACGTAACATTACTGTTGTTGATGTAAATAAAAAAGAAAAGACAATGATTGCACGACCTGGCGGTCTATCAATAATTGTTGGAATAGAATCATCTCTAATAGTTTTGTATGTGTTTTTTCCCGTATCTGAAATACTTGCTGTAATTCTAACAACCTTTTTTGCATTTATTGTTGGTTTAATTGATGACAAAAAAACTATGGGTGGCTGGTTCAAACCTTTAGCTCTTGCATTATGTGCAGCTCCTATATTGTTACTTGGTGCTTATGACTCAAACTTAGATTTCCCATTATTTGGCTCTGTATCAATTCCATTACTCTACATGGCACTAGTTGTATTCATGATACCAATAATGGGTAATACAATTAACTCAATTGATGTTCTAAATGGAGTAGCAAGTGGGTTTATGACAATTGCAAGTTTTGCACTATCGATATGCTTATTCATATTACAAAACTATGAGATAGGAATAATCTGTCTATGTTTGGCATTTTCTTCATTAGCATTTTACAAATATCATAAATTTCCAAGTAAGATCTTTCCTGGTGATTCTGGTGCAATAACTTTTGGCGCTGCATATGGTGGAATTGCAATTGTTGGTGGAGTTGAGGTGATTGCTGCTATAGCAATATTACCTGCAATTATTAATTCATTTTTGTTTCTTTCCAGTGTAAAAAAAATTGTTGAACATAGGGAGATTAAAAATCCTGTAACTCATACTGATGACTGGAAATTACAATCAACTTCTGAAAATCATGCTCCAATTACATTAGTTAGATTACTTATTGCAAAAAAACCTCTTTCAGAAAAACAAATTGGTACTGAAATTTTTAAACTTGCAATATTCTCTGGAATTCTTGCTATAATTACAGCCTTTATGATGGGAGTAACTATCTAATGTCTCTGCCACTATTTTCATTCATTTTTGCAATGTGGATCCTAATCATAATTGGAGGTGGATTGATGGTGCTTTTTGTTGGTCCTTTGTCATTTTCTGGTAATGGTGCTTTAGATCCTCTCATTAATTCTGGCGCAAAAGTGCTTATTGCCATGATTCTAATTTTCATTTGGGTAATTACATTACTGAAACTCAAAAATTGGATATTCAGAAAAATTACACATCTATAGAATTTATCTTTGATTCATGAGGTAATCTACCACTAATCTAACCCCAAATCCGGTTGCGCCATTTGCATTGTAAGATTTGTTTTTTGTTGATGGTTGAATCCATGCGGTTCCTGCAATATCAAAATGTACCCAAGGTACATTCCCTACTGAATTTGCTAAAAATGCTGCCGCAGTAATTGTACCTGCAGCTCTTCCCATCCCAATATTTCTAATGTCTGCAACTTTTGATTTCACCATATCCATGTAATCATCATTTAGTGGTAATTCCCATACTTCTTCTGAAGTTTTTGTTGATGAGGACATGACCTTTGATGTTAATT
This sequence comes from uncultured Candidatus Nitrosopelagicus sp., assembly GCA_964511265.1. Taxonomy (GTDB): domain Archaea; phylum Thermoproteota; class Nitrososphaeria; order Nitrososphaerales; family Nitrosopumilaceae; genus Nitrosopelagicus. The sequence continues at coordinate 47,670 of CAZEES010000002.1, read as the reverse complement.
TCGAATTGTTACTTACAATTCCTGCTACGTTTGTTCCCAAGGCAACAATACAAGCTCCAGTCAATGTTGCAAAATCCATTACCGAAGATGGTTGATAATGCTTAATTCCATATGCAAGCCCATCTGCTAAAATTAATCTTCCTTCTGCATCTGTGTTTAGAATCTCTGCAGTTTTTCCATTAAACAATTTGATAATGTCTCCTGGTCTGTATGATTCTCCACCTGGCATATTTTCCACCGATGGAATAATTGCAACTACATTAATCCCAAGTTTTAACTCTGAAATTGCTTTCATTACTCCTAATACTGTACAACCTCCACATTTGTCAAACTTCATCTCATCCATTTTCTCTCCAGGCTTCAATGATATTCCGCCTGTGTCAAAAGTAACTGCTTTACCAACAAGTAAGATTGGTTTTTGTTCCTTCTTCCCATTTCTGTATTCTAAAATTATGAATCTTGGTTCATTTTTACTTCCTTGTCCAACTGCTGTGACTCCACCTAATCCTTTAGATTTTATTTCATTTTTTGAAAATACAGTACATTTCATTTTATTCTGATTTGAAATCTTCTTTGCAATTTCTCCTAATTTTATTGGAGGACATTCATTTGGTGGAAGATTAGCTACATCTCTTGTAAATTTTACTGCATCAGAAATTGTAATAGAATTTTTGATTATCTTTTGTGCATCTTTATCAGATGTAAATAGTGTTAAATCCGGTTCCTTCTTGTCAGATTTTTCTTTTTTAAATAAATCAAAGTCATATAATGAAAGATTTGCACCCTCTACAATTGATGATATAACTTGTTCATTTCTAATTGCAATTTTATCTGGAATTATTATTGAAAATTCTCTTATTCCTAACTCGTGAATCTTTTTTGTAATGTTGCCTGTAACATCTCTAATGACATCTGAGGTTAGTCTATTTTTCTTTCCTAATCCTGCAATCAATATTCTTTCTGGTGGGATCTCTTTATGTGAATGAATTAGTGTGATTTTATTTTTCTTACCTTTGATCTCTTTGATTGATTGCAAAACTGCCTGATCAATTTTTTTATGTAATTTCCCTAATCCAATTGGTGTGTTCGTATCTTCAAAGCAAAATGCACACAAAACTGAGGTTTTCTTTTTCTCTGGAGAACCTGATTCTGCTCTAACTCGCATATGTTTTTCTTAAAAATACTTTTTTTATAGATTGCTCATCTTGATCTTTTTACTATGAGTGATTAAACTGGCAGAGCGAAAAAATACTGCCAACGAGTCCTTACATCCTATGTCACATGATTCCTGAATGGCCACTTGATTGAATTTTTGTCCACGAACTTGTAAAATTGTTGATAATAGTGGAATAATTGCCGCTCTTCCTCCATACGCCATTTTTTTGTCAATATACCAAAACATCTCCAGTGCATCATACTCTAGAATTTCATCTCGAATCTTTTTTCCAAAGTCTGTATAATGTCCGATCATACGTAATCTTCCCTTTACTAAAAAATTCATTAATTTGGCAAATTTTATGCAAACATAACATTTGTTATCATAAATCATGAGTGGTAGAGACTCATCAAATTCCATATCTATGCTACGATCTTTGAAGATTAAAATTTTCGGAAATAGCTATTTATGTAATTCTGGGTATTTTTTTTTGAGGGAGATCATGTGTAAAATTAAAAATGTCGATTTGATCAATAAATCATAATGAGCCTGAATTACTATCAAATTAAAAAATCTGTTCTTAAAGCAAGAAAATTAGTTATTCGTGGAACCTCTATTGCTGGTTCTGGTCATCCTGGTGGTTCATTCTCAATGGCTGAAATCATGGGTTGTTTATTTTATAATCATTTAAGGTATGATCCAAAAAACCCTGAATGGGAAGATCGTGATAAACTGATCTTATCAAAAGGTCATGCATCGCCAGGTTTATTTTCAAATATGGCTGTAGCTGGATATTTTGACGAATCACAATTAGATACTCTAAGGCAATTTGGAAGTAAGCTACAAGGTCATCCTGATCTAAAATGTCCCGGTGTTGAATTCTGTGGTGGTTCTTTAGGAATTGGATTATCTTATTCTATTGGAAATGCATTAGCTGCAAAACTTGATGGAAAAGACACACACATCTTCACTGTGATGGGTGATGGTGAAAGTGATGAAGGTCAAGTATGGGAAGCTGCAATGACTGCTGCAAAATACAATGTTGATAATTTAACATTAATCCTTGATAGAAATTTTATACAACAAGATTCTTACACTGAAAAAATTATGCCACTTGATGAAACCCTTGAGGGGGATGAATTATCTGAAATGTGGAAAGATGCTAGCAGATGGAAAACTGGTGACAAATGGCGTTCCTTTGGATGGAATGTAATTGAAGTTGATGGTCATAGAATAGAACAGGTTTCTGATGCACTTGGTAGGGCAAAATCTGTGAAAGGAATACCCACAATTATCATAGCTAGGACAATTAAAGGAAAAGCAGTTGAACATATGGAAGATAATCCACAATGGCATGGTAAAGCACCTAACCTCGAACTTGTTCCAATAATTAACCAAGAATTAGATTCTCAGTTTATGATTGCACCTTCTATAATAGCAGGCGATATGACAAATTTGGAAAATGAAGTGAAACGTTGTGATGATGGACGCGCTGATTATATCCATCTAGATGTTATGGATGGTCAGTTTGTTCCAAATACTACTTTTGATCATACAAAAATTAAGGAACTAAGACCTCTAACTGTAATTCCATTTGACACACATTTGATGATTAACGAACCTGTAAAACAAATTCAAAATTACATTGACGCAGGAAGTGATATTGTAACTGTACATGCCGAAGTCTGTGATGAGTCAAGTTTTGGAGAAATTCATGATTTACTGAAATCTAACAAGACAAGTATTGGATTAGCAATAAATCCTGATACTTCTTTACCTGACTGGAGTAAAAAATTCATCTCTTCACTAGATCAAATCATAGTCATGTCCGTTGTACCTGGCAAGTCAGGTCAAAAATACATTGAGAATACGCATGAAAAAACAAAAAATCTTATGATAAATTTGAAAGAAAATGGATTTTCTGGGTACATTGAAGCAGATGGTGGTGTAACTCTAGATAATATTGGCGAATGTTTTGCAGATGGTGCACGTGCATTTGTTGGAGGAAGTGCAATAATAGGTCAGACTGATGTTCGATTAGTAATACGTGAATTTAGAAATCAGGTATTGAGAACTAGACGCAAATTATTGATTCAAAAAGCCAATGAACTTGGCGGCACTGAACTGGTGAATAAATGGATTGACTTGCATGTATTAGGTAAGAAAAAAGATGAACTCACACAAATAGCAACGGAGCTTGGATATCAATGAGTACTGAATTTGGTGATATGCGAACTGCGTATGGAAAAGCTCTCATTGAATTAGGTGAACAAAACAAAAATGTTGTTGTTCTAGGTGCAGATACTACTGATTCACTGAAAACATCTGGCTTTGGAAAACAATTCCCTGACAGATTCTTTAATGTAGGTATAGCTGAAGCAAATCTAGTATCTATTGCTGCAGGATTAGCTTATTCTGGAAAAACATCTTTTGCAAGCACATATGCAATCTTTTTGCCAGGACGATGTGTTGATCAAATACGAAATTCAATTGCATATCCATCACGAGGAGAAAAAAAAGGTCTAAATGTTAAACTTGTAACATCTCATGGAGGACTATCTGTTGGTGCAGATGGTGGTTCTCATCAAACCATTGAAGATATTGCAATAATGCGTGTCATTCCAAACATGAAAGTTCTAATCCCTGCAGATGCTGTTGCTGTTTCAAAACTAACAAAAAATATTGCACAAACTTATGGTCCATTTTACATGAGAATGGCAAGATCCAAGGTTCCTACCATATACTCTGATTCTCAAGAATTTAAAATTGGAAAAGGTATTACCTTACGAGACGGAAATGATTGCACTATAGCTGCAACTGGTATAACAGTAAAAATGGCACTTGATGCTGCTGAAAAACTTCAACAAGATGGTATCTCATGTCGGGTGATTGATTGTTTTACAATAAAACCTATTGACAAAGATCTCTTAGAAAAGTCTGCAAGAGAAACTGGTGGAATTGTTACTTGTGAGGAACATAATATTCTGGGCGGATTTGGATCTGCTGTTTCTGAAGTGGTGTCTGAATCATATCCAGTTCCTATACGTAGAATTGGAGCACAAGACATGTTTGGTGAATCTGCTCGTGATAGTGAAATCCCTCAATTATTTGAAAAACATGGAATAACATCAATTAATATAGAAAAAACTGTCAAAGATATCCGGAGCACACAATGAAAATTTTCCTAGACACTGCAAATATTGAAGATATTAGAAAATATAATGACATGGGTCTGTTAGATGGAATAACAACAAATCCTTCACTGCTTGCAAAAGAAGGCGGTGATCCACATGCTGCAATGAAAGAAATTACTAGAATCATCAAAGGTGATGTAAGTTTAGAAGTTGTAAGCACTGATTATGATGGAATGATGGAAGAAGGAAAAAAACTTCGAGAGTATGGTGATCATGTTGTTGTTAAATGTCCAATGACTGGAGATGGTCTAAAAGCTTGTAAGAGTTTTTCAGAGCAAGGAATACCTGTTAATGTTACACTTGTATTCTCAGCAAACCAAGCACTTCTTGCAGCAAAAGCTGGAGCAAAATATGTTAGTCCTTTCATTGGAAGATTGGATGATATTGGTCACACTGGTATGGATTTGATCAGAGAAATCAAACAAGTTTTTTCAAATTATGATTTTAAAACAGAAATTCTTGTTGCTAGTGTAAGACATCCACAACATGTTGTAGATGCAGCAAAAATTGGTGCTGATGTTGTTACTTTGCCTGCTGGAGTATTAGCCAAAATGCTTGGTCATTCTTTAACTGATAAAGGTCTCAAAGCATTTCTGTCTGATTGGGAAAAACTACAATCTGAGCTATCAAATAAAGCATAATATTTTTGATTATAATTGACTGGTCTCTTTAATAATCCCAGACGTCATCTTAGAACGCTTATCAAACAAGCAAGAAAAGAAAAAGATCCAGTTGAAAGAGGAAAAAAATATGATGAGGCATTAGAATATGGTCATGGACTTGAGAAAAAATTTGAACATGATCCTGATATTGCATTCATTATTGGAACAATCTATTACATCAAGGGCGACTCGCAAAAAACCATTCAATATATGAATGATGTTTTGGATATTGGTGAATTTGATCTAGATGCTTTAGCAATAAAAGCCAGCGTATACATAAACCTCAAAAATCGAGAAAAAGTAATCCAATGTTGTGATAAGATGAGGGAACTAGATCCAAAAAATAAAACTCTACTTGAGATTGAGGAAGAACTAAAGAAAATTTAAAAATAATAAATAGAATTGGAAAATCTACGCGTCGTAGATCATTAATTCTTTTTCTTCTAATGTGGAGTGTAGGTTATGTACAGATCTATACACATCTGCCTCTTTTTTGGCACCTGTGCATACAAGCTTGCCTGATGCAAATAGAAGAATTACTGTTTTTGGATCAAGCATTCTGTGAATCAAACCTGGAAATTGTTCAGGTTCATACATACTTCGTGGCAATTTTCTTGCTGCTTGCTCCAAATGGATCTTTCCTCCTAGATTGATTGCAGCAACAATGTTTTGTACAGTAATGACTGCATCTTTCTTAATCTTTATGCCTCCTTTACGTAATTGTTTTACAACTGTTTGAACAGCTTTTACTGCCATCTCTTCGGATTTTGCACCGGTACATACCATTTTACCCGTTCTAAAGATTAGTGTAGCAGTTCTTGGACTCTCCAAGCGAAAAACTAAACCCGGAAATTGGTCTGGATGGTATTCTGTATCAGGAAATTTTTTCGTAATATCATTTAGATCTATTTTTTGATCAACTGATGCAGATGCTACCACGTTTTCTACACTTACTATTGGTTTTGTCTGTGGCATTTTTACTCTTTTAAATACTCCCTTTATATATACATGGGTCTTGTTATAGTCTCGTACTGAAATTAATGATGATTAATCCACATGTATCGGTACTCTTCTTCAAAAAGATCTATTTTGATATCATTATTTTTTATTTTATCTGGTTGAAATTCAAAGAAATTTAGCCTTCCAGAATATGGAATAGGAATTCTCAATTTTTTTGGTTTTTCTAAAATAAATCCATATTTATTTTCTGTATAATCTGATAATGAATGATGTTTTTTTTCATCAGCATAAAGTTCTTTATCTGAATCATACTTTTTTACATTCACTAGATTTACTTTTCCTATTATTGCACCTGTTGTCAATGATGATGGTGAAAAATTCATTCGTTTACAATCTTCATTAAGGATCTTTTTTGCAGCATGAATCAAAAACTCACCTCGAAATTTAGTATTCCACTTTCTTAATTCAATTGTCTTTTTTCCTTGAACAATTAATTCTGCAAATGGTTGACAAACTGAAAGACACTTCATAAATTTCTTTTATTCACAGTATCTTAATAAATCTCAAAACTGTGATGCTTGTTCAACTATCTCTGAAATTTCCTTGGTTTCACTCTGTGCAATACCGGAAATTCCGCCTGTAAGACTATCAGTTTTAATACCTTTTTCTGCTAAAACATTAGCCGCCATGAGTGATGTTCTACCCGCCATACACACCATTAATGATTTTCCATTAGAATCCTGCAGTGCATGATCTATTTCTTCTGGAACTTGTTGTCCTGATAGTAATTCTTGTGCAGTTCTAGCATTTGGTACCACAATCTTACCTTTATCAATCCCGAGAGATTTTGCAAGTAATTCAATTCCTTCCTCACGTGGTGTATATTGAGTATGAATCCATATCACCTTGTCGTATTCATTTGCATTTGATGCAACTTCTTGTTGACTTACTTGTGTAGGTGTAACTGTATTTCCAATCTTTTCAAAGTTCTTTTTATATTTGTCAATTCCATCACAAATCATAACAACATAATTTCCTCCATTCTTGTATATCATCTGTAAAGATGCATAAAGTTCAAGAGCACTACTTTCCCCTATATCGTGTCCTTTGTCAACAAAAAATTTCAGTAGTGGCTTTGTCTGTTCAAAATCTATCTGATGTTTACCTGCATATTTTTCTGGATCATAATATTTGAGACCATCTGCATTACCTACCGTTCTAATTCCTGCAACATCTTGCTGATCTGGTGGAAATACCACATGAACACCTTTCTTATTGTATTGTTCAGAGAAATATCTACTAAGACCGCCCGATGTTCCTCCAGTTCCAAATGTACAAACAACGTTGAAATTTTCTAATGATTCTCCATTTTCATGTAATTGTTGATCAATTTCAACACCTGTTACGGTTCTATGAGCATCAATGTTCAAATCATTATCGTATTGTTCTGGGCAGAACAAATTGTAAATTTTTGCAAGGAATTTTGCTAGATTGATAATATCTTTTTTTGCTAAAAGTGTCTCAATGTCTGAGATATTGTTATCAAAAGTTTCAGGTTCAAATCCAAGCTCAATCATCTGTGAGCGAATGTTTGCAGCAGTAGCTTTTGCAAGCAGTTCATCTTGTTTATTCTCCATTCCTGGTGCAGGACAAATATCCATGTCTAAATCCATGATTCGAATATTTCCATTCCTTAATTCTGTGAAAACCCCCTCCTGAAGTTTTCTTGAAACAAGTGCAATTGCAGTTATGCCAATCTTTGATAACAATCCTAATGCAATTCCAAAGTTTCCTGAGGTTGCTTCAATCACTGTTGTCCCAGAACTTATCTTGCCTGTGGAAATTGCATCATGAATTATGTTTGCAGCAGGTCTGACTTTGATTGAGCCTGTTAGCAGTGTACAATCAAATTTTCCATAAATTTTGAAATCTTTGTTACTAATATCTACATCATAGACTGTTTTTGCACATTCCTTAAGATCCTTGGTGAGATCAATTAGAGGTGTGGCATTAACAATATCCACTCTTCCATCTTTTTCTTCTCTATGAGGAACTTTGGACCATATTTCTTGTTCAAACTTCTCCATTAATGCGCTATCTGACATATGATTGCATAATTGAGGTTCAATTTAGAACTTTTGTACTTAGCTTAGAATAATTATCGTGAAGTATTTTAACTCCAGATAATAAAACATGATATGAAAATTTCTCGTACACTAGTAAAGGCATTAAACAATCAAATTGCTATGGAAGCCAACGCTGCAAATTCATATCTCTCTGCTGCTTCTTGGTGTGAAATAACTGGATATGATGGTGCTGCAGCATTTTTCTACTCTCATTCAGAAGAAGAACATCAACATATGTTAAAATTTGTAAATTTCTTAAACGGTCAAGGCATCGGTGCAATTATTCCTGGTCTAAAACAACCACCAAAAACTTTCAAATCTTTAGAATCAATTTGTAAAACCGCATTATCCAATGAACAAGTAGTAACTAAAGCCATAAATAAAATGGTAGATATTGCTCAAAAAGATAAAGATCATAACACATTCACATTTTTACAATTCTTTGTCAATGAGCAAATTGAAGAAGAACAACAATTTGAAAACATTCTACAAAAATTCAGTCTTCTAGGTCGTGATAAACTTGCAATTTATGAGATTGATAAATTACTTTCTGGAATGGCAAACTCTGCTTCAAGCGAATCTCAGAACTAGTTAGAATTTTTCCAATCTAATTGTTTTTTATCATATTCTTCTTTTGAATACATCATCTTAGCAGGAACTCCGCCAACTACTGTATTTGCTGACACATTTTTTGTTACAACTGCGCCCATTGCAACTACACTATTCTCGCCAATTGTTACTCCTGCCTTGATCACAGCTCTACTGCCAATTATTGCATTGTCTTCTATTGTAACCCCGATTAACTTTTCACTTGGTGGAAATGGATCATTTGTCAATGAAACTGAAGGTCCAATGAAAACATTTTTTCCAATTCTTGATAACGGTGGGATGTAAACCAATCCTTCAATCATTGTATCGTTTCCAATTTTCACATCATAGTCCACATGAGATAGTGAACCAATTTTCACATTATCTCCAATCTCTGTATTATCTCCAACATATGCAAAATGCCATATTTTCACATTATCTCCAATCTTTGCTTTTTCTGAAATAAAATTTTCAACCAATCTGATCACAAATGCCAGGGTTTTCCTTGAATGATAATCTTTTCTGGAAGTGCCTCTCTATTTTTTTTAAGAAATTCGTCTTCCTGTTTCTTGTCTCTTAATTCATCTGGAAGCATAACTGGAATTTCTTCAATTATTAGAAAATGTCTCTTACATGAAGTACAGTAAATTGCACCCTCTTGAATCTCATCATTTTTTGATTTGATCTCAATTAATTCTAGTGGATGATTCTTACACATAGGACATGCTAAAATATCTAATAGATTTTTTTTCATTTTATATCCAGATAAATTGGGATTCCTTTTTGACTAGATAAAAGAGCTGCTTCTGCAATTTTTGTGACATTTACAGCATGTTCTGGTTTTACTCTTAACTCATCTCTATCTTCAATCGCGTCTAGAAAATTTCTAATTTCTAATGATAATGGTTCTTCTTTTTTGCTGTTTGGATTCTCAGTTCCTTTGTCTGTCTCAACACGTATCTCTTGAGTAATGAAATCTGAAAAAATTCGTCCATCTGTACATACTGCATTGAAATTTCTCACTCTAGTTGGTGTGATCCAATTTGAAGAAATTGTGGCTATTCTATTATTTTTGAAGCCCAACATTATTGTAGCAAAATCTTCGTGTTCATGATTTATCTGCCCTGATTTTGCAAATACCACTTGGGGTGTTTCATCAAAAAGCCACATTGCGGTATCAATATCATGAACACTTGTGTCATAAATTATCCCAACATCTTTGATATGTAGAGGCATTCTATGCTCACGATAAAATTCTAGTCTTATCAAATCTCCAAATTTTTTTGATTTTAGATATTCTTTCACATGAGCTACTGCAGGATTAAATCTCTCAATATATCCACATGTTAGGGTGACTTTATTCTTTTTAGCTTTCTCAACTAATCTTTCACCGTCCTCAGAAAGATATGTCATTGGTTTTTCTACAAAAACATGTTTCTTTTTTTCAATTAATTTTGAAGCTAACTCTGAATGAGTTGATGTTGGTGTACAAATAAAAGCTGCATCAAAATCCTCTTTTTCAAATAATTCTTCTACTGTTTTGTAATAATTTACATTGTATCTCTCTCCAAATTCCTTTGCTCTTTCATAATTCATATCACAAATAGCTGAGAGTACGCCAAATTCTGATAAAACTCTACAATGATTCTTGCCCCACCCACCAGTTCCAATTTGAATAACTTTCATTTTTAATACACGTTTGTTAACCACTTGGAAAATTTTTTGTTATTATTCATTACTATCTCACTGTATGTATTCATAATTTGTTTTGTCATATCTCCGACTTTTCCATTGCCTATCTTTTTTGTTTCAATCTTAATTACTGGAGTTATCTCTGCAGCTGTTCCAGTCAAAAACACTTCATCTGCTTTTTTTAATTCATCACTTGAAATCTCTTTTATCTTTGATTTAATCTTGATATTCTTTGAAAATTCCAATATTGATTTTCTTGTTATTCCATCTAATGCTGATGATGAAAGTGGAGGTGTGATCAATGTATCATTCTTCACAATGAAGATATTCTCCCCAGGCGCTTCACTCACTTTGTTATCCTTATCTAATAGAATCGCTTCATCAAATTTTCTCTTTTTTGCATCTTGTGTGGCTAAGATAGAATTTAGATAATTTCCTCCCATCTTTGCTTGTGTTGGAGTTGAACTGTCATTAAATTTCTTCCATTTTGAAATACAAGCTGTTATGCCATTTTTATTAAACAAGTCTCCAAATGGAAAGCAAAAGACGACTGCATGTGTTGGCGCCTTTCGTGTTACGTGTAAATTAATGCCATATTGGCCAACAAAATAAAATGGTCTGATATAACATGAAGTCTTAATCTTATTCTTTTTGCATAAGTTGATTATTGCATCTTTAATTTCTTTATTTGAAAATCTTAATGTAATGTCATAAAACTTACCTGAATTTCTAAATCTGGTAACATGTTCATCTAATCTGAATATGTTTAATTTTTCTCCATTCCAATATGCTCTAATTCCTTCAAAAATGGATGTTCCATAATGAATTGCATGGGTTGTTACTGGGATCTTTGCATTTCTATGTTTAACGAATTTTCCGTCAAACCAAATTAACTCAGATATTGAACTCACAAAAAATTCTAGAATTTTGTCTATTTATTTTATAACTAACTATACCCTTCTCTTGGGAATTTCATACCTAACACTCTCATTGTTTTATCTTCTACTGAGGCGAATTTCTCAATGATGTTCCAATTTTCATTGATTATCTCAGCAACTGATTTTGGAACATGCTTATCCCAATCGCTTTTTTCCCCTGTTGCTGATTTGTACATCTCATTTTTTACTGATGTAGCAGAGAGTTCTTTTCTCTGGCCAATCTTTGGCTTTAATCGGTATAATTTCAACATCAATCCTTCTGCCTTATCTCCTGTGTATGTATAATATTCTCCTTTAATTTCACTAAGAATTTCTTTTCTTAATTCCCATGAACCTTTTGAAACAAGAGGTGGAAAATATTTCTTAAAAGGCGCATGAAAAGTATAATTTGCTGAAACCGTTATTGAATCACCAAATACTGATTCTAGCATCTTTTTCCTTACATCAAATGTAAATGGGAAGCTTTTGCTGTTAATTTCAGTACTTTCAACAAGAAATCTAACTGGCATGACTACTACATTGTCTTCTTTTGCCAAATCTTTGATAATTTCTGCATGTGCATTTGTAACTGGGTTCAAATGTGCCAAGTAAATTGCAATTGTCATGATGATATTATCTTGGTCTTGTATTTCAATAATTGAACTTTGTTGTAGGAATTTTTTCTATCCATATGATTCGAATTTGACTTCATAACTACCATCTTCACGTTTATTTCTCTCTGTTACGAAATCTTTGTTCGCAAGGAAATCCATTGTTCCGTCAATGGTTCCTTGCCACCCACAAATGTAGAACATTGTATTTTCTTTAGTAATTCTTTCTCCAACCAATTCTTCTAATGGTGATTGTTCGCCCATTTTGGATCTTAGGAATTGTTCAACTCTTCCTGTTTGACCTCTCCATGCACGATTAAACCATTCTTGTGGTCTACTAATTGCTGCTCTATATTTAAAATTCCATTTGTCTGCTCCTCTATCTATACTCTCATTTTCTAAATCAGTGAGAAGTTGTTTGTAACTTAGTTCATCAACATAACTTGCTCCATGCAACACCACAATCTCTCTCTTATCTCCTATATCATGAAGATGTTGTGCATAGCTTACAAATGGCGCTAATCCTGTTCCTCCACCAATACATACAATTCTTCTTGTATCTGGTTCTCCATTTGGTAATTCATCATTAATTGTCAAGTGACCTGTTGGTTTAAGCCAACGAATCTCATCTCCTTCTTTTGCATTAAATAGTTCAGTTGTTAATCTACCTGGAAATGGTTTTCGTACCCATCTGATGACAAACTCAAAACATTTTTTATTTTCAGGATGTGATGCAATTGAATATGCACGTCTGACTACCTTGCCACCTTCTGCTTTCACTGGCATTCCAATTGTTAAAAATTGTCCTGCTTTGAAATCTGGAATGCCTCCCTCTTTTGGAACAAGACGAAATATTCCTAAATCTTCTTTAAGTAATTGTGCATAAGTTAATGTTGCATAATTATCTTCAACCATAATAAACTCCATATTAGTTTCCTTATAAGTTCCGCTGAAATTAGCTACAACTATTTCTATCAAAAATAGAATTAAGTTAAATGTTGGTAAATTTTTTAAAAAACGAACCGTTTAGGTTCAATATGGGCCGGTAGTTCAGACTGGTAGAATACGCGCATGGCATGCGTGGGGTCAAGGGTTCAAATCCCTTTCGGTCCACCATTTAATTAAAAAATTTTAAAATTTTTTCAAAGTCTGGATCATCCGACTTTTCTAATTCATCAATCTCTTTTTGTGAAATCTTCTCTCCAACCCTTGATAATGCATATGCTGCACTTTTTACCGCCTCAATGTTTGAATCAAAAATCCCATCATGCAATTTGTCTGCTCCCTCTTTAACTTCCAAATGTCCTAATGCGCCATATGCACAAGTTCTGACCAATCCACTAGGATCATCTGTTAATCTTAAAATTTCTTGAATTGCATTTTTTTCATTTCTATTTGCTAATACTAGTGTAACGTATGCTCGTACATTTTTACTCTCATGTGCTAGTCCACAAATTAACTGCTTTGAGATATCCTTTTGATTGAGAAATAATGTACTGAATACTTCTCCTCTGATCTCTATTCTCTCATCGTCGAACAATCTTATCATTTCTTGTAATATCCCTGGATCTTCGATTTGAGTCAATGTAGACATGACATTTTGCTTTGAATCATCATTTTTGAGTAATTCGATAATTTCTTCTCTATTCATTCTGTCTTAGATTTAAATTATCCTCGTAATATTTTACTCGCATGTCGACCGAACAACGAGACACTGTATTCATAGGTAAAAAACCAATTATGGCATACGTTACTTCAACGTTAATCCAATTGGCCAACTTGCCTTCTGTCAGCATCAAAGCTCGAGGAATGAGTATCGGTAGAGCCGTAGATGTTGCACAAATAATTTCAAGAAAGACCGAAAACTCCGGATATAGCATTGGAAATATATCCATAGGCTCTGAAAGTTTAGAGTCACAAGACGGTAAGACAAGAAATGTTTCCACAATAGAAATTGAAGTAAAGAGAAATACTCAATAAACTCTTTACTAGTTTTTTCTTTTTTTATTTTGAATATTTATTCTCTAATTTTCTAAATTTTGACAATTCTACAATGTCATTAAATTGATCAAAATTCACCAAGTTTTTTTTCAGTCTTGTAGTGGTACCTTTACTCTTCAATTCTTTCAGTATTTTCATGGTTGCAAATGTGTTTGCATACAATATGGAAAGTGGATATAAGATAAGCTGAAAGCCCATCTTGTGTAGGGTCGAAGTTGAACTAATTGGTGTTGCACCACCCTCAATCATATTTGCAACTAATGGCGCATTTATTGACTTTCCAATGATTTTCATCTCTTCTATTGAATTTGGTGCCTCAACAAAAATCAAATCTGCCCCCACCTTCTTGTAATATTTGCCTCTCTCGATTGCATCATCTAATCCTTCTGTGGCTCTTGCATCAGTTCTTGCCACTATGATGAAATCTTTATCTTGCTTTGAATCTACAGCAGCTGCTAATTTTTCCGCATATTCCTCTTTTTGAACGACTTCTTTTCCTTTCATATGCCCACATCTTTTCGGCCATTTTTGATCTTCAAGAAATATGCCTGATGCTCCTGCAACTTGTAAATCTTGAATTAATTTTTTAACAGTTAATGCATTTCCATAACCTGTATCTACATCTACAATTAAAGGAACTGATATTGCATTTGCTATACGTCTGGCATTATCTGTAGTCTCAGACAATCCGATGAACCCATAATCTGGCATTCCTAACAGTGTGGCAGATGTACCGTATCCTGTTTGAAACATTGCTTCAAATCCAACCTTCTGAGCAATCTTTGCTCCAATTGCATCATACACTCCTGGAACCACTAGTGGTTTTGATTTATCATTAATTAGCCTACGAAGTTTTTTCATGAAATCTATCTAACCCTGTTTTATTTATGATTAGCCTGAAATCCTATTTTTTTGAATCCATTTCTTTTATCTTTTCTAGTTCTGCCTGTAGAAATTTTTTATATTTTTCAACTTCATGATTTGTCATTTTGCTAACATTTGAACTCAATAAATTACCTAATATGGTGACTCTTTCCAAAACATCCATTGCCATAAATTTTCCAACATTGGCCATTTTCATCACTGTATCTAACTGGTCTTTCATATTTTTGTTAAATATCTCCAAATCTTGTGAGATTGTTTTCCCCTTATCTGTAATCTGATACTTTCCATCTTCTGTTTCTTCAATCAAACCTTCATCCAATAATCTACCTAATAGTGGATAAATTAATCCTGGAGAAGGTTTCCATTTTCCGTCGCTTTCTTCAACTGCAGAATTAATAATTTCCTTTCCTGTATGTGGCATTTTTTGTAATTGCTTTAAGATGTAATATCTTGAAAATCCTCTTGGCACTGCACTTCCAACTCTTTGAGCCCATTCTTCAAACATCACTAGTGATATCACTAGTGATATATATTAATGATTCGATCGTTGATTCTTTGTTATAATACATAAGTAACCTATTCTGATTTTATTCATTAATGACGGATTCTATTGAATTTGATTTAATCATTGCAGGTTCTGGACTGGCAGGACTACGCGCTGCTATCGAGGCTGCAAAAAAGAATTCTAAAATCAAGATTGGCGTAGTGGCAAAAACACAAGTTATGCGTTCTCACTCCGTGTCTGCTGAAGGAGGAACTGCAGCAGTCATTCAAGAAGAAAAAGGAGATACAATAGAATCTCACATTTATGATACAGTCAAAGGAAGCGACTTTCTGGCTGATCAGGATGTGGCTGAAAAATTATGCCACATGATGCCAAATGAAATCTTTCAATTGGAACATTGGGGAATGCCTTGGTCTAGACAAGAAAATGGAAAAATTGATCAACGTAATTTTGGTGGATATAGCTTTCCACGTGCAACCTATGCTATTGACAAAGTTGGATTTTTTGAAATGCAGACATTATACGACACATGTCAAAAATTTGACAATATAGAATTTCTAAACGAATGGTACATCACATCTATTATACATGATGGCAAACAATTTTGTGGAATTACTGCCATAGAAACATCTTCTGGAACATTCTACACAATCAAAGGTAAAGCATTGATAATTGCAACTGGTGGCGCAGGAAGAATTTTTAGTTATTCGACATATGCCTTATCGTCAACTCCTGATGGTCTGGACATGGCCTATCGTGCAGGAATGGGTCTAAAAGATATGGAGTTTGTTCAATTTCATCCTACTGGAATATTGCCCTCTGGAATTCTAATCACAGAGGGTGCTAGAGGTGAAGGTGGCTATCTACTAAACAAAGATGGTGATCGTTTCATGAAAAATTATGCAGCTGGAAAAATGGAATTAGCTCCACGTGATATTGTCTCACGTTCTATAATGTCTGAGATTAATGAAGGTCGTGGGTTTAAACACGAAACAGGAGAAGACTGTATGAAATTAGACTTGCGACATCTAGGAGATGAAACAATTAGATCTAAACTAGGAGGCATTAGAGAAATCTCAATTAAATTCTCAGGAATTGATCCTGCTGATGAACCAATTGACGTTAGACCTGTATGCCATTACATGATGGGTGGAATTCACACAAACATTGATGGTGCAGCTGAACTACAAGGAGTTTGGGCTGCAGGTGAAGCTGCATGTAACAGTGTTCATGGAGCAAATCGTCTAGGTGCAAACTCTACTTCTGAATGTATTGTGTGGGGAAAAATTACTGGTTCACTGGCTGCTGATTATATTGAAAAAGAACACACTTCTGCACAATTCCCTGCTCATCTAGTAGCTGCAGAGGAAACTAGAATCTTTGATGGTATATTCCGTGGACGTGGTGAAGTAAATCCATACGAAGTAAAACAAGAAGTTGCTGAAACTCTAAACGCAAAAGCCTATGTTTATAGAAATCACAATGATTTGGCTGAAGGTCTCAAAAAAATTCGTGAACTAAAACAGAAAACTTGGAAGCATGTTGATGATTCAGCAAAAGAATACAACACAAACTTCCAAAATGTAATGGAGCTAGACTCGATGTTCCGTGTTGCTGAAGTCGTATTGTTGGGCGCGCTAAACAGAAAAGAATCTCGTGGGGCTCACGCTAGAACTGATTTCCCTACACGTGATGATGCCAATTTCCTTCACCACACACTGGCTTACTATGATCCAAACGAACCAATTATGAAGAAGCATCCAGTTACTATAACTAAATACAAACCTGTGGAGAGAAAATACTGATGGAACGAGAGACTGGTGCAAGAGAAGGACTGAAAGGATGGCTTAATCCTGGTAAGATTGGAAAATTTGGCATAGAACGACTCGCTTGGCTTTTAATGCGTTTAACAGGTCTTGGTCTCTTAGCATATTTCATAGGTCATATTTATGAAACAAGTCACATCTTAGATGGAAAAGCTGTCTGGGACAAATCATTAGAACTGACACAAACTACTGAAGGCCATCTCTTTTTGGCGTTAGTTATTGGAATGTGTGTCTTTCATACTGGAAATGGAATTAGATTAATGATTGCACAAATGGGTTATGGTATTGGTAAAACAGAGAGACCTGATTATCCATACAAACCTCAATCAATTAACATGAAGGGTAAGGCATGTATCTATGCAACATTAGGTATGGCAGCTCTTGCAATGTGGTACGGAATGGCGGTTATGTTCTCATGATGATATTAAGAGAAAGCGTCATAATGAAAATACACTATGGCACTGCCATAGGTGCACTGTTCTTGACAGTCGTTCACATACTAATGCGACTGACTCAAAACTTCCATGAATCATTACAATATGAAAATGTAATTGCAAATTATGAAAGTGTAGGATATGCACTATTACTCGAACTATTGCTCATCTTAATCTCTATTCACGGATTTAATGGGTTGAGAGTAATTCTATTGGAAATGCATCAGGGTCCCGCATATGAAAAAGTTGTAACATTTGGCTGTCTTGCAGCAATGGCAGGATTAATTGCATATGGTTCACGAACTATAATTATGACAAGTATGGGGTTGGTGTAATGGCAACAATTCATCCTAAATTATCAGAAGAACGTTCTCAAACAATTGTCTCTTCTACAAAATCTATAAAATTAAAAATTAAGCGAAGTAATCCAAATGTAAGTTCTGAAGAGAGATTTGATGAGTTTGTAGTTCCTATTGAAAAATGGACAACTGTTTTGGATGCTTTACTAGATGTAAAATCACATCTAGATCACTCTGTTGGAATTAGATATTCTTGTAGACAAGCATCCTGTGGTTCTTGCGGAATGAAAATTAATGGTAAACCTGCTTTGGCATGTTTTACAAAAATTTCTGAATTAAATTCTGACACTATTACAGTAGAACCGATGGATAACTATCCTTTAGTCCGTGATTTGGCAGTTAACTTTGATCGAATGATAAACAACCACAAAAAAGTCATGCCATATGTGATTAGAGATGATTCTGAAATTGACCCTGAAAGTGGAGTACGAGAATTTCTACAAAGTCCTGAAAATGTTGAAAAATATATCCAATTTTCTAGCTGTATCAAATGTGGATTGTGTAACTCTGCATGTCCAACCATGGCTATGGATACGACATTTGTTGGTCCTCAAGCATTGGCTCAAGCATATAGATACATTGCAGATGACAGAGACAAAGGAAAAAACAAACGACTCAAAGTTATAGATGAATCTCATGGAATATGGAGATGTCACTTTGCTGGCTCTTGTAGCCAAGTTTGTCCAAAAGGAGTTGATCCTGCAATGGGAATTCAACTTTTGAGAGGATATCTTCTAGGAATTAGAGACTAATCTTTTTTGTGAGGATTTGGGCTGTTATTTACTTGATTGTTAATCTGCTCTGCCATAAAGTGGTTTGAGACATTAACCTTTACGTCATCAATTCCTTGTATTCCCAATAAATTATCGTGAATATCTTGTGCAATTTTAAATCCAAAAACAGCTGGACAAAAAGGGCTTGTTAGATGCAAATCAACTTTAACATTCGATTCACTAATGTCTACTTCATCAATTAATTCCAATTCTGTAATTGTTGTGTTGATCTCAGGATCTACAATTTGTGATAATTCATCGAAGATTTTCACTCTTAGCTGTTTAACATCTTGTGTCATCGAATTGAATCCGTAGTTGCTATATATAGCGATTTTGAATCCAAGTTGATGTATCGTTCTAGATTGGGAAAAGATCTTGATGATATCACTCTAAGTTATGTTTCATCAATCAAAGACGATTCTGATATTGCATTTTATGACATTGTTGGAAGTGAAGCGCATGTTATCATGCTATATGAAAATAAACTCATAACAAAAACTGAAGTAAAAAAAATTCTGATTGCACTAGAAGAATTAAAGGGAGGAAACATATCACAACCTGACTTTGAACCAGAAGATATTCATGAACTGATTGAATCCCTGGTAATCAAGAAAACTGGACTTGAAAATGGTGGAAAAATGCATACTGCGCGCTCACGAAATGATCAAGTCGCACTTGATATAAGATTAAAAATTCGTGATGACATTAACATACTTTTACAATGTCTACTTGAAACAATTTCTACTCTACTAAAAACAGCACAAGAAAATACTAAAACAATAATGCCACTTTATACCCATCTTCAACAAGCTCAAGTTGGAGTTTTCTCTCATTATCTTTTGTCTTATGCTGATTCATTATTGCGTGATTTAGATAGATTCATGTCATTGTACACCCGTGTTAATCAGAGTCCTCTGGGTGCGGGTCCTATAGGTGGAACAAGTTTACCTATTGATAGAGACAGTACTGCAAAGATGCTTGGATTTGCATCTCTTATTGAAAACTCAATTGATGCTACAAGCACACGTGACTTTGTAGCTGAATATGTTGCAAGTTCTGCAATTATGATGACAAACCTAAGTAGACTAGCTGAGGACTTTATCATCTGGTCATCAGCCGAATTCTCATTCATTGAACTATCTGATGATTTTACATCTCCTTCAAGTGTAATGCCACAAAAGAAAAATCCAGACATCTTAGAGCTTACACGTGGAAAGACATCCCAGGTTATTGGATATTTGACCTCCATCTTAACTACTACCAAAGGACTTTCTTCTGGATATAGTCGAGACTTGCAGCAAATAAAATCTTCAATCTGGTCTACATCAAAAATATCTATCACTGCATTAATTATCATAAAATCAATGCTCTCTGATCTCATTGTTAATCAAGAAAAAATGCAAAAAGCAACTGAGGAGGGATTTCTAGTTGCGTTAGATTTAGCTGAAAACCTAGTCCTTGAAAAAATTCCATTTCGTACTGCACATAACATTGTTGGTAATCTTGTTCAGTTATCGCACAATTCCAAAAAACTACTCTCTGATCTTGATCTAGATGAAATTAAATCTCTTGGAATTAAAGATATTAAACCTGCAAAACTTTTTGAATTAATCCAAAAAACTACCATCTCTTCATCTCTTAAACAACGAAAATCAAAAGGCTCTTCTGGTACTGCAGAACAAACACGAATGATTGGGCAAAGAACCCGCAAAATTATTACACTGAAAAAATCTGTCAAAACTCAAAATGACAGTGTGAAAAAATCTTTAACTTTATTAGAAAAACGCGTTAAAACACTTACAAAATAGACGCGGGTCTAGTGGGATTCGAACCCACGACAGCCGGCTTAAAAGGCCGGTGCGCTACCTGGCTGCGCTATAGACCCCTTGCGTTTTCCCTTTACTGTATAATTTAGTCTTTTACAGTTTGAAATCAAAAATGGAAACTTTAAAACCAGCAATTCTTTTTCTTGTAAATACTGCCCTTGTAGTATAGCCCGGTCTAGAATTCGGCCCTGTCACGGCTGAGACGCGGGTTCAAATCCCGCCGAGGGCGCCATTTCTTTCTTAAAATTTTAAGATTGTTTGATCGCAGAAGATTCAAATCTATACGACACAATAATATTAAAATCGGGCAACTTTAGTGAAAAATTGATGTCTGAGGATAAAAAAGAATCAGAAGTTAAGGAATCTCCAAAAGAAACTCCAAAAACAACTAAAGCATCAAAAACAGAGACTCCTGCAAAATCAATCAAGGCATCTAAAGCTGCGGACACAGCAGCAAAAGCTGCAGAAAAAGCAGAAGCAGCAGCAGAAGCAGCAATTGCAAAAGCTAAGGAATTGAAAGCAGCTGCAGTAAAAGCTGCGGAAGATGAATTCAAGGCAATTGCAGAAGAAGTCAAAGATGAAGCATCTAGCAATCCTGATTATTCATACAGAAGAAAAGGTGAACAAATTTTTAGACGAGTGATGGGAGAACCAGAATTTTTCTTGGACAAAGAAGAAAGATTTCCTAAACCTATCCTTTCTGAAGCTGAAAAAGACGAAGTTACAAGAAAAGCTCTCAACTATGAAGATACAACTCCTAATTACGATCCTCAAAACATTCTAGATGAACGCTATGGTGGAACTTCCAATTATGAAACTGGAATTACTGTTCTAGGCGATGAACTACAAGCAAAACTAGAACGTCTTAGAAATGATCCTGAATCTTTACCTGATGATATTGCAAAAATTGAACAAGACCTTACATACCTAGATTCATTACATGATAATTATTATCTTGGAATGAATGTTTTTAGAACTGCAAAAGATGGACGAACAAAACTACGAGATTGATATTTTGGTGATATATGTTGAGTGAAGTTAAATTTGATGTTTTGAATGCACGCGTTACTTTCAAAAATGTTCCATTACATTCTCTTTCAAGATTTGCATTCACTGACATCACAGCTGCATATGATGCTTTTAAAAAAATTCCAGGTGTTGAAGAATGCATTATTATTCAAACCTCAAGTAGAGTTGAAATCTTTACTGTTAGCAATCTTGAAACTGACGATACTACCGATGCACGTAGACCTGAAGGAAAAGGATTGATAATTAATCAAATGAAAGAAATATGGCAACAAAATTCTAGCATAGAACAAATTGATATTGATCATTTTGATCAAACACTTGAAGTTTTCAAAGATGATGATGTATATCTTCATCTCCTAAGATTAGCTTGTGGATTAGATTCTGTGGTGATTGGTCAACAAGAAGTTATTGATGAAATTAAACAATCATTAGAAACTGCAAAAAATTCAGGACATTCAGGAAAAATTCTTAACAAATTATTTGATAGTGTAATTAGGCTTGCAGGCTCAATTAGAGACTCAACTCAAATCAGTAAAGATGTTATATCATTAGGTGATGTTGCACTAAATCTAATAGAAGAAAAAGTTGGGTTAGATGCAAAAAAGAAAGTTTTGATCATAGGTACAGGTGAATCTGCTGCAATGGTTGCTAAAACATTAGGTCAAAAACAAATCCCTTTCAAAGTGACTAGTCGTACGCTAGAACGTTGCACAAATTTCTCTCAACTTCTAGGTGGCACTCCTGTAGAATTTGCAGAAGTACTTGCCGGATTTGACAAATTCGACATTATTATAGTTGCAACAACTGCTGATTATTTTGTAATTAATCTTGACAGAATTAAGCTAGTCATGCAAGAAAAGAAAAAAGGAACTCTCATCTTAGATATCTCTGAACCACGAGCTGTTGAAGAAAATATTATGGAGCTACCTGGAATCAAATTACTTTTCCAAGACCAAGTTGCAGAAATCTATGAAGAAAATACCAAACTTAGAGCAGGTATAGTTCCAGCGGTTGAAAAAATCATCACAAAAGAGATTACAATCTTATCTGAATCAATGAAAAGAATCTAGATTAACTCTGTTGTCTTAAAATTACTTGTGTTAGAGCCTCAACAGAATATTCTATTCCATGTTCGTCGTTACTATGTTTTCCATATTCATCAATTACATGTCCAACTTCGCCTTCTATTTCATATGCGCAATCAAATCCGTAATCCATACATGATAGTTTTACCATTATACTCATTTTTGCCTTCGAAATTTTCTATATAAAAACCAGACGGTCAACATTTGAACAGAAATACATTTATCCAAACTAAGAAAATTTTATGCATGGCTGAGACAAAAGCAAAGATCATCTACACTGAATTGTTAAAAGAAGATCTAGTTGTAATTAGACTTGTGCCAGTTAACGGCATGCCAAAATACGAAACTGGTCAATTTCTTACCATAGGACTACCAGTTGCTGCTGAAAATAAGATTGTTAAACGTGCATATTCTATTGCATCTCATGCTGAAAATAGAGACTATTTTGAATTTGTAATTAGATGGGTAAGAAAACCATTGCCAGGTAGAGTAACAACTGAATTATTTTATCTAAGTGTAGGTGACGAAGTCTTACTTGGTGATCCTACTGGCGAAGATTTACTAATAGAAGACACATATCATGACGGACAACCTGATAATAGACGAGTTGTGTGTGTTGGTGGTGGTACTGGTCTTGCACCTTTCATTGCATTTGCACATCACTTTCATGACACAAATGATAAACGACAACTTGTAGTATTGCATGGAGCAAGTTATGTGGATGAATTAAGCTACAAACGTCTCCTAACTGATTTTGAAAATGAAAGTATTGAACGTGGAAGAGATCAATGGAATTTTATCTATAGGGCTGCAATTAGTAGACCCAAAGAATTCTTTAACAGATCATGGGTGGGTCATACAGGACGAGTTGAACAATTCTTCAAACCAAATAAAGAGGGTGTATCTCCACTAGACGAATTGGTTGGAGAAAAAGTAACACCTGAGAACACTCGAATTTACATTTGTGGATACCAAGGAACAATTGACGGAGTAATGGACTTTGTTTCTGATAGAGGATTTGTCAATAGAGATAATCCTCATGAAGATGGAACTTTTGAAGTCAAATACGAATCCTACGGATAAAACTAATTCTTTTTAGGAAAAATATCATCTAAAATTTCTTGGTTAGCTGCTGCTACAAAAGAAACTCTTGTATCATAACTCAAATCTGCGTCAAGAGAATTAAATTCTGAATCTAAAAGTAAGCCTCCTGCTTCTTTTACAATTATGTATCCTGCTGCAATATCCTGAATTCGAATTTTATCTCTCAAGTCAATAAAAACATCCATCAAACCTTGTGCAAACATCGCCATCTCTAATGCATTTGCACCAAAATGTCTTGTATGACTATGATTCTCAAAAACAGGTTGTAACTTTTTCATTATTTCTGGTGTAGCTCCTGATGTGTTTACTCCCACTATTTTGTACAATGGTGTATCCTTGTGAACTGAAATTTGTTTTTCATCTAGAAAAGAACCTTTTCCTTCTGATGCCCAATACATTTGACCTGTTGAAAGATTAGTAATCACCCCATCTGTTATGGAGCTAAGTCTATCTTCCGTAGCAAACGCTAATGATGAACAAAAAAATGGTACCCCTCTAACTGCATTTGCAGAACCATCTATTGCATCCATAATTACAAAGCCTTTTGGATTCTTTGATAATTCTACACGACCACATTCCTCGCCTAAAACAACACACTCAAAATTTATCTCTTTTAGATAATCCAAAACTGTATTCTCTGCAGTAATGTCGATATTTCTTGAAATATCTCCGCCTGCACCTCTCCCAAAATCCCCTGCAGCTTTCTCAGTGCCGGCCATGTCTTTTACCGCCTCATAAATTCTTCTTGATGCCTCTCTAAGAATTTGATTCGTATCCATAACAATCTCAAAATTTGTGGATAATTTAAGTTACAAATTTTTGTTTTTTGAAAACGTCTTTATTCATGTTAAAAAAAAATAGATCACTTTGACAGCAATAGAATTACAAGGATCAGGAGGATGGGTTAACGCAGAACTAACTGACGAAGAAGTCTCAAAATCAAAACTTGTCCCAAATATTGACAAACACTTCTTGGCATCACTTGAAAAGCTTGATACTGCAAAAATGCTAAAACATTTCTGTAAAGTTTGTAATTCTGAATTTGATGGACCGACAAATATACAGATAGAAGAAAAACCAAATGAACCTGTAGCAGATGGATTAATTCTCATTGAAAGAGGTCAATACACTTGTCACAAATGTAACTCTATCATAGGCGAATACCGTGTTTTTGAGAAATCTCAGTAAATGCCAACACATACATTATTAATTTTGAAACTTATCTGTATAATATGGAAGAAAATTATTCCTGGATCTACTTGCTCATATTTCTGATCATACCTCTTGCCAGAATACTTCCTAGAGTTTTGAGACGTGCTGGTATTAAACAAAATATCCCTACTCGTCCTGAGAGCCCTCGTGGAAATTTCTTCCAAGAATCTTCTTCTTCCGATAATTTCCAAGAATTACCACGTAGAGAAGAAGTTTCAACAAAAAATTGGTCCAAAGAAAAAATTGTACTTGGTTTATTGATCACTAACGTTTCAAAATTTGAAGAACTTCAAAAACGAGCTAACCTATCAACAAACAATCTGGATGCAATCCTGCAAGATCTTGAGAAAAAAGGTTTCATGAGACCAGAAGAAAAAAGCGGTCCATTTGGAAAATCAATTCAGTTAAGAATCACAGGAAAAGGTGCAGCAGAATTCAGACGAATGTGATAGATCTTTGAAGGCATAAATAGGAATTTGTTAACAAGTTTCTATGAGTGGAAAAGATGAATCAATTTTTAGCAAAAGTGCTTTGATGGGAACCAAACCAGGAAAACAAATCATAAAGCAAGGTTTATTCAAATCAAAAGGATTCAAGCAGTTTAATCATTATAAAGAAGAAGCTGAAAACACATTTCCTGAATTTGCTAAAAGATTCGCCAAAAATCTATTTGATCAAATAAACTCCGATGAATCTCCTAACACTACACAACAAAAATTTGCAGAAGAGGTAGGTTCCACAGAAATTATTCTGAATGCTTCTGAGATTGACCCTATCAAATCTAAACTACAGGATTTTGATACGTTACATGACAGAGTTCTAAGAATCTTAAATTCCAATTTTGTAAAAATGACATTTCCTGTATTTAATGGTCTTTTTGATGCATCAACAGACTATTTCAAAGATGATAACAACACTACAATGCGAGAAGATATTGTAGATGGTCACATAATTGCAATTGATCTTAGTGAGCCAATGGATCGAATTGTAGATAAAGATGAAGACTTGGAATATTTAGATGATTACAAGCTAATGAATCCGTATATTCTCAAACTTGCCAGAGAAAAAATTTCAAAAGGTGGTGAAGATGTACTAAAAGAATTTGAAGAGGGATTCAAGCAAGCAAGAATTGGCCAATACTTAGATACAAAATTGAAAGATAAACCTACATCAATTACAGAAGAAGAGTTAGTTGAAAGCTACAAAAAATATCGTTCTGTAATGGGTACTGCAGGTAGAAATATGGCGTTGGCTCGTGCACCTTTAGCTGATATATTCTATACTGGCATGGCAAAAGCAGCTGAATCCGTTGGATGTGGAAATGAAATTGAAGACAGCATTAGAGATAAAGCAGTAAAAATTCCATCTTGGCCGTTATTCTATTCTTTACAAATGAATGACGTGAAAAGTGGGTTTGAAGAGACAATGAAGCATAGTGAATCATATCTGAGTGATGCTAGAGCCGCCCTTGAAAAACTACCTGATGACTTTTCACATAGGAAATTTTTGGAATTTTTATTCCTTACAGTTGAGCATTACAATCAATTTTGGTATAAAAAATTACAAGAAGAAAATATCTGGTCAGATTTGACTCAAAATCTCCCTGCCAAGTGATACAAATGATGTGGTCAGAAAAATATAGACCTGACAATATTTTTGATATGGTTGGAAATGAGGATGCTAGAAAACAATTTGTTGAGTGGTTTGGAAAATGGAAAAAAGGAACAAAGCCTCTTTTGTTGATTGGTCCTCCTGGAATTGGTAAAACAACTTTGTGTTTTCTTGCAGGAAAACAATTTGGTTATGACATGATTAGTCTTAACGCAAGTGATGTTAGAAATAAAAAAAATATTCAAGAAATACTAACTCCTGTATTAGGAAATCAAACTGTACTTGGTGAACCTATGATCTTTATTGATGAAGTTGATGGAATTCATGGTCGTTCTGATTTTGGAGGCGTTGAAGCTCTCATTAACATCTTAAAAGAACCAACCATTCCAATCGTCCTTGCTGGAAATTATGATTCATCTGATAAAATGAAAAAAATCAAAAAAGTCGTAAAAACTCTACAGATTCACCCGTTATCACCTAGATTTCTCAAATTATATCTCAACATGATCCTAGAAAAAGAAAATGCAAAAATTAATCCTGGTAGAATGATGAAATTAATCACTGATTCAAAAGGTGACATTCGTTCTATGATAAATTCTGCTCAAGCACTGGTTACTGGATTTGAACCTAATACTGAAAAATCATTTGAATCTCTAAACATAGAAGATGGAATAAATGCATTTTTCAAATCACAATCAATTGAAGAAGCACGAGTTGTTTTGTTTTCATTAAGAATTGATCCTAGAGAAAAGATTAACGCATTTTATTCAAGCATAATTACAAGTAATCTGTCACCCGAAAAAATGTCTAAAGCACTAGAGATTATATCTAAAGCTGATCTTCTCTATGGAAAAATTATGAAAACACAAAATTGGAGATTGTTAAGGTATCTTGATTCTATTTTACTCTCTTTATACGAAAAGGACTCTTCTGCTAGATACACTCAGTACAATCTTTCTTGGCCATTGTTGAACAGATTGCGGTGGGACGGTTCTAAAATCAAAGTAATCGCATCCACTTTATCTAAAAAACTTCATGTATCACGTAGTACATTTTCTACCTTTTTCTTTCCATACATCTTATCATTGAAAAAAAATAATTCCATTGAACTTGAATTTGATGAGGCATTTGATGAATTAATTGAAAAGGAGATTGATTTGTTAAAATGAGCTGGAGAAAAATTGCAATGAAATTTGAAGGAATCTGTATAGTATGTAATGAAAAAATCAATGTAAATGAATTTGGGCTGTGGTCAAAAGGCCTTGGTGTTAAACATGAAAAATGTGTCCAAATTGAAGACCTTAAGTGCATAATTTGTGATGGCTCTGCTGGCTGTTCACAATGTGAATTTCACGATGACTGTGATCGTTCTATTGTCTCTCAATTATGTATCTGTAAAAAATGTGAAAACCTAGGAAACTCATACGCAATATATCAAAAATCGCTTAAAACCAAATTTTCATTATTAAATCTCAAAAATTAATAAATCAGGTTTTATCTTGATTAAAATTAATATATGATATGTGAGGCGAGTAGTCGCGGACATGCATTCTGATAAACTCAATGAATTTATGAATAACAAAAAGACTTCGTTACAAGGCGGAGGACAAGATAGAACAAAAGCCCAACACGAAAAAGGCAAATTAACTGCAAGAGAAAGAATTGATCTGCTCTGTGATGAAGGATCATTTGTTGAACTTGATGCAATGACAACTCATCATTATCATGATTATGATATGCAAAAAAAGAAATTTTTCACTGATGGTGTTGTTGGTGGATATGGAAAAATCAACGGTCGCCAAGTCTACGTTTTTGCATATGATTTCACTGTTCTGGGTGGAACACTAAGCCAGATGGGAGCCAAAAAAATTACTAAATTAATGGATCATGCTACTAGAAATGGCTGTCCAATAATTGGAATTGCTGATTCTGGTGGTGCAAGAATTCAAGAAGGAATCTTAAGCCTTGATGGTTTTGCAGATATCTTTTATCATAATGAATTAGCATCTGGTGTCGTGCCACAGATCACTGCAAGTATTGGTCCTTCTGCAGGTGGTGCTGTTTATTCTCCTGCAATGACTGACTTCGTTATAATGGTTGAAAAAGCTGGAACTATGTTTGTCACTGGTCCTGATGTTGTAAAGACTGTTCTTGGAGAAGAAATAACATTTGATGAATTAGGTGGTGCAATGACCCATGGAACAAAAAGTGGTGTTGCACATTTTGTAGCTAAAAATGAGTATGAATGCATGGATTATATCAAAACACTTCTTTCTTACATACCACAAAATAATTCTGAGGCTCCACCTTCTGTTGAAACATCTGATGATCCTAACCGGTTAGATAACAATTTGATAAATATCATCCCTGAAGATCCACTCCAACCATATGACATGAAAGAAATTGTCTTATCAATTTTAGACGATAACAAACTTTTTGAAATTCATGAGCTCTTTGCACAAAATGTTATAGTTGGATTTGGCAGAATGAATGGTAAAACTGTTGGAATTGTTGCAAATCAACCAATGTTTTTGGCAGGTGCATTAGATATTGACTCGTCAAACAAAGCATCACGTTTCATTCGTTTCTGTGATTGTTATGGAATTCCAATCATCACTCTAGTTGATACCCCTGGTTACATGCCAGGTTCAAACCAAGAACATAATGGCATAATCAGACATGGAAGTAAATTACTTTATTCTTATTGTGAAGCAACTGTTCCAAAAATTACTGTCGTGGTAGGTAAAGCATATGGTGGAGCATACATTGCTATGGGAAGCAAAAATCTGAGAACTGATGTCAATTATGCGTGGCCAACTGCCCAAATTGCTGTACTTGGTTCAGAAGGTGCAGTAAAAATTATGAATAGAAAAGAATTAGCAAACTCTGAAAATCCTGAAGAATTACTTAAAACACTAAAAGATGAATTTACTGAAAAATTTGCAAATCCCTATGTTGCTGCATCAAATGGCACTGTAGATACTGTAATTGACCCTGCAGAGACTCGCCCAATGCTAATCAAAGCCTTAGAAATGCTCACTAACAAGCGTGATAAACAACTTCCTCGAAAACATGGAAATATCAACCTGTGAGTAAAATGATTGAAAAAGTACTAGTTGCTAATAGAGGAGAAATTGCATTACGTGTTATGAAGACTTGCAAAGCACTAGGAATCAAAACAGTTGCAGTATACTCTGATGAAGACAGAAACTCTCTACATGTAAAAAATGCAACTGAGGCATACTATATTGGTGAAGCTGCTCCTGCAAAGAGCTACCTCAATCAAGAAAAAATCCTTGACGTTATGTTATCTTCTGGTACCGATGCTGTACATCCTGGTTATGGGTTCCTTTCAGAAAATGATGACTTTGCACGATTATGTGAAAAGAACAAAATCAATTTTATTGGACCTTCTGCTGATTCAATGAATCTTTGTGGAGACAAAATGCGTTGCAAAGCAGCAATGCTCAAAGCTGAAGTTCCAACCGTACCTGGAAGTCCTGGTTTAGTAAAGGATGCAGATGAAGCAGAAAAAATCGCAAATGATATTGGATATCCTGTACTTTTGAAATCTGTTTATGGTGGTGGAGGTCGTGGAATTAGATTAGTTACTAATGATAAAGAATTACAAGAAGGTTTTGAAACAGTAACATCTGAATCTATAGCTGCTGTTGGAAAATCTGCAATCATTGTTGAAAAATTCCTAGAAAAAACAAGACACATTGAATATCAAATGTGTAGAGATAAGCATGGTAATGCAGTACATCTCTTTGAGAGAGAATGTTCCATTCAAAGACGAAATCAAAAACTAATTGAACAAACCCCATCTCCTGTAGTTGATGAAGCCAAAAGAGAAGAAATTGGTGAATTAGTTGTAAAAGCCGCAGAAGCAGTTGATTATACTAACTTAGGCACTGCCGAATTTCTTAGAGCAGATTCTGGAGAATTTTACTTTATTGAAATCAATGCAAGATTGCAAGTTGAACACCCTATCTCTGAAATGGTATCTGGATTAGACTTTGTTAAGCTTCAACTAGATATTGCAAATGGAGAGACATTACCGTTCAAACAATCTGATTTGACAATGAACGGTTATGCAATTGAATGTAGAATCAATGCTGAAGATACTTTCTTAGACTTTGCACCATCAACAGGTCCTGTTCCATATGTTACAATTCCTTCTGGACCAAGTGTTCGATGTGACACATACTTGTATCCTGGATGCACTGTATCACCATTCTATGATTCTTTGATGGCAAAACTTTGTACTTGGGGGAAAACATTTGATGAATCTAGATTAAGAATGCTAAATGCATTGGATGACTTTGATATTCAAGGTGTAGAAACTTCAATTCCATTGTACAAAACCATTCTAAATTCAGACGAATATAAGAATGGCCAATTAACAACTGACTTTTTGAAAAGATTTGAAATGATTGATAGATTAGAAAAAGATCTAATTCAAGACAGAAAAGATAAACAAATTCCTGCTATTGCTTCGGCAATAATGCATTCTGAATTTTATAAAAGTAAAGTACAATCGCAAAATTCCAGAAACCAAAACTGGAAAAACAAGATGGATAGTGTATAAAGATGAAATACAAAGTACAAGATTCTGATGAGATAATTGATGGAGAAATCCTTGAAAAAATCTCGCAAGATGAATATCGTATTAAAATTAAAGACAACGAACACATTCTTAAAATTTTAAACATCAATGCAGGTGTAATGGAATTTGTTCTAGATAATGAGTTTCATACTGTAAGATATATTGAGAATCAAACATCTGAAATGAAATTTATCGTTGACGGCTCATCACTTTCTGTAAACATGAACTCCCACTTGGATGAAATTGTTTACAAAAACTCGGGTGGCTCTGATTCTGGTGGTCGACAAACTACTTTACGAAGTCAGATTCCTGGAAAAGTTGTATCAATTAACGTAGATGATGGCTCTGAAGTAAAGAAGGGTGATGTTGTTTGTGTTCTTGAATCAATGAAGATGCAAGTTTCTGTCAAAGCTCAAAAAGATGGTACCGTCAAAGGTATCAAAATTAAAGAAGGTACATCTGTAAACAAAAATGATATCATTGCAGATATAGAATAACTAGTTTGATTTTAGTACGTTCATAATTTCACCGTAATCTGGTTCTTTTAATGGATCCTCCGAAACCCATTTCCAAATTACTTTGTGCTCTTCATCTAAGATGAAAACTGAACGTTTTGCTGCATTGTAATCTTTTACGTGTAACAAATCTTGTAATAAAACGTCATAGTCTTTGATTGTTTGACTTGTGTAATCTCCTAATACTGGAAAATTGTAATTATTTTTCTCTGCAAATGCCTTGTTTGCAAATGGTCCATCATTACTAATTGCAATTACCTGTGCGCCTAATTCTGAGATATCATTTAATGAATCTCTAAATGTACAAAGTTCAACTTCACATACTGGAGAACTGGCTGCAACAAAAAAAGAAATAACAACTTTTTTACCTTTAAATTCATCTAATGATCTAAATTTCAGATCTCCATCAACTAACTCGAATTTTGGTGCTTGATCTCCAACGTTGACTAACATAGAAATCCTCATTTTTTGTTGTATATCAATTTAGAGGACTTGGTAAAAAAATCAAATTTTGATCGAAAAAATTCTCTATAGCTTTATATTTTCAGCGAAGGGAGTTCGTTTAACTTGGTTGGCGAGAGTGTAAGTTCATACAGTAATGTTTTGCTAATGTTTGGCTTTGCATGTGCCGCTATGATTCCTGCTTTAATCATATCTAGAATGATTTCACCAGAGAACAAAAAACAACCAAATCCCGTTAAAACGCTCCCTATGGAATGTGGTCAAGTTCCATCCGGTGCAGGCCGTACTCATTTCATGATGCAGTATTATGCATATGTCCTGATGTTTGTCATTTTTGATGTTATGGCAATTTTCTTGTATGCATGGGGAAGTACACTTTTAGATCTTCCACGAACTGCAACATTACCCATTATTGCATTCTTAGGAATTATGTTTGCTGCAATGGCATACGCATTATATCAATCAAAGAGGAAAGACATTTGGTAATTCTATATACTAGTAAAAACTATCAAGGTGAGGAACTAAGTTGCTAAAAGAACTTGTAACACCACAAAACGCAAATGTGTTTGTAGGAAAACTTGGCGACATTTTGTACAAAGCAGTTGATCAACCATTAGGTATGGCAATCAACTGGGGTCGAATGTGGTCGTTATGGCCTGTACACATTGAAACAGCATGTTGTAGTGTTGAGTTTGGAGCAGCATCGAGTCCAAGATATGACGTAGAAAGATTCGGTATCATCGAAGCTTTTGGATCATTACGACAGTGTGATCTCGTCGTTGTACAAGGAACAATCACACGAAAAATGGCACCAAGACTAAGATTAGTCTATGATCAAATGCCAGACCCAAAATATGTGATTGCCATGGGTGCATGTGCAATTACTGGGGGTTTGTACTTTGATTCATACAATGTGTTACCTGGAATTGATGGAATTCTTCCAGTAGATGTGTACGTTCCTGGTTGTCCTCCTAGACCTGAAACCTTGATTCAAGGATGCATGTTGTTGCAAGAAAAAATCAAAAGGATGAAGGCTAGATAGGTAAAAAATTATGAGTACATCTGAAACTACACCGCCGCCAAAAGCTACACCGCCACCAAAAGCTACACCACCGCCAAAAGCTACACCACCGCCAAAAGCAGAAGTACCTGTACCTGCATTTGAAAAATCTTTTATTGATCAAATCACAAATCACTTTTCTGATGATGTTGAAGTAGAATACATCAAAGAAAATAGAACTAGAGTAAATGTGAAAAAAGAAAAAATTGTAGATGTTGCTAAATTTATCAAAGATAATACTCCATTTGATCATGCAGAATCTGTTACTGGAGTTGATTTTCCTGAAGACAAAGAGATTGGTGTCATATACCACTTGGGCTCTTACACAGATCCTGCTTATTCAAAGCAAGTCTTAGCTCTTGCAACCAGAGCTCCACGTGAAGAAAAGCCAAACCCAGGAAATGATTCTACAAAACTATCCAGTCTGAGAGAAATGTTTTACAGTGTTGAGTTCCATGAACGTGAAATATTTGAAATGCTTGGTGTTTACTTTGAAGGACATCCTGATAATCGACGTTTATTACTGCCTGAAGACTGGGCTGATTTACCTCCGCTAAGAAAGGACTTTTCAAATAAAGGAAGATAAAATGACCGACCAACTAATCCCAACCAAACAAATGCCTCCTGGTCTACAAGTTGACCAAGTAGACGACCGTATAATGACTCTCAATGTCGGTCCACAACATCCAGGTTCTGGACACATGAGAATTATCGTAAAAATTGATGGTGATTACATTGTTGATGCTGATCCGGATCCAGGCTATGTCCATCGTGGCGAAGAAAAAATGGCTGAAGTAAGAAATTACATCTTAAACATTCCTCATTTAGAAAGACCTGTAATCCATGATTCTTGTAATATTTTGTATCCTTACGTTTTGGGTGTTGAGGACTTGGTTGGTATCGAGGTCTCAGAACGTGCAAAATACATTAGAGTTATCGCAGCTGAGCTAAACAGATGTATTTACATTCAGTATTGGCTTGCAATTTATGGAATATTTCTTGGTCACTCCACAATGTTCATGTGGCCTGCAGGTGACAGGGAACTTTTAATTGATTTAATGGAAAAAATAACTGGTGCTAGAGTAACTCATTCATATTTTATTCCAGGTGGCGTTAGAAATGACGTTCCTGCAAACTTTGAAGATGTTTGTTTACGACAAGTCAACTACTTTGAAAAACGTATCAAAGAATACGCTGACGTCTTCTATGATAATCCAATCTTAAAAGCACGAACAGAAGATGCTGGTGTATTATCTAGAGAAGATGCAATTCGTTTGGGTACAACTGGTTCTGTTCTACGTGCAAGTGGTGTTGATTATGATGTTAGAGTTAAAGAACCATATGATGTTTATGATGAACTTGATGTTCACACAAATGTACTGAAAGCAGGTGATTCATACGCACGTTCCAAAATTCCATGGCTTGACATGATAGAGAGTTGTAACATTATACGACAAGCATTAGAGAAGATGCCAAAGTCTGGTTCAATTAGAACAAAATTAAAACCAAATCCAAAGGGCAAAGACGAGGAAGTATATCGTAGAGTTGAAAGTGGAAGAGGCGCAGCAGGTTGTCACATAATTTCGAAAAGTAAACCAGAACCATATCGTCTAAAACTAAGCGTTGGCTCTTTTAGAAACTTGATTGCATTGCCATATCTGCTAAAAGGTGAGAAACTTGGAAACATGCCGGCAGTTTACTGGAGTTTAAACTACTGGCCAGTGGAGGCTGACCGATAAATGTCCGTTATTGCACCAAAATTCCGACTTGGATACTTCCTCAAAGGAGTTTTTGATAATTTATTTTGGATTATAACACTTGTTACACTAGCTGGAATTCCTGCAATTCAAATTGGATTATTCTATGGAGACTTGCCAGTAATTGATGGTGAACTCTTAACTGCTTTCTTGGCATTTACTTGGCTGTTCAACCCAACAATGCAGATTCCCCTCATCAAATCATTCATTTACTCCGACTTGTTCAGAATTGCAGCATTTCCCGGATTTGGCTTTGCGGCATTGATAGCTGCTGGAACAATCTTTGTTGAAAGAAAGATGTTGGCAAAACTACAACTTCGTGTAGGTCCATTTTACTGTGGAAAAATTGAGGGTATCTTACAATTAGCAGGAGATGGTCTGAAACTAATCTCAAAAGAAATTATCATTCCAGCAAAGGCAGACAAACCATTATTCTGGGCAGCACCAGTACTGTTTGTTGGGGCTGCTGCGGCATTTGTAGCATTAATCCCTGTTGCACCTGGAGGCTGGGTTGTAGCAGACCTAGATGTTGGTCTACTTGCAGTATTTGCTGTAATTGGATTCTTCCCAATCATTACAATTCTCTCAGCTTGGTCTGCTAACAGCAAGTTCCCATTCATTGGTGGAATTAGAGCACTACACCAAATGGTATCATTTGAAATTCCTCTCATCTTGTCACTACTTGGAGTTGTTATTCTAACTGGAACTCTGAACCTTAGTGAAATTGTTGAATCACAAAGCAGCTTCCCATGGATCATCTTCATGCCGATTGGTGCAATTGTATTCTTTATTGCAATGTTAGCTGAACTAGAAAGAATTCCATTTGATCTTCCAGAAGCAGAAAGTGAGATTGTTGCAGGATGGTTAACTGAATTTTCTGGCATGATGTATGGATTAGTACAACTTGGTTCTTATCTCAAACTTTATGCATTTGCTGCATTGTTTGTAATAATTTTCTTAGGCGGATGGACTGGTCCAGTATTCTGGCCTCCATTAGATACCCAGCTTATCATGGAGGGAACACCAATTCCAAATTACGCTGGTGATCCAATCTTGACAGTTCATGCACCTGGCTTGCCATTATTTGATGCTGATCCTAATGAATGGGTCAAACAGCAGCAGGGTGAACTGATGTACACGAGTGGACAGCTAATGATTAGTGGTGTTATCTGGTTTGTACTAAAAACAGTTGGAGTGATCTTCTTCATACTCTTACCAAGAGGTGTATTCCCAAGAATTAGAATTGACATGTTGTTACACATTGGATGGTACAAACTAATCGGTTTGGCTTTCGTTAACATCTTTGTTGCTCTAGGCTTGGTGTATGCTGGAGTTATAGGACCTGGAGGAATTTTGTAATGGGAACCGCAACTGGAATTATCAAAGCATTAAACTCTGGAATTAAACATCTGGCAATAAAACGTTTCACTTTGAGATATCCTGAACAAAAATTGAAATTTGTTGGTGATGGCTATCAATTTGATCCTGCTTCAGGTGTGGCTATTGCTGGTCTAAAAGGTCGACATATGTTATTCCATGATCACTGTACTGGATGTCAACTATGCTCAATTGCATGTGAAGGTGTAGCAGAAGCAATCGCAATGGTTAAGGTTCCTGACAAATGGTCACACAATAAAAAAGCAATCATGCCACAAATTGATTATGGAAAATGTGTCTTTTGTGGATTGTGTGTTGATGCATGTCCTTTCTATTCAATCTACATGTCAAATGACTATGAATTATCATCATTTACTAAAGAGGGCTTGATCTACACTCCTGCACAATTACAGGTTAAACCACAAGTTCAACAAGATTCAGAGCTAATCATAGACAAACGGGGTGCAAGACATGGCTGATGCACTGTTCTTAGCAATGTCTGTGCTAACAATTGGCTCTGCAATTGCTGCACTTGAGATGCGTTCACTTGTTTATGGTTCAATTGCTTTAATGGGAACACTTGGTGGTGTTGCAGGATTCTATGTAATGTTAGACTCTCCATTTGTTGCAATGTTCCAGCTAGCAGTATATGTCGGTTCAATTGCTGTCCTTATCTTATTCACTGTAATGCTTGTGAAAAGAGAACTCATATTCAAAAAAATCGAGGACCCGAAAAGGAAATTTGCAGGTATTGGTCTTATGTTGATCACAATTATGGCACTAGGCGCAATCATTATGGATTCTGGAATTAAAACAATCACCACAGACTCTGATCCTGTGGACTTTAGAGAAATAGGCGGCGACTTTCTCACATATTATTGGCCAGCATTAATCATGATGGCTCTGATTTTAGCAGGCTCTGTTATGGGTGCATTAGTTCTAGCAAGAAGGGAGGATACAGTAGAGAATGAGCAATGAGCTGATTGAGTTTGTATTAGTATCCATTGCCCTGCTGGGCATTGGAATTTATGGTTTAGCAGTAAAACGTAATGCAATTCGAATGTTATTTGCAGTTGAAATTATTGTCAATGCTGCAAATCTGAATCTTGTTGCATTTGCCAGATTCATGCCACACAGTGGTGGACAAACACTTGCACTATTCTCAATTGCAATTGCTGCAGCAGAAGTTGCAGTCGGACTTGCATTAATCATAGTAGCATATCGTATGTACAAAAATATCGATATTGCAGACTTTAGGAGCTTGAAAGGATAATGGAATTTGTTCTTCTACAGGCGGTATTTTTGCCACTGTTATTGTCTCCGGTTGCATATCTGATTGGTAGGCACTATGGCCCTACTCATGCAACGTGGTTTACCTTTGGTCTACTTCTATACTGCACTGTCATATTGATTAGTGCAGCACTTGGCGGAACATATGAAGAACATTATCCATGGACTACGATGTTTGGAGAATTTGGTTTCTTACTTGATGGACTTGCTACTCCATTTGCAATAATTATCTATGTACTAAGTACTGTTCTTGTATTATACTCAAAACCATACATGGTTCACAAGTTTGAGGCATTATTCAAAGAACATTATCATCAAAGTGCAACTACTGATGGTCAGACAACTGCACTAGTTGATTCAACTGCACTAAAGACATACGTCAACCGCCAATCTGGTTTGTACTTTGCAATGTTCCTCGTCTTTGCAATGGGAATGCTTGGAACAGTTTTAGCTACTAACCTAATTGAATTTTATATTTTCTTTGAGGTAATGCTCATCCCATCATTTTTCTTAGTTGCATTTTACGGAGATGGAAACAGACGAAGAATAGCTTTACAATTCTTGTTCTGGACTCATGTCGGTGCAGTTGTATTATTACTTGGTTTCTTGGCAATTGGTCTAAGTGTTGGAAGTTTTGATTTTGTAGATATTACTGAGGCAGAAATTGATCCTGATATTCTAGTAGTATCTGCGGTTGCTATAATCTTAGGATTAGGTGTGAAACTTGCTGCATTCATATTCCATGTGTGGCTGCCTTATGCCCACGGTGCAGCGCCAACGCCAATTAGCGCACTACTTTCCCCTGCAATGATCGGAATTGGTGCATATGGATTATTCCGATTAATCGTAGAGTTCCTGCCGCAGACATATGGTGACATCTCAATCATGCTAAACATCTGGGGTGTAGTTACGATGTTTTATGGTGGTGCTATGGCGCTCATGCAAGATGATTTCAAACGAATGCTTGCATACTCTAGTATCAGCCAGATGGGCTATCTGCTGTTTGCAATTGGTTCATTTTCTACTTATGGTCTCGCCGGCGCCGAGATGATGTACATTTCTCACGGTTTAGGTAAAGGACTCCTCTTCATGACAGCAGGTGTAATAATTGTTCAAGTTGGAACACGAAGTTTCTCAAAACTTGGCGGTCTGGCAAGTAAAATGCCAATCACTGCCGTATGTGCTGTAATTGGTGGCTTGACAATCATGGGCATTCCACCAACAAGCGGATTCATGGGAGAATGGATGGTCTTTTACGGTGCATTAGAAACTGCAATCGAAGAAGGAAATGACTTGAGAAGTCTCATGTTTGCATTAGGATTAATTGCCACTGCATTGACAATGTCATACATTCTTTGGATGCTCAAAAGAGTATTCTTTGGAAAATTACCTGAGAATTTAAAAAACGTAAAAGATGGCAGCTGGTACATGCTTGCACCGATGATGGTGCTTGCAGGATTTACTATCGTTGTCGGAATATATCCTGACATCTTCCTCGGACAAATCATGCCGTACATGCAAGGAGTGATGGGGGTCTAGACGATGGCATACGATTTCTTTGGAATACCTGTAGGCGAAATAAACGTCTGGCTAATCTGGATTCTTCCATTTGCTGCAGCCATGATTATTCCTGCTGTCGGTAAATTCTCAAAATTATCTACTGGCAGAGTTGCAGTTGCATTTGCAGCAATGAGTGCAATCTCTGCAGCAACATTGTTCCCAATGGCACTTGAAGCACATGAAATTCATCATCAAATCATGTGGATTGACGCAATTGGTCTTAAAGCAGGTGTTCTTGCAGATCCTCTCTCAGTTATTATGTCCAATGTAGTTGGATGGATTTCTTTCCTCATCATGTGTTACAGCACAGGTTACATGAAAGGAGACAAAGACATTACAAGATTCTGGTTCTGGATGATGTTCTTCATCGGTTCCATGCAACTCATCATAATGTCTGATAATCTATTACAGGTTTTCTTTGGATGGGAAGGAGTGGGTCTGGCGTCGTATGCTCTGATCAGCTTCTGGTATCGCGATAAGAAGAAAGATCACGTTGGACAAGAAGGTCGTTCTGCATTAGGAATTATGGAATATTTCTCACCAACACATGCAGGAATGAAGGCTTTCATCATGACCAAAGTCGGAGATGTAATGATGCTTTCAGGAATGTTACTACTTTTCATGTTTGCAGGAACCTTTGGATTTAGAGAATTAGTTGGTGATACTGCTTGGGCAGTTGAAATGTCTGCTCAGGGCTTGTTAGTTCCTGCGTTTGTTTTACTATTTGGTGGTGCAATAGGTAAATCTGCACAATTCCCACTTAACGAATGGCTCTTAGAGGCTATGACAGGCCCTACTGCCGTATCTGCATTAATCCATGCAGCAACAATGGTAAAGGCTGGTGTATTTTTGGTTGCAAGAATTGGACCAATTGTATTTGCATTAGCAGCCGCCGGAATCTTAGCAGATCAATTCTTTGAAATTGTCGCTTGGGTTGGTGCTATCACTGCATTATTACTTGCAACGCAAGGAATGGTCAATCCTGAAATTAAGAAAGTTTTGGCATATTCTACTGGTTCACAAATTGGTTACATGATGTTGGCACTTGGTGTTGCAGGTCTCTCACAACAATACGTTGATGGTTACACAGCTGGATTCTTCCACTTAATCTCTCACGCAATGTTCAAAGCATCTCTCTTCATGGCAGCGGGTTCACTTCTGCATGTTGTAGGTTCGCGATTCATGACAGACATGGGTGGACTGAAGAAACAGATGAAAAAGACGTATGCGTTCATGTGGGCTGCAGGTCTTGGATTAATGGGTGCACCATTTATCACAACAGGATTTTGGAGTAAGGATGCAATCTTTGCAGCAGTCT
The DNA here is from genome assembly GCA_964511265.1 of uncultured Candidatus Nitrosopelagicus sp. Classification (GTDB taxonomy): domain Archaea; phylum Thermoproteota; class Nitrososphaeria; order Nitrososphaerales; family Nitrosopumilaceae; genus Nitrosopelagicus. The sequence continues at coordinate 7,166 of CAZEES010000002.1, read as the reverse complement.
ATGAAGCTGATAGTTCTTGGGGATTGCCATTATTCCTTATCGCAGTTTTGACTGCAGTTATCACAGCATTCTATACTACAAGAATGATTGGAATGGTATTCTTTGGAAAGAACAGTAAACACATAGAAAAAATGGAAAGTGAAGGTCATCATATTCATGAAGCACCAAAATCAATGTGGATTCCATACGGAATTCTTGCTGTACTAACAATTGGAATTGGATTAATTGGATTATCTGCTGAAGAAGGAATACACCATCTATTTGGTGAATATCTAGAACATTCCTTTGGAATTCATGTATCTCACTATGGTGGAGAGGCTTCTGCCTTACCTGGATTCCTCTCAGGACTTAATCCGATAGCACTTGGTGCCTCACTAGTTGCATTTGCAACCGGCTTTGGATTAGGTTACATCTTCTATATTGGAAGATGGGTGGATCCTGTCAAATTCGTAAACTCTAACATCTTCTTTTACTCTATGCACAAACTATTCTTGAACAGATGGTATCTCAATGCATTTGTTTATTGGGGCTTTGTAGTTGCACCACTCTGGGCTGCACGCGGAATCTGGAGATACTTTGAGCGTACTGCAATTGATACTGGAATGAACATTGGATTTGAGAAAGCTGTAGGTTGGAGTGCCAAAGTTGTTCAAGGAACACAAACCGGCGTTGCACAATCTTATCTTTACATATTTGGAGCTGGACTACTCTTCGTAGTTCTGATATTGTTATTGTAGGTGTTTATGATGATCGAACTAACTTCTACTCCAATCATTTTAATGGTAATCCTAGGCGTTGCAGGAATGATTATTCCTGTCATCAATGTTATTAGAAAAGAACGTGGAAGTTCTACCTTCTATGGTATCATTGCCTTTGGTGCACTATTGCTCGCACTTGGATTTGTAATGTTCCAGTTTTATGCAGACAATCTGGCACCAGCTGCAATCTTCTCTGAAGATGTTCTAGTTGATGATGGATTTGGTTCCTTCTTTGCAATTGCAATGCTTATTGTTTCGATAATGACAGTTGCTGGATCTTTCAACTATATGAGAAAGAAATCAAACCCTGCGATTTACTTCTCGTTAATCTTACTTTCAACTATCGGTATGGTCTTGATTGCATTTGCAACAGACTTGGTTATGCTCTTTGTCGCATGGGAATTGATGAGTATCCCAACATACATTCTAGCAGGATTTAACAAGAAAAACCCTGCATCAAACGAGGCTGCTATCAAGTACTTTTTGTTTGGTGCACTATCTTCTGGAATCATAATCTATGGTATCTCTCTTGCATATGGAATCACTGGCTCTACAAACATTGGTGATGTCATCATTGGATTCTCAAATCTATCTCCTGACATGTTGCCACTTGGCTTGCTTGCAATTGGAATGTTTATTGCTGGATTTGGATTCAAGATGGGACTTGTACCCTTCCACATGTGGCTACCAGACACATACGAAGGCTCGCCTCCAACCATCACAGCTCTACTAGCTGCAGGAACCAAGAAAGCAGGATTTGCAGCTGCATTAAGAATTGTAATTATGGGTGCTGCGGCACTAAATCTTGACTGGACTTTGGCATTAGGCGTGATTGCCATAATGACGATGACTATAGGTAACGTCGCAGCCATCATGCAAAAGAATCTCACAAGAATGCTTGCATATTCGAGTATTGGTCATGCAGGTTACATACTGATTGGTATCTCATTAGCACCGTTTAGTGGACTTGGCTTACAAGCATCATTGTTCCACATTCTAAACCATGCCGTGATGAAAGGTGCAGCATTTATCGCAGTTGCAGGAATTGTTACAACTCTTGCAGTTACACACATGGATAAAATCAAGGGACTTGGCAGAAAAATGCCAATTACTGCATTTGGTTTAGTTATCTCATTACTTGCATTGGCTGGTGTTCCACCACTGAATGGATTTTGGAGTAAGCTTATGCTGTTTGGCTCTGCTATTGATGCAACAAGTGTTGTTTGGTGGGCTCCGTGGCTTGCAATAGCTGGAGTTTTGAATAGTGCACTGTCTCTAGCATATTATGGTTGGATTATCCGAAAGATGTACTTTGAAGGTGAGACTGAAAAACGTGTAAAAGAACCTGCATCAATTGTTGGTGTAATGATCTTCTCTGTAATCTTCATGGTAACAATTGGTGTATACCCAGAACCAGTAATTCAATTTGTAGAAATGATTACGCCTTCAATAAGTTCAGTTATGCCTTAAACTCTGTAAAACTTACTAGCTCTCCCAAGTTATGTTTAGCGTCTGAATCTCTAACCTTTCTTAGACTTTCAAGCGCCTTTTCTGAATAAGATTTCAACAAATCTTCCATTTTGTTGAAGACAATTCTTGGGTCTGAACTTTTCTTAACTAGTAAATTAAATAATTTATCCTCGTTTTTCCAATCCATTAAATCATCTTTAATTTGATATGCAATTCCTATATTTTTCCCATATTCTGCTAATCCTGAAATTTCTTCTTCATTTCCACCTCCAATTATTGCTCCTAGTTTAGCTGCCATCTCAAAGGCTGTTGCTGTCTTGTAATCCATTACTTTGACATAATCTTCAAATGTTACGTCTTCGCTTTCTTCTAGTTTCCCCTCAAGTACTTCACCTTCGCTCATTAGCATGGCAGCTGTTGCTAAATCCTTTGTAACTCTTGCCTTATCCAATCTAGAAGAAATGTTTAGAATTAATCCTAAAACAAAGTCTCCTGTGAGAACACTTGTGTTGTATCCATATTTTATATGGAACGGATCTTTATGCCTTCGTTGTGTCTCATTATCGATAATGTCATCATGAATTACTGATTCTGTATGGAGCAGTTCAATTGCACATGCACCGGCATACACATTCTCATCAATTTGTCCTACACATTCTGCTGCCAATAGTGTAATGATTGGTCTGATTCGTTTACCGCCATCTAATGCATATTTCAAAGGATCACAAAATTCTGATTCAGAGTATAATTCTAGCTCTTTTTGCAAAGCTGAATCAATCTTCTCAATGTATTTACTGTACACTCCTAAAAGTGGATTAATCTCTATGTTTTTTCGATCCAAAAATATCTAATCAAGATTTCTTGAAATAGCATATTAAACTTTAGAATTGTATGCTCCCGTCGGGATTCGAACCCGAGTCTCAGGCGTGAAAGGCCTAAATGCTTGACCGGACTACACTACAGGAGCTTAAAATTTTGGCTCTTCTAATCCATAAAACTTTTTGTAATCACAAGCTTTTTTATCTTAATTTCAAGAATAACATTCATGGGTTCTCTAATCAAACAAATCGATCAAATTATTGAAGAGAAAAGTTTACTCAAACATCCATTTTATGAGATGTGGTCTGATGGAAAATTAGAACTAGAATCACTAAAGGGTTATTCCAAAGAATACTACCAACTAGTGAAACAAGTCCCACAATTCATGGAACCAATGGTAAATAGCGCAACTTCTGAAATGAAAGAAGAGTTAATTCAGAATATGAAAGAGGAAACCGAGCACATTCCTCTATGGGAGAAATTCGCAGGTTCTATGGGAATTTCTGAATCTGAACTACAGATCTATGAGGGTCTTGAGAAAACCAGAAGAGCAGTGTCCAATTTGGGCTCACTAATGAACTCTTTTGATAATGGTGCATGTGCAATGTATGCATTTGAAAAAGAAATCCCTAAAGTAAGCAAAACCAAACTTGAGGGACTGAAAGAATTCTATGGTCTGGATAGCAAAGACGCGATAGAATACTTTGAAGAACACATGACTGCTGACATTAGACATGCAGCATCCTGGGAAAAAATCATCAACAACACTTCTGTAGATGATTCCTTGATGTTATCTACAGCACAGAAATCTGTTGATGCACAAAATCTTTTGTTGGACAGCTGTTACGAATCTTACTGTTAATCTAACACTTTTTACCCAGTTGAAATTATTTTTTCCTAGGGCCCGTAACTCAGCCTAGTAGAGTACTCGGCTCATAACCGAGGAGCCAAGGGATCGAAGCCCTTCGGGCCCACTAAAATTTTAATCCAACCCAATTGTAATCGTATAGGCTGCAATGAAGAATCAGAGTTATACCTGATTAATGATGTAAAGGCATTTGACTGAGCTGCCTCAATTTACTCTATCTTGAACCTGCTTTAGTACATCTTCAGAGATTAATTTTTGCTCAAATAGATTCTCTGCAATCTCTTTGATTGTTAAAAGACTGTGAAGCTTTACCCCTTCAGCTTCTAATGCTTGTGCTGCTCCTTCCATTCTATCAACTACTGCATATGCATCTGTCACAACCATTTTTTCTTCTTTGATTGTCTTAATTGCATTGATGACAGAACCACCACTTGTGACAACATCTTCAATCATTAACAGTTTCATCTCCTGACATGTTACACCTTCAACTGCTTTGCCAGTTCCATGTTCTTTTGGTTTGTTTCTGACATAGATTAGTGGTTTAACAATTTCAGTTGCAAGTGATGCTGCAACTACCAATCCTCCTGTTGGAACTGAAACTAACGAGTGAAAGTTTTCAAATCCTATATCTTCAGCAATTAAATTTTGTAATCCCTTGATCATTTTTCTATATTGAATTGGATAGCTTGGAACCAGTCTAAGATCAATGTAATATGGACTCTTTTTTCCGCTTGCCAAAGTAAAATCTCCGAATCTGATAATCTTTTTTTCATAAAGGAAGGATGCAAATTCTTTAGCAAATTCCATACTGAAAGTTAGTTAATTGTATTCAATATATGTTAGCCAAACAAGGAAAATAGCCAGTCAAAGAATCCCTTTTTCTCTTTTACAGGCTCTACTTCTACTGGCTCAGGCTCGTATGTTTCTTCTACAAGTGGAAATGATTTCTCATCTTCAGGAACAAACACAAATCCTGTTTGTATCATCTTTGGTTTAGGTTCAGATTGAATCTCCATTATCAATTCATCAAATCTCTCTTCTGTAATTCCAATTCCCTCCCAGAACTGATACTCTGGATAGTTTACATCAAACCATTCTCTGTATTCTTGTTCTGTGATGTAGCGTTTAACGTAATGTTTTGCAGGCATATTTTCATCTACGAAACTAAGAACTGTTTTTTCACTTGTTGCAGTAAGCATTATTTCTGGTTCTGGCTCTTTGACTGGTGGTTCAGGTTC
>CAZEES010000002.1:0-1913 GCA_964511265.1 uncultured Candidatus Nitrosopelagicus sp. | reverse complement strand
AATGCATCTTCAAAATACACCAACTCGTAATTTGCCGCATCATCAATAGTTTGTATTGCGATATGTGATGTTTCCATTGGTTTTGCAAAGATTATGGTAAATGTAATGTCCAATAATTCAAGTGGTCGATTTAATTTCCCATCTTCATAATAGGGATTAACTGCCACTTCTGATGACGCACCAACCAGCGCAAAAATTTTATTTTTATCGTTCACTTCGAACTTGTCTTTTTTAATATTATACTCAATGTATGCCTCTGATTCATGCCAGTTTGGTTTTTCTTCATACATGCCCAAATACGTGTATACTCGTACAACATTTTCTGGTCCGTGGTTATCCCACGCTCTAGCTTTGATTGTAACCATATCTCCTACTTCAGCTTCTATTGTTGGATTTTCATTGTAAAGCTCTTGATTGTTTTCAAATATTGCATCATTAATTGAGAATCCATCTGGTGTTTCTGAATGACCATGATGTGTAATTGCTGGTCTAGTACAATCCCAACATGGGGAACCTCTCTCCTTTTCAGTTTGAGTTTCTTCAACACCAACTGTTGTGTATGTATCTGGATCTCCTTGGTTAAAGTACGATGCTGCAGCATAATCTGCAGTTTTTAATCCACTTGAAATTCTAAATTCATCAACTTTTCCTATGAGTTCGTTGTTAACTCTAGCACAATTATTAGATCCCGAAGCATCAATATCTCCTCCAAGGACAATTCTCAATTTATCAGTCTGGGTCTGTCGATTAAGACCTCCTGAACGATTTTCATCTTTTACCAATTCTCCATTAATGTACAATTGACTGTTTCCTTGTGTTCCATCTGCATCTTTTTGGTTGTATACTGCAACTATGTGATTCCAATTTGTAAATGATGCAGGATTGTCATCTTGGACAGGATGTCCATCTGCATAACTTGCTGGAGCTTTATTGTCAGTACTGACAAAGAAATCTCCCCTAATCTTCATTTTCACATTTTCTGCTCTCCACAAACTAATGTGGTTCTGCCAGCTCCCATGCGTAGAACCTGCATCATAACAAACACTTACCAAATTATTATACTGAGAAACTTCTCCTCCAGAAGGAACATTTGTGATATCACCTGTCCATAACTCTATAGTAAAATCTCTTGAGGGCATCCCATCTAATGAATTTCTATAAATAAAATCTCCATTTCCATCGTGCTTACTTGTCGTTGTTGGACCTTTCAAATGCTGTCCTTTTCCAATCTGTCCATCAGTTATATGAGGAATTCTTCCGGAATCATATCCGACATCTCCTCCTCCCCCACCTTTACCATCATTTTCATTAGAAGTAGCATCTTTGAACTCAGACGATGTTCCAGTTGATGTCTGGTTAAGGTGCCACACTAAAACATAATCATCATTCCACACATCTGCAGAATTAAACCCAATTGTATCTCCTTTGTAGTAGATGTACATCTCAGTTGTTTCTGATGCAGACATTGTTGGTAATTTTACCCATGCAATTACTTCACCTGTAGTATTGTCAAATTTCTCAATCTCATGAGATAACACTGTTGTTCCATCTGATTCTGTAAAAACAAAGTCTCTTCCTAGTGACTCATTTGTTTGAATCAAATCAGTATCTGTAAATGAAATTAAAACAGGAAAATCTGTAAGATCTGAATCAACTCCAGTAGCAGTATTTAGTGAAAGGGTAATATTTTTCCTAAACTCCCATGAATTGTCATACCAATTTTGTTGTTCCACCTCTGCTCTTGATGCTGTTTCAACTACTGTAAGTTCTGCAAATGCATCACTCATTCCAATTGGAATTATTATAGACAATACAAGAATAGCTAAAAGAAGTATACGCAAGAGATCTCATTTTCAGAAAAGCTGTATTTATTTTAGTTCATTTTATTCATTAATCATGCCTGAGATTTGGTT
>CAZEES010000001.1:103213-110743 GCA_964511265.1 uncultured Candidatus Nitrosopelagicus sp. | reverse complement strand
AACATTTTAAACCAGCCATATTATCAATGAAAATAGTGCCAATGTAGCTCAGCCTGGTTAGAGCAATTGATTTGTAATCAATAGGTCGAGAGTTCAAATCTCTCTATTGGCTTTCTTCTTTTAGAAATAATGGATTTTCATGTGCGTGTTATGTATGGTTTCATACGGAGTGATATGTCCACAGTGAGGACATGAAAATAAGCCGGATGAGGGTGTTGAATCACGTTCTATGGTTTTTCCAGATATAGATTCTATAGAGATTACATCGCCACGAGAGATTACAGCAAAATGTCTCTGTTCCCCAATAGATTCTAGAAATTCCTTAATTGAAGAAACCACCTCATTTGTGTCAATTACATCATCTTCTTCTATTGGAGATAGAATAAACTCATGATATTTGATATTGGGAATGGCTGCAACGTTATCTGCCACATAGATTAAGAGTTCATTTTGTATTGATTCCACTTCATGGCAGTCAACTGTAATCATATTAGAGATGATTTGGCATGATTATAAAAAAATTTCATAGTTTTGAGAGTGATATGAATAATTAAAATCAGTTAGAATTATCCCAATCTACCGTAGCATGACATTTGTGAAACGGTTCGTCTACAAAGACATACCCATCAATTGTTCGTGTTTCATAGGGGTTTATTTTTAATACATAGTCAGAACCAGTTGCTAATACAACACCGTCATAGGATTCTATAGTTATGTCAACTTTTACCTTTTCAAATGAATTTTCACCATTAACAAATTGGCCTTCCATATTTATGGTTCCAAAATCATCTTTTTTACAAACAAAATTATTGATTCCAACTGAAGAACCAAAAATTTCAGGATCAGTCTGTTCCGAATTATCATTAGATGGCTGCAGAGTTGATTGTTGTGAATTTGAAATGTTATTTAGTGTAAGAATGTGCTCTACAGATTGGATATTTGTTATATCGTTAATATTTTTGAGTATTATATCCATTAATGCAAATGAAAATTTCTTATCAACTGTAGGATAATCTTCAAACAAATAGATTTGAATAATTTTTTCATTTAATACACATTGAAGGAAATGTGTTTCATCCATGACCGTCTGATCATTGTTAGGAGTCAAGCGATATAGGCAATCTCCAGTTGTATCAGATGTTCCACTCATATCAGCATTTTCAAAAATTCTATTGTAACTATAATCACTATGTACAAGTTCATCTCCAGAAACTCTACCTTCTATTAGTACATTATTTGTCCAAATCTGCTCTTCAATGAATTTTTTTGCTTTTTCATTAGAATCAAATTGATAAATTTGCATCATCGTAAATGGTACATCGTATTTCCCATAAATTGGGTCATAAGTTCGTGATTTGTCCTCTAAGATCTTTTGTATGCTGGTATAATCCATGTTCACTAGTCTTAACGCATCACTAGTTACAAGATATTCCCATATTGGTGGAGGTAAATCAGGACTAATTGTAGTAATTTTGTCTTGAGTTGGCAAAAATGTTTCAAGTATTTCTTGAGGAGTGGATGTTATTTTAGGTTCTTTTTTTACAAATATTTCATGATTAAATGTAATCTGGCCATTTTGAATTAAAAAGATTAGAGAGTCAACAAACTCACTTTCAGGTAATTCCCCATTTGCCCATTTTTGAGAATTGTATTTTACCCAAAATGGAATTTTTGGTAATTTTTCATCAGTTAATAACAAAGGCGAGATGGGGAATTTTTTATTTGCATATGTTACAGAGATTTCATAAAGTCCAGTAGATGATTCGCTTGTAATTCGGAAAGTAGAACCAATTTTTGAACTAGTAGTTAGTTGAACATTTTCACCAGAAGGCGTTAGAATATCAATTATTGCACTAGCATTTTCAGGTAATCCTTCAGGCAATTCCCATTTAATATTTACAAAATTTTCTACAATACATGATGAACATGTATCATCTTTAGGAATTATTATTGTCTGAGGCTTGTATGTTAGATCTAATATTTGACCATAAGCTCTAGATAATTCTTCAACTAACATTTTTTCATTAATTACCAAATCTTTTACTGTAGAGTAAAATTTCTTATCAGGAATTTTTCCATTTGCCCATAAAGAGACAATTTCGTCAAATCCATGTGGAATCGGCGTAGTATAGCTGTCTCCAAGTGAGTTATTTGGTGAACTATCCGTTATTTCTGGTTTCAGAGTGAGAGATGGTAATTTTTCATCAGATTGAGAAACAGTTGTGCCGCGGTTGTAGAATTTAATATCATCAATTTTACCAGACATGAAACCATTTACAGAATTGTCTTCAACTAACGGATATATTTTCAAAAAACGTAAGTTTTCAGCATTTGAACCGCCAACACTTTTCTGTTCAATTAATTTTTCATAATTTGCATCATCAAATAGTCTCACAGTGAATTTTTCATTTTCTTTGATATACTCCACCCACCAAGTTTTGTTCTGTCCAGGAAGAGATTTTTCATTTTGGAATTGAGCTTTGATTGGACAACAATGCCATTCATTATAGGTTCCAAAATCATACATTAAATTTGTAAATTTAATTTTTGCACCATTTAGAAAACCAACACCAACACCCCACTGAGGAGTTATACTGTTTGCAGAATCATTAGATAGCCCGATAAGTAATTCGGACCATGCAGGATTATTTCCTTGCTTATAGTTTTCTAATGTCAATTTGTATCGCAATACCCAATCATCGGCGATTTCAGATTCCAGATGGGGAAGAAGATCAAAAGTAGCAGAGTTCAATTGTTGTATTTCAGAATATAACATAAAGTGTCCTTCACCATCATGAATTTTCCAATAATCACTGTCGGCTGATAATCCTTCCCAATGCATATCGTCTGAGAAATCTATGTGGACGTCAGGATTAATGATTTTTTCATATTCAGAATTTTGCTCATCATCAGCGATTACAAATGGTATAGAAGATAATAAAATAAAAGACAGTAAGGATGTAAAAATAATTTTAATCATAATGGTGCTCCAGTGTTATTAATTTTATTTTTAATTCCAATTACGTTAGAAAACATAGACATACATTTTGTGAAATCATTTTTTGCTTCATCATGTTTTGCGAATTCAATTATTCCACAAAGTACAAGACAATTATAGATAATTTCATGGTCGGATTTTTGACGTTTTCCTATTTCTTTTAATATTTCAAAAGTTGTGACCTCACGCTTCATATCATAGTGATGAGAATAGTAAAATCGTATTGCATGGCTAAATTCTTCATATGCATCTTTGATCTGTTTTGCATCATACAGTGAAATTGACGATTCTAACAGTTTTTGTGTTTCTACCACATAATCAAATGTAGAGGATGCAATTAACGGTGCAATTAGATTTTTTGGTTTATTCCTTAATTTTTTAAATATAAACAATCCAAGTGTTACAGAGATAATTGACATTACACTAGAAAGTAAGATTTCAGTTGATGGAAAAATAAATTCATTTTTTGCTTCATAATTAGGTTTAAGATTTTCTTGGGATAGTAGATTTTTGATGTGTTCAGTATTCTGGAATATCTCTTCATTCAGTTTTGTAGGCATGGGTTTTTGTTGCATTTGTAAGCCATTAGTTCCAAGTTTAGGCATGGATGCCATATTATCAGTCTCTTGATTCGTTTCATCTCCATTATTTTGTGAATTTGTAGTATCAAGATTACTATTGGATGAACCAGAAATTGTTGGAAGCGTGTCTTTTAACATGTTTAGTGCCCTATTTTCAACATCATTATGATACATGATATTTTGATCTTCTTCGGTCATGGAGAATGCATTTGGTGATAAAACTTCAAGATTTAATTCGGTAAATTTTTCAGCATCCAAATTATTATCATTTGAGTTTTGGAGTTTTTGCATTATTGATCTTGCCAGGTCATATTTTAGAGGAGCAAATACATTATTTGGAACATTTGAAAGATCAGTAGGGTCGTAACCTCGCTCTAAGAGATAATAATCAAGGTTTGAAGTAACACTTTCAGGAGATTTTGTTCCTTTTGAAATATACGTATTTTCACTGTGCGGATTTAAGAGTGCATCGGCTAATCCATAATGATGATTCGTAATTGTGTCAATTCGTTCCCAAAAGGCGTCACCGTGAAGTGTTTCAAGTTTTTCTAATTCTTGTTGTTCAATTAATTTGTCATTTAGTTTTATTCCTTCAGGAGTATTGATTAGAATTGGTTCGCCATTTAATGCATAATTACTTCCTGTTACAAATGAGGTGTATATACTTCTAGAACCAGTGTTAGGAGTTTTAGATGGAGATTCGGATTCATTATCTTTTAGATTATTTTGAAACTCTTCATGTGGCAGTTCAATTTGTATGATTATTTCTTTCGGATCAGGAGTGTCAGAAAAAGATGGTAATGCAAGTCCTGAAAGAAAAAGTCCAGAGGTTATAAAAAAAATAAACAGTTGGTTTAAGACTTTCATTTATAGAACACCACTAATCTAAATCGCATACATTCATTGTGTATTTCATATTGAGAGTGGATGGAAGTAGATTAACTACACAGTTTTTCAAAATTGCTCAGTTGAATATAGGAGCTCTTTCATCTGCCATTTTATTTGGCATTCCAAGGATATCAACACATTTTTCAATTGCGTAATCAGCGACTGAGTCAGTTCTTCCAACACTGCCGTCTGGCATAATTGCAGGTTGGGTTCTATCATAATATTTTACACAGACCTTATCACCTGGATTAACTCCAAGTACTTCACGGTGGTATTTTACAACGTCAGCATTCTCAGAAAGATCACCGGTATATACACGTCCTGGAAGTAGATCAATGAAATGCTGATGCATGTAACCATCCCATCTAGGATCATTCCATGCGTTAGAGAATACTTTATGTTTTACTATTTCAAATAGATTTCCAGAATTTGGCGCAACTTGGAATTTGAAACTAGTTTCAGCGTCATCTAGATCAATATCATAGATTCGTAAGGTTACTGAACCTCTATCGCCAAATTCAAATTGTTTGACAACATGTCCTGATGATGTAAATTGATTTGTTGCACTAAGATGATTTAAGACATTACCATTTTGTAAAACATCCATACTGTATGAGACATTTTCTTGCATTGTATCAGAATTATCATCATGGAACATTATGTTTAGTGCATATGTAGTATCCACTTCAAACAATCCACCAGGTTCCCACCAGAGATAGACTTTCCATTGGCCGGAACTATCAGTTTGTGTTAATGCAGTTGGAGGGGCATGGAATTTTGAACCCTCTTTATGATACTTGTGTTTATTAATCAAGTCTGAATCAGGTTTTAGATTTTTGTCACCATGATCATGATTCATCACAAATTGAACAGGAGATTCAATGCCTGCAGAATCAGAAGTCGAGTATATATCAACAACATTGTATTCTTTTGGTTGTCCATGATGCATAGTCCACAAGTCTGCATCTCTAATATAGAAAGTGACAGGTTCGCCTACATAAAATGCATCTTTATCAAAGTGTACTTCACCTAATCGCCAATGATGTGATGCAGTTGCAGTTATTGTTTTTTTCTCAGGATCGTCTTGATATTCAAAAGATACAGTGACTGCACCGTCTTGTTTTTCTGTTTTAATTTTTGCAGCATAGTCATAAGATGATGTAACAATGTATTGTTCCTGAGTCATTGATGCCATCTTATTCCAAGTGCATGTTTTGTCAATATCAGGGTGGGTTCCACCACGTGCAGCACCTGCCCAAGCATTTGGCAAGAAGTAATCAGTTGTTAATGTAAAGAAATCAGACAAAAATGGCATTCCAAAGATGAACATGGACATTCCACCTGCACTATCATCCTTGCATTCTATATTTCCTTGATTCATACGCATCATATCATTTCCACCATCACCATCAGCATCATATGATTGGCCAGTCATCTTGATTACTCCCATAAAGATTCCAGTGTCTAAACCAGTTTCCATGAAAACCACATCGCCGGCAGGAATTCTAGATGCCTGAGAGTATACATGAATTGGAAATTCATCTTTTCCACCAATTATATCAATTTTAGTAGAATCTTCGTTAAACCCGTTAGCACCAATTAGAACTGTAAATCTATCAGTCCAAGTGTAACCATCATATTGTTCATTACATTCAGCAAAGGTCCAAGCCATGTTTGTACAAAATGCCATTCTATATCCATCTTGTTCAACAATTGCTTCGGCGCTATCAATAGAACTAACATAACCTATACCAGTAATGATCGAAAGAGCCATTACGATTTGTACAGATTTTGTTAGTTGCATGAAAATTCAATTTTTTAAGGTAATATAATGAAATATAGTACATTTGTCGAAAGCACTAATGCAAATCAAATAATCAAAAAAATGTGAAAAACTATGAAGATTCCTATAATATTATCCCTAACATTTCTATTTTCTTTCGGAATTGCAAATGCACATTTGGGGCTAGAAGATGGGTGGGTGGAACATGTACCAGTAGAGTTTGAGTTTAAAAATAGACAATACGAGATGACGTTTGCAACATATCATGATTCAATTTCAGATTTTGAGTTTAATGAAGACACAAAAACATCCATCACTACAATGCCTTTTGATTGGAGTGAAGAGACAGTACAACAACTAGAGTTTGTTCACGCAGAATACTATATTCCAAATGACATTGAAATTTACAAAGATCATAAGATCAGGATGTTTGTTAACAACTTTGAGTTTTTTGGAGTAGTGGATCGTTCTCCAGCAGATGAGATTGTCGTGCATTTTCTTATTCAGAAAGATAAATTGTTAGAGTATTCAAAGAAATTACCAGTATCAACAGATACAATGACATTTGCAATTTTTCCTGGAAGTAAGATTGTAGCAGAATCAGGTTTTAGTAAAGAAACAGATGATGGGGGATGGTTGATAAGAGTGCAATGGGAGCCAAAAAATAAATTCCCATTAGGAAAAGAAATTCCAATAAAAATAGAGTTTCGAGACCCATTTACAAAATATGTTATACCACAGATAACATATGATTATACAATTGAGCAAAAAGGAGAGATAATTTCTTCAGAAACAGAAAGATTTTCTCAGAATGGAAGAGATTCCATATTTACAACAATTGATACGGCAGGAAATACTAAATTGAGAATACAAAATATCAACGGATTAGATTCAAGTGTAGATTTTGAGTTTAACGTTGCAAAAGTTGTTTCAAAAGATGATGCAGATCATGTAGTTGTGATGTCAACAGGAGCATGGCAACAAGGGTGTGAAAAAATTAACGCATGTTTTGCACCATATACGATAATTGTCAAGATAGATGAAATTGTACTTTTTGAAAACCAAGATGAGTTTGCACATAACGTAATGCTAGAAGATAAAACAGAATATCTTCATACATCAACAGACATAATCAATCCAAATGAATCATTCACTTACAAATTTTCAGAGGTAGGACGACATAATTACTGGTGTACATTGCATCCATGGATGAAAGGAAGTGTTGTTGTTAAAGATACCACAGAATTGAACATTCCAGGGTGGATAAAAAATAATGCAGG
>CAZEES010000001.1:17034-103113 GCA_964511265.1 uncultured Candidatus Nitrosopelagicus sp. | reverse complement strand
TGGTGGGCAGAAGGTCAAATTGATGATGATTCATTTGCAACTGGAATTGAATTTATGATCAAAGAGGGAATAATTTCTGTTCCAATTACAGATAGCGGAGAGCAATCCGAAAGTACAGCAATTCCCGATTGGGTTAGAAATAATGCAGCATGGTGGGCAGAAGGTCAAATTGATGATGATTCATTTGCTATGGGCATTCAATTTCTGATTAAAGAGGGAATAATTTCTGTGTAGTTTAATTCGACGTTTGTACTATCTCGCTTTAAATTAGAAATTGTAGTATTAGGTACATGTTTAGTTATCAGAGATTTTCAGATAGTAAACCAAAACTTCTAACTGCAGTTATTTTAGTGGTGGTTGGTGCACTTGCAATACCAGTGTTAATGCCTCATGTATACCATGGTGCACATATCTATCACCTACTTTTGCACACTGCAGGAATTATTTTCTCGGTATTTTTGGCAATTCTTAGTGTTAATGCATATTATAAGATGAGAACAAAAAAGATGATCATCACTACAATTGCATTCATAGTTTTTACAGGTGCAGAAATTGTTCAGTTGTTAAATGCAACAGAAACTCATGTTTACAACTTGCTAGAATCGCCATCAGAGATTGCACATTTGATGATGTTGGGAATGATCGGATTACTTGCATTAGCTATATTTAGGAGGGATTGAGGTCAAAAGAATATGGAATCTAGAGAGGAATTAATAATTTCAGAGATTAAAAAGAATCCAGGAATTAGATTCAGAGAAGTAATGGAGAAGATAAGCCTATCAAATGGAGTCTTAAGTTACTATGTTAGAAAATTAGAAAATAATGGAATAATCAAAACCCAAAGAACTTCACGAGTCTCAAGATTCTTCATCAACGATATGACTGAAGAAGAGTCAAAAATTGCATCACGTCTAAGACAAACAACTCCAAAAGCAATTCTTGTAACATTATTAGAAAATGACATGATGGAATTTCAGGGAATTGTTTCGAATGTTAAAAAATCAAATGCCACAATTTCATTTTATCTATCTAAATTAGTAGATGATGAAATTGTAAATTACAAAAAAAAGGATTTAAAGAAAAACTACTACATTGTTGAAAAACAAAGAATTGCAAATCTCATTACAGAATATCATCCAGATATAATAGAAAATGCATCAGACAATCTTGCAGATATAATGTCATCGCTTTAGATTCAAAAAATAAAACAATAATCGCATGACTAATTGTGCTATATAGTTACCATATAGAATATGTTGATCAGGGTTAACTTCCAAATTCAATTTGATTAATCATGGGACAGTGGTTTTCTTGGGTAAAATCAAATGAAAAAGAACTGCTAGTAATTTTAGATGGTTTAGCAAAAAAAGCAGTAGAGGCATCTGAAGCAGTATACGAATTATTGCAAGACCCAAGTAATGCTGAAAAAATAAAAGAGGTGTCCAGAATTGAGACTGAAGCCGACGTATTGACACGAGATATTTTCTCAGAATTGAATAGGACATTCATCACACCATTAGATAGAGAAGATATGCAAAGAGTTGCATCAAAGATTGATGATATTATTGATTTTATGGATGGAATTGGTGCAAGATTTGCTAGTTATAAAATCACAATAGCCCCACCACATACACTAGAAATGGCAAAAGAGCTGGTCAAAGCTACAAAAGAGGTTGAATATATGGTATCAAAACTTGGCAATGTGAAAAATCCTAAATCAATGATTGAACATTGCAGAAATACAAGTGACATTGAACATACAATTGATGATTTGTACAGATGTGCAATCTCAGAACTCTTTGAAAGTAATGACGCAATACACATAATCAAACTAAAGGATATCTATGAAACTATGGAAACTGCATCAGACAGATGTGTCGATGTAGCAGATGTGATAGAAGATATTGTTTTGAAATATACCTAGGAGAAAAATATGTTAGAAATAGCGATTATAGGAATTGTCATCGCTTTGATATTTGATTTTGTTAATGGTTTTAATGATTCAGCAAATTCGGTAGCCACAGTAATTGGTACACGTGTTTTAAAACCAATTCATGCAGTTGCGATGTCAGCAATTGCAAATTTTATCGGTCCATTCATTTTTGGAGTTGCAGTTGCAACAACTATAGCAAAAGGAATTGTCAGCCCAGATGACATTACAGTTTACATGATTATTGGAGGACTAGCAGGAGCAATTGCATGGAGTTCCATATGCACATACTTTGGACTGCCAATTTCAAACAGCCACTCATTGATTGGAGGCATAATGGGAGCAGGAATTGCAGGATTAGGGTTTGAAAAATTAGTTTATGATGGATTAGGCAAAGTGTTCACAGGAATAATTGTTGCCCCGATTGGCGGAATGATTTTTGGCATTACAGTTACAGGACTGATCATATTCTTGTTTGCAAGAAGAAAACCCGCTATAGTAAACAAAACATTTGGAAGATTGCAAATTATCTCATCAGCATGGTTTGCCTTAACACATGGAGCAAATGATGGACAGAAAACTATGGGAATCATAGTTTTAATTTTATTTGCAGCAGATTTGATTCCAGAACTTGAAATGCCATTATGGGTAATATTTGCAGCTGCAACTGCAATGGGATTAGGCACATTCTTTGGAGGATACAAAGTCATCAAAACATTAGGAGTTAGAATTACTAGATTGAAACCGTATCAAGGATTTGCCGCAGAGACTAGCGGCGGATTGATGCTTGCAGTCTTTGCAACACTGGGAATTCCTGCAAGTACAACTCATGCAATTACAGGAACAATCATGGGTGCAGGATCAGCACGAAGAATACGATCTGTAAGATGGAAGGTTAGTAGACAGATTATTTTTTCGTGGGTCATAACAATTCCTGGTGCGGCAGGATTTGGAGCTGCGTGCACGTACATAATTCACCTATTTGTATAATCCCTTGGTTTTTATTTCAGAAAAAATTTTTTTCAAACATAACTGATGGATATTCTAAATCTAATCCAATCGAATCTGCTAACTCCAATCATTCTCTTCTTCTTGTTTGGAATTATTGCGGCACGAATTAAATCTGATTTAAAAATTCCTGAAGCAATTTCAGAGTTTTTGCCAATCTATCTTCTAGCAGCTATTGGGCTTCATGGAGGAATAGAGATGAGAAATACAGGATTTGCAGAAATGCTAATCCCAATGCTAGTTGCAATAGGGCTTTCATTGTTATTCACACTGAATCATTATCAGATCCTAAGAAGATTAGGAAAATTCAATATCTTTGATTCTTATGCATTAGCGTCAACGTATGGTGCAGTTGGTGCCGTAACATTTTCAGTAGGATTGTCATTTCTCAAAAATCAAGGAGTAACATCAGAAGGATATTTGGCAGCAATTCTTGCAGTTTTAGAACCTGTTGCATTCATCATGGCAATATTTCTTACAAACATGGCAGTATCAAAACAGATTCGTAGTAAAAAACAATCCTTTACAGATAATGAAGGATCTGATATCGACATAGGAATGAAGGAAACTAAGACAAAACTTTCTCAGGTCTTAAAAGAATCAATTACCGGAAAGGCCATAGTTATTCTGCTAGGAAGTATTGTAATTGGCTATATCATTGGTGAAGAAGGTTTTGAGCCAATTAGTATTGTATTTGATGAGTTGTTTACAGGTGCAATTGTGATTTTTATGATTGAGATGGGAATTATTGCAGGGCAAAGATTAGAAGATATCAAAAAGGTCGGAGTATTTCTTACTTCATTTGCAATAATAATGCCTACCGTTAATGGGGTTATTGGAGTACTAGTTTCAACTGCATTGGGATTAAGTTTAGGAGGTGCAGTAATGTTTGGGTTACTGTTAGCTAGTGCATCATTTATTGCAGCGCCGGCAGTTTTACGTCATGCAATTCCACAAGCAAATCCAAGTTTGTACATAACATCAGCATTAGGAATTACATTCCCATACAACATTATTGTATTATTACCAATCATGTTTACCGTATCAACATTGGTTCATGGAGAAGAAGCAATAGACTTATTCAATTATGTCTCAAAGGTGTTCATATGAAACTCTATGACGTAAAATTACTTACAATTACATGTGAGATTCTAGCCCAGAAGAATGTCATTGATATTTTAAAAAATCATGATATTACAGGGTACACTACTTACGAGGTTGAAGGAAATGGGGCAAAAGGATTACGTGGTCAAGGATTCAAAAACGAGAAAAATGTCAAAGTAGAGATAATTCTGCGTGAGGAAAAGTTATCAGATGTTATAGAAGACGTATCCAGAACATTATTTCCAGATTTTGCAATTATTCTGTATGTCAGTGATGTAGGCGTAGTTAGAACAGAAAAGTTCTAGCAGCACTTTACATCGGTACATAAATTAGGAATTTTCTTACTTGTTTTAGTTACAGTTGATATCAAAGAAGATAACTGAGAATTAGATATTGTATACATTGCTTTTTTTCCTTCATCTCTAGACTTTACAATTCCGCATATCTTTAGAGTTTTAAGATGATGTGACACAAGAGGTTGATCTTTTTTTAATTTCTCTACAAAATCGTTAACACATAGTTCATTATTTTTTTGTAGTAATTCAAGAATTTCAAATCTAGTTTCATCACAAATGCATTTCAAGAGACTAGGACCATTCATATCAATTAAGATTTATATCAATCTATATTTATATAAACATTATGACTAGAGAAGTTCTATTTGTATGCGTAGAAAATGCAGGTCGAAGTCAGATAGCTGAGGCTTTTTTTAGAAAATTTGGAGAAAGAAAGTTCAATGTAATTAGTGCAGGAACTGTTCCTTCAACAAAACTCAATCCAATTGTCATAAAAGTAATGAATGAAATTGGGATTGACATCACAAATCAATCACCAAAAATAGTATTAGAATCAATGATTTCAAATTCTTTTAAGACTGTAAACATGGGATGTATGGATAAAGAATCATGCCCAGCATTATTCATAAAAGATGTGATTGATTGGGACATACCAGATCCTAAGGAAAAAACAATAGAGCAAGTTAGAGAAATTCGTGATCAGATAAAATCTCAAGTTTTGAATTTGATTACAACAATAAATAATGAGAAATGATGGCATATTCTAATTTACAAATTTTTACAGTGGAACTAGTTGGAACATTTATTCTTGTAGTTTTTGCTACAGGCTCAATAGTTTTAGATGCAGAGGTGTTCAACGGAGAATTAGGAATTCCGTTTGTAGCAGTTGCGCCATTTGTAGCATTATTAATTGGAGTGTATTCATTTGGAAAGATATCACTTGCACATTTCAATCCAGCCGTAACAATTGGATATTACATTACAGGGCATATTTCAAAGATTCAGGTTTTGTATTATTTTGCTGCAGAGATAATTGGCGCTATATTAGGCTCATTATTTGTTCTGAATGTAATTGGAGAAAATGCAGACCTTGGTGCAAATACACCAAACTTTGATTTTTCAATACTATTAATTTTCCCTGTAGAAGTATTAGCTTCTGCAATGCTTATGGGAGTCATCTTTTATGTTGTATATACAAAAGGATTGAGAGGTTTTAGTGGAGTAGCCATAGGGGGCATTGTTGGATTAGACATTTTGTTTTTGGCATTTATTTCAGGTGCGTCAATGAATCCTGCACGTGCACTTGCTCCAGCATTATTATCTGGAATGATGGAAAACCTGTGGCTATACTGGAGTGCCCCATTTGTTGGCACAATAATTGCAGCGTTTGCGTTCAGAGGTAAATTCAAAGCTCAAAGAGAACGAGAAGCAAAATTCTGAAAAAGAAGTAATATCTTTCTCACATTAGATTACTATTCTATATTTACCATATACAATGTAGATATTTACAGCTAATATGACTACTGATGTAATAAAGAACCAATCTTTAATGCTAACTTGTTCAAGTTCTCTGTCAATTTCATCAGAAATATCTTCAAAAATTTCATTCAAGCTGTAGTTGTCAACAGATTTGTAATAGCTTCCATTTGTAGCAGTTGCGATTGTAACAAGTTCTTCTTCATTTAATTCAGCATATAGTGGATTTCCATAGATGTTTGTTCCAAGTAATACAGGTTCTTCAGACCCCATGCCAATCGTATGTATTTGGATTTTTTTCTGTAGAGCATATTGTACTGCTTCACTTGGCGTAACTATTCCCGCATTATGATCACCATCACTAAGTAAGATTACAACTTTTTTCTTGTTAGGTATTGAATTTGCCATATCTACTCCTAAAACAAGACCATCCCCAATCGCAGTTGCGCCATCACGCTGACGGATTGCATGTAAATCATCAATGGCTTTTTGCTTAAATGGTGTAAGGTATGAAACAGTGGTTGCACCAGATTCAAACAATATTATGCCAATATGATCATTTGGTTCGAGGTTTTCTATTAAAATTTCTGCAGCAATCTTTGCTGATTCCAATCTTGTTGGAGGATAATCAGTTGCAGCCATACTTCCAGATCCATCAAGAACCAAAACAACATTAACGCCTTCTTTGATGTTTTCAAGAGGGATTCGAGGATCTGCTAGGCCGATTATTATCAAACCAATCGCTATTATTATCAAGATGAAAGGAAGGTGTTTTCTTATTTGTGATTGAGATGATAAGGAACTTTTGACAAGTTGTAGATTGCTAAACTTTAACGAGTTTGATTTTTTTGTTTTTGTGTAAAATCTATACAAGTAATAGAATCCCGGCAATACAAAGAGTGACAATAGTACATACCAATATCCAAATTCATAGTCCATCGGTTTAGCGCCTCATCCGTTGATTAAAGAATCGTCTTAGTGCCATATCAAAAGGAATTTGTTCAGATACATCTACCATTTCAACTTTTAGTTTTGTAATATCATTTTTGATCTTTTCAGAATATTCTAGTGAATTTTTTGTAAAAGATTCTCTGAATGTAGAGTCAGATGTATTGACAAGCAATTGTTCACCAGATTCCATGTCTTCCAACATTGTATACCCAATGTTTGGTAATTCAGATTCACGGATATCAGAGAGATTCAATAAGATTACATCATGACGATTTTTAAGAAATTTTAATGGGCGTAAGAAGTTTGGCGATATGTAGTCAGAGATGATGAAAATCACACTGTGTTGTCCTAAAATATGATGTAACTGGGATAATGAAGATTCAATGTTAGTTTTTTTGCTTTTTGTTTTATGAGATAACAGAGTTCGTATTAGAGTAAGGCTATGTTTTCGTCCCTTTCTTGCAGGAATGAATTGTTCAAGAGTGTCAGTAAATATTCCAAGTCCAACACTGTCATTATTTTTCATTGCAGAGAATATGATTGAAGCTGCAACTTCATGACCCACTGATTGTTTACTTTTCTTAAAGCCAAATTCATTACTTGCGGAGTAATCAATGATCACATACACTCGTAAATCACGCTCTTCTACGAACTCTTTTACATGTAATTTGTTCATACGAGCAGTAACATTCCAATCAATATGTCTAACATCATCACCTAAGACGTATTCTCGAACCTCTGAAAATTCAATTCCTCTACCACGGATTTTTGATTTATAGCTTCCAGTCATCATGCCATCCACTAATCCTTTGGTTTTGAGTTCTAATTCTCTAATACGTTTTAGGAGTTCTTTGATTTCGGACAACGGAATTCTATGGAGCGCGTATTTTTTCTAATATTTTATCAATCAAATTATCAGAAGTGGTACCTTCAGCCTCTGCTTCAAATGTCAGAATTATTCTATGACGTAATACATCATGTGCAATTGATTTAATGTCTTCAGGTATAACGAATCCTCGTCCTGCAAGTAATGCATGCGCTTTTGCTGCAAGAATTAGCCAGATTGATGCACGAGGGGATGCTCCAAATTCTATTACGCCATCCAATTCAAGATCATAATTTTTTGGATTTCGAGTAGCATCAACAATACTTGATACGTATTCTTCAATCTTTTCATCAGCATAAATTTTTTGTACAAAGTTTTGGATTTCAAGAATTACTTGTTTTGAAACAATATTTTCAACTGAAGGCTTAGTTTCTTGAGTATTACGTTGAATGATTAATTTTTCATTGTCTTTTGAGGGATAGTTAATTAGTAATTTTATTGCAAACCTATCAATTTGAGCTTCTGGTAATCTATAAGTTCCTTCACTTTCAATGGGGTTTTGCGTAGCAAGAACAAGAAATGGTTTTTCAATTTCATATGTGTCACCGTGTATACTTACTTGTTTTTCTTGCATTGCTTCTAGTAATGCAGATTGGACTTTTGGAGGTGCACGGTTAATTTCATCTGCCAAGATCAGATTGCTAAAGATCGGACCTTTTTCTGTAACAAATTTTTCTTTTTTATTATCATAAATTTTTGTTCCAATTATATCAGCTGGAAGTAGATCTGGGGTAAACTGTATTCGACAAAAATGTGCACCGAGTGTTTTCGACAGAGTGTAAACCATTTTGGTTTTAGCTAATCCAGGCACACCTTCTAATAGAACATGGCCGTCAGCCATCAGTGCAATTACTAATTTTTTAATTATTTGCTCTTGACCAACTATAACCTTTTGAACTTCATCCACAATTATCATTATTTGTTCAACATATTTTTTTGACTGTTCATTTAGAGCTTGAATTTCAGGGTTTGTAGATGAATATGATGATTCAATAGTCGACATGTAATTCACTTTTTTTTTGAGTTTTTGAATATAATAATCAACTTAGGGTAACGATAGTTGTACTATACCAAAATTATCCAAGATAACTTCATGTATAGTAAATCAGGAGAATTTTCATGAGCGAATCAGAAACCTTTGGTGCAGAAAAAGGTTCAGGAAATGAACTTGTGCAATGGATGAATGAGGAAGCAAAGCGACGCGGTGTCAAGTTTGAGGCAAGATTGTATGATTATGTGATTAAAACAGAAAATTTTGGTACATTTGAGATGTTTTCATGGATGGGAGATGTTAAAGTTGCAAGGAGTTTAATCGTTAAAGCTAGCAAAAAGTTTAGAGTAAAAGTGATAGAAGGGGGTTACAAAGCAAAAGAAAAAATTTACAGTACAAAAAAGTCAGATTTTGCAATGGTGAGAAAAGGTGATAGAATTATTGGTCATTTACAATTCACTGCACCAAGATTTGGAAAAAGTGATTGGGAATTAGTAGGAGAAGAGAGAAGATAATGAAAATCGGTATTGTTGGAACAGGTATGTTAGGTGAAGCGGTAGGATTACATTTACTTGACGTAGGATACGATGTTACAGTTTTTAACAGAACTAAGGATAAGACGGAGAAGCTTAAACAAAAAGGTGCATCAATTGCCGAGTCGCCCAAACAAGTTGCAAATGATTCAGATCTAGTCATAACAATAGTCAAGGATGCAGATGCAGTAAACGAAGTGATTTTTGGTAATTCAGGAGTAATTTCAGGAAAACATGACGGAATGTGTATTGCAGATATGAGTACCGTGAATCCAAATTTAACAAGGAAGATTTCAGAAGATGTTGCTTCAAATGGAATAGATTATTTGGAAATTCCCGTCATGGGAGGACCAAACGTTGCGATTGATGGAAAATTAGTAATTATGGCATCAGGAAAGAAAGAAGTTTTTGAAAAGTTCAAAAAAGTTTTTGATTCGATAGCAGAACAATCATTTTATCTTGGAGATACAGGTACTGCCCATTCCATTAAACTTGCAATGAATTTGCAAATTGCAATGCTTGCATTATCACTTTCAGAGGGAATTACATTAACAAAAAAAGCAGGTTTTGATCCAGAAATATTTCTTAAGATACTAAATTCAACTTATTTTAAAACTGGGATGAGCGAAGGTAAGGCATACAAAATGATCAAAGAGAGTTATTCGCCAACATTCACTCTTGCAAATTTAAAAAAAGACCTTGATACGATTAATGATGCAGCCGATTCATTTGATGTAGAATTACCTATGGCAAAACTTGCAAGGAAAGTTTACGCAGATGCCAAAGATGCAGGGTTTGGCGATATAGACTATACAGGAATTATTGCATACATCAAAGAATTATCAAGAAAGTAGTTATTGTTGGTTTGAAAGAGTAGATAACAATTGCTTATCTTTGTATTTTACAACATGTGAGACTCCATGTTTTGGAAATACACCGTAGATTAAGCGTGCTTTTTCTACAACGGAGTCTTTGAGGGACACCATGATGAATTGACTGCCTTCAGATCTCTCTTTGATTATATTGGATAGCTTTTCTGCATTTGGGGCATCAAGATGTGCGTCAACCTCATCAAACAGGTAAAATGGAGAAGGATTTAGCTTTTGCAGTGCCAATACAAAGACAGTAGCTGCAAGAGTTTTCTCACCACCACTGATTGATGTCGACTCTCTCTTTGGCTTTCCAGGGAATTGAATTATGTAATTTAATCCAGAATTGAATATATCATCCTCATTTTCAAGCTCAAGCCAAGCACTTCCACCAGTCATCTTTGAGAATGCATCTTTTACTTGAGTGTCAACGGTGTCAAACGCATCCAAAAATGTTTGCCTTTTGTCTTTTTCTACAGATTCAATGAATGCAACAATAGTGTTACGTTCTTTTTCCAGCATGTTCTTTTTAGATGATGAAGATTTGTATCCATTTGATATCTCAATATATTGAGATGGGGCACCTGCATTAAGTGAATTTCTTATACGATTTTGTTCGGATTCAAGTGATGAGATTGTAGATTCAACATCAAAAACTTCTATGCTCACATCAAATCCAAAGGTAGCAAGAAGCGATGTTATTTTGGATTCTTTTTGACGTAATTCAGAAAGATCGCGGTTCAAGGTATCAGTATTTCGTTCACAGGAAGAGATTTCTTTTGTTGAACTACGGTCTTTGTCGTTAAGATTTTCAAGACTAGTATCGAATTCCTGCATCCGTTCTACAGAGGTACCTGAAGTAGAGATGAGGTTTTGTTCATCGTCATGTAGTTTTTCGAGTTCAGCTTCAGATGTTTCTTTATCTTTTGTTGCACGACGCATGTCGACTTCCAAATGATATTTTTCTTGGTTCATAGAAGAACATGTATGTTGTAGATTTTTCTTCTCACCTGTAATTTTTGTATCGTGTGCCATTAATTCAGCAAGGTACTTTTGTTTCTCTTTAAGTTCATTTTGAATTGGTTCTAATTTTTTATCTTGCTCAACGATTTGTTCATTTACAAGTGTAAGCTCATTTGCAATTCTGTCCATCTGGGGTTCTGCATAATTATCCCTGACAAGTTTTTTTTGGGATTCCAAAGATTCTAGATGAGATTTACGATTTATCAGCTCTCGTGAAATTCGTTCATGGGTTCTTTGTAATTGATTGATTTTGGACTCGAATGATTTCTTATTTTGAGTGATTTGAGCAATTCTAGTTTGTAGCTCAGAAAGACTATTTGAGGTAGTAGCCATTCCAACTTCGGACAAGGAAAGCCGTTTTTCGTAATTTTTCACGAGTAAGTCTAGTTTTTTGGTACGATTCTTCTTTTTTGTGACTGTTTGCCTTAAGGCAAAAATCATTTGTTGGAGACCTTCAACAGAGTCACTCATGTTGATGATTTTTGTTAATTTTGAAATTTTTGAATTATTATCAATTACAACAGATGTTGTTTTTGCTTCAAAATATTCACCAGATAAAGTAATTGTTTTAAAGCCAGATTTTGATAATTGAATCGCAATACTTCTAGATTCTACAAGAATTACATTTCCAAAAAGGAATTTTTTTAGAGGTAGAAATTTTTTCTCACAGTTAATATAATCAGACAGAATTCCTAAAACACCTTTTTGTTTTGGCGATTCAATATTTACTGCAGGTATTGCTTCTAATGGAATGATTTTGAGTTTAGGTAATTTTTTATCTGTAACAAATTCTGCAAGTGAGATAAGAGATTCAAAGTCTTTTACAACTACAGCTTTAATCCAATCAGAACAGACTGCAAGTGATGCACGTTCGTATTTTTTATTCCAAGAGAGTATTTCATAAACTAAACCTTCTATTCCAAAGTCGTGCGTGCTATGTTTGAGTTTTGAAATGGAATAGTCTTCATGCATTATTCCTTTTGCAAATTTAATTTTTGTTTCATATTTGTTTGCACCTTTAGATGATGCATCAATTAATTCAGAAAGTTCATGTATGTCACTATCAGATTTTGTTTTTTCATCTGTAAATTTTCTTATTCGTGAATTAATTTCAGATACAGAGTGTCTATGATTTTGAATTATACGTTCAAGTTTCATTTTTTGTCTATCAAGTGTTTCAAGATTTTGTGTGATTGCATTTAGTTTTTCTTGATTAGATGAAAGTTTTTCATTTCCATTGGTTGATTCAGATTCAAATTGCCCAACACCAAGTTTGGTTGCAGTAATTTTGTTTGTGAGACGCTCAATTTTTTGATCAACGTCTCGTTTTTGCGTAATGACTTGAGATTGTTTTCTTAGTGCTTCAGTCTTTTGAGTTTTAAGATTTTTTGTTTTGTCATCAAATGAGTTTACAGTTTCACGAAGTTTTCTTATTTCATCTTTAAAGTAGGATATTTGAGATTCAGAAAATGATTTTTGTATTTGCAAATTATCAAGGTTGATTTTATGATTAGGCAGAGTTTTGTCAATTTCAGTCAGACGTGTAGTACTTGTTTTAATCAGGCTATCAGCCTCATCAAATTTTCTTCGTTCATAACTTAATTTAGTCTCAATTTCAGATTTGGATTTATTAAATGCATTAACTTCATCCATGAATTCAGTTTTTTGTTTTCGTATCTCAGAGATGTCTTTTCTAATAGAATTTCGCTCTTCTTCAAGATGCTTAATTTCAGAATTTAAGGAATTGAGAGTTTTTTCTTTAGATGATTTTTCAGATTGAATGGTTTTCAAATTTGACGCAGCAGAGATAGCACGGTAGCGGTTTAGTTCCCTTTCGAGAAGGTCGTATCGAAGTTTTTTATTTCGTTCTTCTTCTAATTCATCAATTCTTTTTTTGACTTCACCCATCTTTGCCATTGCAATCTCAAGTTTATGATCAGCATCTGTGAGTTGTTTTTCTGCTTCCTTTTTCTTCTCGTCAAAAGCTGAAAGTCCAATTAGATCCTCTATGACAATTCTTTTTTCCTCAGAGGTCATTTCAGAAATTCTTGTAACAGTTCCCTGTTGAACATTATTGATTTGGTTCAATCCTGCATTTGCAATTTCCATAAGATCAAGAATTTTTGAACGTATGACCTTCTTCTTGTTAAGATAGTAAAGGTTCTCACCTTTATCATTCATCTCACGAGTGATTGTAACAATATCAGAATCAACAGGAATTTTTCTATCTAGATTATCAAAGTGAACACTGGTTCTTGCCATTTTTGGTCCACGTCTAGCTGCACCTTCAACATCATGCATCAGACCACGTAAATTTGGTGCACGCATGACTTTTGGTCTATTTTCACCAAGTGCAAAAGTAATTGCATCTAAGATGTTGCTTTTTCCAGATCCATTTGGACCAGATATAGATACTAATCCAGGCTCAAAATCCACGATGGTATTTTTGAAACCAAACGATTTGAAACCAAAGATCTCAACTTTTTTTACATGTACCAATACAGATTGTGTCTATTTGAGTTGCATAATTAATGTGAACAAGTAATTTTGACTTTGGTAACAAACTTTGTAATGCTACGAAGAAGATTGTAGTAATTTATTCGCCCTTAACGAACGATTCAATTTCACTTTTTGCAACAGGATCAGTCATTTGTTGTATTGGATGCTTCATTAGATAAGCAGATGCTGGAATGACTGGACCTCCCATGCCACGATCAAGAGCAATTTTTGCAAGTCTTATAGCATCAATTACAATTCCTGCAGAGTTTGCCTTGTCATCCACTTCTAGGCGTACTTCCATGTTATATGGAATGTTTGCCCACTGTCTACCTTCAATTCTCATGAACATCAATTTGGTATTGCCCAAGAATGGAATAAAGTCGGATGGGCCAACGTAAATGTCATCATCATCCAGTCTATCAGTTAGTTGACTTTGAACACTCTCAGTTTTTGAAATTCTTTTACTAACAAGACGTTCTTGTTCTTTCATATTTAGGAAATCAGTGTTTCCACCTACGTTAATCTGATATGTTTTTTCAATTTTTGTTCCTCGTTCATCACATAATCTAGCCAGTGTGCGATGAACAATAGTTGCACCCACTTGTCCTTTGATGTCATCACCAATTATTGGGATATTTTTATCTGTGAATTTCTGTGCCCACTCTTTATCAGATGCAATGAATGCAGGCATGCAGTTTACAAATGCCGTATTAGTATCAAGGCAGATCTGTGCCCAAAATTGTGTAGCTTTTTCAGAGCCAACAGGCAGATATGATACAATTATCTCAGTACCAGTTTCCTCTAAGACCTTGATAATTTCTTCACGTAATTCAGATTCAGATTTTCCACTTTCAATTGGCTTGACTTTGTTTTCAACCCAGATTCCAACGCCGTCTAATGCAGGACTCTCATAGACACTACCATTTGCTTTAGGCATGTCATTTTTGTCAATCCAATCCACCATATTTGGTGACTCGTAAATGGCTTCATTGATTGGTTTTCCAATTTTATTTGCACCAACATCAAATCCTGCAACAAAATCAATATCATGAATAGTATAATCACGTAAGTTTTCATGAATTATCCCAGTGACCTTTTGAGAAGGATTTTTTGAATAGTATTCAATTCCTTGGATAAGCCCAGAAAAACAGTTTCCAAGACCAACTAATGCAACTTTGATTTTTTCAGGCATTCGTCAAATTGTAAATTACTAACAGTTTAAAGTTTTCCTAGAAGGACAAATTATTTTACTTATGATGTATTGGTGAGGGTATGGGTGGAGACATAACAATTAATGAGATCGTTCCAGCAGATTTGGAAGGAGGTATAATTGTTAATGGATTTCCTTCAACAGGAATTACAAGTGCAATAGCTACAGAATCTTTGATAAATACATCAAATTTTGAATTAGGTGCAACTATTGATTCTGATAAATTTCCACCAATTAGTATCATAAAAGATGGAATGCCAAATTATGCCACAAGAATATTTGTGAATAGAGATCTAAAGGTTGGAATATTTTCGTCGTATCTGACTCTCGATGTAACGATGCATAGAACTGCTGCAAGAATGATGTTGGATTGGGCAAAAGAAAAAAAATGTTCAACAATTGTTAGTAGCATCACGGTGAAGGGTTCAAGTGAATTAGAGGTATTTGGAGTTGCGTCAACAGGCAATGCTAGAGGAAAACTTGTTGAGAATGGAATCTCGATGGTGGATCATGCAACAATTCCAGGTATATCAGGAGTATTATTGAATGAGGGTGCAACAAGAGGTCAAGATGTAATTGTGTTATTGGTAAGCTCAAACAAAGAAATTCCAGATTTTAAAGCTACAACCAATTTGTGTGAAACATTTTCTAAGATCATTCCAGGAGTGTCTTGTAATTTAACAAAACTTGAGAATGAATCAAAGATTATCGAAGAGCAATTACAACGAGCAACACAGGATACAAAAGATTTGGGCGACCACATCTACCGTTAATATCTACATTACATTCAATTCAATATGCAGGAATTATTTGGTTTTTTAGGATTAGTTATTGTAATTTCTGCGTCAGGGGTCATGTCTCCCGGACCATTATTTGCTGCAAATGTGATGTATGGATTACGTGAAGGAAAAATTTCCGGAATAAAGATGGCTATGGGGCATACCATCGTAGAATTTCCTTTGATATTGTTACTAGGTGCAGGATTTTTTTCTATTGAAAGCATTCCAGAAATAAGAACTGTGATTACAATCTTAGGTGCAGTAGGATTATTTGCATTTGCAATATTACAAATTAGGTCGGTTACAAAACAGAAATTTAATTTAGAAACAAGATCAGGGCAAGGACCGTTTGTAGCAGGGATTCTTCTCAGTGCATTAAATCCATTTTTTATTATTTGGTGGCTAACAATTGGTCTAGTATTAATTTCAGAATCAATTCAGAATTTTGGAATTATGGGAATTGTAATTCTATTTTTATTTCATATCTGGATGGATTATGCATGGTTATTTACAATTGCAGCCTTTTCTTCAAAAGCAAAAAATTATCTGTCAAAGAGAAATTTTAAGATGATAATTATCGGATTAAGCATAGTTTTGATCTATTTTGGAATAGAGTTTCTATTAAAATTATAACTAATTATTTAGAGATATCAATCTCAATTGTAGAGACATTACGAGTTTTACCATCTCGAGATTCTAATGCATCCGAAGATATTCTTACATCAGATATTCTATAACCAATAGAATGCATACGTTTCATGATAAATTGTGATACATCTACAGCCTGAGTGATACGCTGACCTCTTGCTTTTATTGTTACAGTAGGCAGTGTAGATAATTGTGTTAATGTAGAGTTTACATATGTGACCAATGGTTTTACTCCAACCAAGATTAATTTTCGTGTAGGTTTCTCTTCAGAACTAAATGGTTTTTTTGGAGTTTGTATTTCAGGTTCTGGAGTAGGTTCTGGAGTAGGTTCTGGAGTAGGTTCTGGAGTAGGTTCTGGAGTAGGTTCTGTTTTTTTTGAATCCTCTGTTAGCTCATCAAGAATGTCAGATGCATCAGAATTTGAACTCATTAATACAGTAAGGCAAGTTTATCGTTTTTTAAGCTTCTCTTTTTCTATGTAGGATTCAAGTATAGAATGTATGTCTTCATCTTTGGAAGATTTGATTTTATCTACTATTTCCTTTTCTTCTATTTCATAACAATTCAGAAATTCTTGATGATCTTTGAAGACTAGGATTACCTTTTCTTTGTATATACAATGATAGAATTTTTCATTTTCCATGATTTCAGGTTTTAGTTTTACACCATCATCATTTACTTCAATTGGTGAATCCATTACTAGATGAATTATTTTGATTCAGATATAAAATTACGTAATTGTAATAAGAATTGAATTCTAAAACATCATATGGAAAAAAGGATTGTCTTTCATGTTGATTTTGACTATTTCTATGCACAATGTGAGGAAATTAGGAATCCCAAAATTAAAGGAAAATGTGTGGCAGTGTGCATATTTTCGGATAGAGGAGGAGACAGTGGAGCCATAGCTACTGCAAATTACAATGCAAGAAAGTTTGGCGTGAAATCAGGAATACCAATTATGCTTGCAAAAAATAAGTTAAAAGAACAAGATGCGGTGTTTTTGCCAGCGGATTTTGATTATTATTCAGATGTATCATCAAAGGCAATGGAAATAATTGAAAAATATGCAGATGTTTTTGAGTATGTTGGTAGAGATGAGGCATATCTAGACGTTACAAAGAAAACAGAAGAGGAGTTTCATAATGCAGAACATCTTGCACAGCAATTAAAAAATGAGATAAGAAACAACCTAAAACTTACATGTTCTGTGGGGATCACCCCAAACAAACTACTCTCAAAAATTGCTTCAGATTATAAGAAACCAGATGGATTAACAAGTGTAAAACCAGAACAAGTCGAAGAGTTTTTAGCTCCATTAAAGATAAGAGAGATTCCAGGAATAGGTAAAAAGACAGAAGGTGTTTTCGGTCAGATGAATGTCAATATAATAGAAGAATTGAGAAAGATAGACATTTTTGATTTGAATAAGATGTTTGGAAGGAAAACTGGAGGGTATATTTTCAATTCCGCAAGAGGAATTGATGAAGAGGTTGTAAAACCAAGACCGCCTACAATTCAATTTAGCAAGATTATAACTTTGAAAGAAAATTCTAAAGAACTGCAGTTCCTACGAGAGAGTATAGAAGGGTTATGTGTGCAACTCAATAAAATTGCAATTGAAAACAACAAGATGTATCGTTCAATTGGAATTCAATTTGTAAACGAGGATTTATCCACAAAGACTAAATCAAAAATGCTAAGAAATCCAGGAAATAATGTAACAGAATTAAAAAAAGTTGTAAATCAGCTACTAGAAGAAGCATTGATGGGACAAGAAATGCTGGTCAGGAGAATTGGAGTCAGAATTTCTGAATTTTCTGACGTAGAGGGCCAAAGCAGCATTACAAATTATTTTTAGATGATTTTTCAGATTCTAATTTTTTGAGTCGCTTTGTTTCTACTGCAGTTACCACCAATAAGAAGATGAATAGCCATGGAAGGAACATTATCTCACCTGCTACAGAATGGAACTCTTCCCAAGCTTCAGGATCGGTAGTGACTTTTAGTGCGTAAACAGATAACGAAAAAATACGAATCATGTTTACAAATATGGTTCCAAGAATTCCTATAATGAAATATATTATTTTTCTATTTCTTGGGATTCTCATTTTTATGAGAAATGCCATCATTACAAGAGAATAGATAATAATGCTGTGGACTCCCGCAGATGGCCAAAAGACTTGTAATGCAAATGGACCAAAGTCACCATTAAGAAACATTAGATTGTCACGTGCAGTTGCAACACCAAGATCAAGTACAGTGATCACCCAAACATTTGCTTGGACAAAATATGGTACTATGTATTGTAATGGTCCAAGTGTATCATAAGGAAAGAAAGAATCTAATGCCAGAATTATTGCGTTTCCAGCTAGGAAGATAGGACCTGCAGGTCCTATTCTAATCCATTTTTTTCCAAACAAAATTGCAAGGGATGCAGTAACAAAGATTGCCATAACTGTAAAATCAAATAACCATTCCCATGAATACTCCAAAACACCAAAGACATCAACTAAGCTCATAATGTATTCCCTGACGCCAAATTCAAGAGATATGAAATACGCAATTGTTAGTGCGATTAGCGGTATACAATAGAAAAATCGCTTTTTTGGAATTACAAATTTCAGTCCAATTAATTCAGCTGCAATGAATGCCATAGCAAACAGAAATCCACCTCTGCCCTGATTCCAGCTAAGACTAAAGCTATCAGGATACATCGCAATTGTGAAGAAGATTGGGGATAAGACAAGTAAAATTGCTATCATTACGCTTTTGTTTTCCATTGAGTGTCTTTTGGACACTCTCAATAAATATCCAAATATTTAGAAAAAATCAGACATGGTTTTTTGCTTTAAAAGTTTGAGCATTGTGCCATGAGCCAGCCACTCATTTTTACTAATACTCATTTTCTTTGTCGCAAGTTCTATCGCATCATTTAATGAATGAGTTTCTTGTGGAGGTTTTTTCATTGCCTGACGAAGACCTTCTCGCACCTGCCAGACACCTACAGGAACAGCATATTCAGGCTGGATTTCTCTAAATATCATTACACCACATTGCTTTTTGATTTTTTGAAGATATTCAGTGACTGCCAATTTCCCAGCAAAATACGCACCTGCAATTGATGGAGGATGATCAATTCCTTTTGAATTCTCAGAATCACTTCCAAATCCAATAGAATTTTTATCATGCCAGGCTTCTTGCATTTCAAAAATCCATCTGTGAGGAAAGAGAATTACAGAAAATAAATTTCCAAGGTGATCAAATGAAAATACATTGAAAGTGTCAATTAATTCAAAATCAAGTATCTCTGACATTAGATTATTTGAAATGATTTGATCAGTTGCAGTAATACTCCATTTGGTTGGAACAAGTTTTCTGTTTTTACCAAACATACCAATGCTGAAACATTTTTGAATTTTTGATAGTTCTATTCCAGAATTGTACAGACTCATTACTGCATCTTCTGCAAGAAGATCAGAGTCATAGTATGCATTTTCGATAGGTTTTATTGCAGAGTTTGGAGAAAATTTTGCAGTTTTTATTTCACCAATTGGACCAAAGGGCGCGTTTTGTTCATCTACAAAAGCATGTGGAATAGGGCTTTTTGAGAATTTTATTTCAGAATCAATAGAGCCAGAAGACATTGCTAACTCATGTAGACTTTCAATAAAACGACCGTCAGTTTGATCAATTGCAGTTTTTTGAATTCCGCGAACAAGATTTAATCTATAATTTACAATTTCTTCAAGACTTTTCCCAATCCATCTTTCAGGAGAATCAAGGAGTGTTGTATCCCCATGTACTGGTGGAAGCATTGGTCCAATTCCAACTTTTGGATAGCCATATGATCCTACAAATACAGACGGAGGGCTTGAACCACTAATTTCATCAGATGAAAAAAGATTTGCATATTTTGATAAATATTCATGCCAATTCTGTTCGATTCCTTTTCTAATTTCAGAACCATTTCTAGACATGTTTACTTTTTAGAATTATGAATAATAAAGAATTCATCTTTGTTAAAAACTGACGGAGGGTAAAAGATCTTTTCAGAATTTAAAAATATAGAGAGATTCGATTATTGATCGTCTGTCTCATCTAGCTCATCAGCATCATATGCTCGCTTTGATGGACGAGTCGGAATGAAGAATCGTGACATGGTAGTACATTGTAATTTTCAAAGTAATTTTAGTGGGTTGCAAAAAATTGGCTTTTTGCATTAACAAAATTGAACTAGATTACAGACTCACCTTGCATTCACGCGAAAGAGACTTTGTAGTTACAAAGATCACTATTCCAAGAATTGCAATCGATGTCAATCTTATGGGAATCTCATATACTGTTAGAAATGAGCTTGCTATACTTCCAGCCGTCCCAAAAGTAGTAATGATCGAAAATGCGATTGGACCACATGAACAAGCACCAGCAGATGCTCCAATAATGGTTCCAATAATACTAGACCCAATTTTTTTAGTTTCTTTGATTAGTTTTACACGATAGATATTCATCGATACAGCCAATGCTGAGAAAAATGACAGAATCACAATGAGTGAAAAACTTAGAGATGTTTCAGGATAAATTGAGAATACTATGAATGGTTCTAGAAAAAGAAATTCTGAAATTATGATTAGTGGAAAAAATAATAGGAAAAATATTCCAATTGCAATTAGAATGTAAGAAGGATTTGAGTAGACAGTTTCAAAAGTATTGTTCAATTTATAGCATTGAATCTAGAATTTTTTCAAACGTAGAATATGGATGTGGACCAAGAAGACGTTCGGCAGTTCCAGAGGTATTAACAATCACAAATGTAGGAGTGCTATTTGCTCCAAAATCAACACTGGCTTTTTGTTTGTTAAAACTAACTTGAGAAAAATATTTCTTTGAGTTCATGCAATCATTAAATTTTTCAGTATCCAGTCCAAGATTAAATGCGATTGCAGTCAATCTATCAATATTTGCCCATCCATCATTCTCATGTTGTTGAAGTTGATATAATGAAACGTGGTATTCCCAATACATTCCTTGATCATGTGCACAATAAGTTGCCTCTGCAGCAGAAACAGAATCATTTCCTATAAACGGCATATCAATGAAAACTAGATTTGCTTTTCCAGTGTCAATATAATTTTCAATTATATCTTGACGAGTATTATCAAACCAGAGTTTACACGCAGGACATTGATAATCACCAATCTCTACGATTGTAATACCTGCAGTTTTAGAACCTAACACAGGTACATTTGTTAACGCTATTGTTTGACCCTCATCTTGTGATGATCTTTGGACATTATCAAAATCAGACATGTATGATGAAGCATAAACTGTGACGGCAACAATCAAAATTACAGCAGCCACACCAACTGCAATGGTCTTTGTGTTTACCATAAGTTTAACATAAAAATTTAATTAAAAAACCTTACATTGTTTCTAAGACTGTTATTTACGCCTGAATAGACTCATAATTTTTTGGGCTACAGAGTCAATAGGACATGAGCTGCATGATACATCAGAGTCTTCAGCCTCAACGTGCCTGTCCAATTCATTTTGCTTTTTCTCATCCATGAATCTAGTAACCAAAAATAGGTTATAAACAATTTCACAAAATTTTACAAATACACGTTTCACCGTAGGAATAAAAAATTCTAAGCATGGGTTTATTAGACGACATAATCGAGTGAGATTAGAAAATAATGACGGATTAGGTTCGCTTTCTCTGTCATTGCTTGAGACAGAAAAAAAATGAACACGTTTGCAGAACTAGAAATAAATCCAGATATACTAAGATCTATTCAAGAACTTGGTTTTACCACTCCTTTTCCAATACAAGCCCAAGCTATACCAGAACTATTACGCGGAAGCGATGTAATAGGTCAAGCACATACAGGAACAGGAAAGACAGCCACATTTGGAATACCAATGCTACAAAACATCATACATGGTGGAGGAATACAAGGACTGATCATCGCACCAACAAGAGAATTAGCGATGCAGATTACGGAAGAGCTAAGAAAAATTGGAAAATACACCAAAATAAAAATAGTCACTGTTTACGGAGGGCAAGGAATTGGAATTCAATTAGATGCGCTACGTAGAAAGCCAGAGATCGTAGTTGCAACACCCGGAAGGTTAATTGATCATTTGGATAATGGTTCAATTAGAACGGACGATATCAAGCATGTCGTATTAGACGAAGCCGATGTAATGCTTGACATGGGATTCATTGAAGATATAGAATATGTTTTACAAAAAGTTCCAGGAAATAGAATTACATCATTATGGTCGGCAACAATGCCGCAGGAAATTCTCAGACTCGCAGACAAATACCTAAACAATCCAAAAAATATTCTAATTGATTCAGATGATTTAAGTGGAGAAGGAATTGATCAGTCATTTTTAGTAATCAAAGATAGAGAGAAACACAAGTATCTAACAGATTTTATTAATCAGAATAGAGGTCAAGTTATAGTATTTTGTTCAACAAAGATTAGAACAAGAAATGTTTCAAGAGATTTACAAAAATCTAGATACAAAGTAGTTGCAATTGAAGGAGACATGTCACAAAATAAGCGTGAATATTCTATGATGAAATTTAGAAAGAATCAGGCAGATGTGTTAGTTGCAACAGATGTAGCGGCTAGGGGAATTGACGTCCCAAAAGTAGGCTTAGTCGTAAATTATGATGTTCCAAACCAAGATATGGTCTATTTCCATAGAATTGGACGTACTGCAAGAGCAGGAGCAAAAGGAAGAGCAATCACACTCGTATCATACTCATCAATTGCAGATTGGAAAATTATTAAAAAACAAATTAAATCAGATTTGACTGATCTGAATAAAAAGATGGGAATTGAGGTACACATTCCAGACCCACTAAAACGTGATGTTGGACGACGTATTGCACAACCAATGCGTTCAGGATACGGACGTAGACCAAGTTATGGTGGAAGGAGATCAAATTATAGCTCTGGCGGAAGGAGATCAAGTTATAGCTCTGGCGGATACAATAAAGATGGACCTGCTAGAGACCAATACAAAAAAAGAAGAAGCGCTCGTACATCATACGGAAGACAAAGTCGTGACACTAAGAAGAAGTGGTAGTTTAACACTTAAAGAGAAGGATTGATTAGAAAAGTTAAGAAAAAATGCATATCGGATTTGTTTTATTAAATTGTGATTTGGGTGCGGAAGAGTATATTTTAGAAGAATTACAACAAGTGAATGAAATTAAAAATGCATATGTTACGTTTGGTGCATATGACATCATAGCAGAAATCCATGCAGAGACACAAGAGGATTTTGAGAAAACGGTTTCATTAAAAATTAGACAGTTATCTAGAGTAGTAAGTACAATGACACTTAATGTCATTAAAGGCGAATGACACTTATACGAAAAGAAACGTGAGACTGTGTTGCAGCAAATTGAATATTCAGGAGTAGTTTGGGCACTAAGTCATAACGACCCAGAACCATTAATTGAACATAGTGTAAAAAAATTACAGGATTATGGAGTAAAAAAAGAAGATATTCAGGTAGTAGATGCCCCAAATAATCCAGAAGTGGGGCAAATTGTTGTAGAGATTTGGCCACATGAACTTGTAGTTGCAAGAATTAGAACTGTTCGAGGAGAGTCCTTTATCAGCGGAACAGAACTAAACATAGAACTAAAAACAGATGAAACAGGAAAATATATCGATTAGTTTTGAGAAAAAAACCAAAAAAGAAAAAAAATTCAAGTAGATTTTTGGCAGTTTCAATTGCTGTCATTTTGATTGGAATCTCAGTTTACTATTTTTACTCTGCAGAACAAGCACAGATACGTGGATTTGCTTTTGGTCAAGAACTTCAGTTCATTCAAGAACAAATACATGATGAGCAAACTAGATTTATTTCAAGCATAGCAGAGTGGGAAGAAGGAACAATCTCTGATGAAGAAATGATCGGAATTGGAGAAGATCATATTAAAAAATTTCAGACATTATTAGATGATTATAATGACTTGCAACCTCCAGACGCATTTGCAAGATCGGTAAAATTATTCAAATTATCACTAGAATATCAGATAGAATCACATGAACATAGAGTAGATTGGATAAAGAGTGGGGATGAACTGGAATTAGTAAGATTTCAGGAATTAACACAATTGGCATTTGAGGCAGAACAGGCAGGATTAAAGTCATTTAACGATGCAAAAGCAGGAATTCAACAGTAAATCTTTAAGAGTTTTAAAACAGAAAGTGTAATATGAAAAAATTATTGTTTGTAATTCCACTATTATTTCTGATACAACCTGCATTTGGGGAAATAGTAGTTCAAAATGATCAAACGTACATAGGAAATGATGGTATGCTACACATTGTAGGGGAAATTCAAAACAATTCAAAGTCTCCATTAAATCAAATAAAAATTTTAGCTGTACTAACTGATGAAAATGGAAATGAAGTAGAAAGATTCGACGGCAAAATGATGTCAAATGTTCTAATGCCTGGAATGAAAGGAAGTTTTGATATCATCACTAGTGAAAGGATTTTTGATAGAAATTTAGATTATGACTTGGAATTTGAGTACAAGCTTGCAGCACCAAAAAGTCAAGTAATTGAAATAGTGTCATCAGAATTAACACGTGACCAATTGAATAATGTAGTAATTTCAGGAACCATAGAAAATAATGGAGAGATTACTGCAAACATGATTAACGTAATCGCAACATTATATGACCGAGATGGAAATGTGCTAACAGTTTCAAAGATTCAAACACAGCCAGATTTTTTGAGAGCCGGTGAAGAGAGCCACTTTATTGTCCCAATTTATGAGAAGAGCCAGTCATTGGAAGTAGTGGATTATACAATAGTTGCAGAATCAGACGAATATGCCGCTGTTCCAGAATTTCCATTAGGGTCAGGCGCTTTACTAATCATTTCAGTTTCATCATATGTCATTTTTTCTAGAAACCCTGAAAGGATAACAAATGCAATATCTAGATGTTCAAGGATTCTTGTTCGACAATAATTCTTATACAAACGTAATCGGAAGAATGTAAAATGGCAATTTCAAATGAAAATAAAAAATTTTTAGAAGATTTACTCCAATACTATATTGATCAAGCTGATTCATACAATCAGTTTGCAAACGAATATGGAGGATTTTCTAAATCCAAAAGAGAGATAGCATTTGGAGTGATTGTTGGTACTATTTATTCAACATTTTTACAGACATATTCAAATCAACAATTAGAAGTAAAATTAGATGATATTCAGGAGTTTCATGATTTCATAAGAGACAATATTGAGAAGATTACTAGTGCACTAGATGAAAAAAACAGTCCATAGGTAGGAATAAATCTAAACGCAAATTTAGACAAGCATGTCAGAAGAGATTGGATATAGGATTCAACAGATTGTCGATAATGGTCATGCAGTTCAGATAGTATTAGCCGAAGATGTTCAAACAGAACCTGTGTCACAAAAACAATTGATAATGGAGAATGTTTCAAAGAAACTAGATCAAGACACAAAAGAACAGGTTATGCCATTACTGGAAGCAATGCTTCAAGCACAACCAACTATCAAAATGAAGAGTTATGCACAAACAAACATCTCAATAACAATGCCAAAAAACCGATATGAGAGACTTGGACGACCACAAGTCGGAGAAGTATTAAGAATAGATATAAAAAAGATTTAGAGATTTTCTTCTATTTCAGATAATTCAGATAGTGGTAAAGAGCATGTGAAATTTTTACAAATTGTAACTTTGGTGTTATTCGAAAAGTCTTTTCCCTCAAAGAATGGGTATTTTGATAATGATTTCAGATTTTCTTCATCATTAATTGAGATTATGAATCCTTCGGGAATAAATTTCTTAAACAAGAAATTGACAATGTCAGAATTTTCAGAATTAATTATTGTGATTTCTGTAGGAGAGTTTAGATACAGATTCATTACATTTAGTAAATATCCAAAAGCGAATGGATTTTCTGCGGCAGAGGTTCCATTTGATTCTAGTATTTGCTTCGATATTTTGAGGAATGTTTCATTGTGTGTTAGATGATGTAATTTCAATAGTGCATTTGACGCAACAGAATTTCCTGAAGGTACAGATAAATCATAATAATTTTTTGGGCGAATTATTAGGGATTCATGAATGTCAGCTGTGAAATAAAATGACTTTTCAGCATCATTCCAGAAATGCTCTATCATGTAATTCGCAATTTTTTGTGCCATCTCTAAGAAATAGGGATCAGATGTTATCTCAAAAACGTCAACTAGAGCATTTACAAGATATGCATAGTCATCTAGATATCCATTGAGTTTTGGTATATCGTTTTTG
This sequence comes from uncultured Candidatus Nitrosopelagicus sp., assembly GCA_964511265.1. GTDB lineage: Archaea > Thermoproteota > Nitrososphaeria > Nitrososphaerales > Nitrosopumilaceae > Nitrosopelagicus. Next base: position 76,578 of record CAZEES010000001.1, on the reverse strand, counting down.
AAGGTTCTATGAATAAATCCATGCTTTGAGAATTGTTCTGAAAAATATTTGGCTGCGTTAATTGCCATTTTAAGATATTTCTCATTTCCAGAAATTCTATAACCCTTGGCAAATGCAGATATCATCATAGAATTCCACGATGTGATTATCTTATCATCAATTCCAGGTTGATCACGTTTATTTCGTACATCAAGTAATTTTTTTGATGAGCGCTTCAAAAGTTCTGTAATTCCATCTTCAGTTTTGTTAAATTTGAATGCAAGAGATGAGATGTTAATATTATTTGCCAAGATTGTATTTCCCTCAAAATTTCCTCCATCGGTAACATCATAATAAATACAAAAAAGTTCAGAATCATCACCTATGACATTTTCAATTTCACGTTTTTTCCAAACATATGTCTGACCTTCATCACCATTAGTGTCTGCATCTTGTGCAGAATAGAATAATCCGGATGAAGAGGTCATTTCACGTATAACATAATCAAGTGTTTTTGTAACGACATCAAGATAAAAAGGATCTTTGGTAATTTGATACGCCTCGGCATATACAGGAGGTAGAAGAGCATTATCGTACAGCATTTTTTCAAAATGTGGTACAAGCCATCGCGTATCAGTAGAATATCTATGAAATCCACCTCCAATTTGATCAAAGATTCCACCTTTAGCCATTTTCTTTAATGTCATCAATGCAAAGTCTTGAAATTTTCCAATTCCTGAAAGTTTTGAGTATCTAAACATAAAAGAGATATTTGCTGCATTTGGAAATTTAGGAGCTTGACCAAAACCACCAAAATTTGTATCTGCAACTTGTAGTAGATTGACTGCAGCCTCATCCAAGATAGATCTTTCAATTTTACCACCTTCAGAAACCCGTTCTAGTTTTGAAAGATTTGACATGAATTGCTCTGCAGAGTTTCCAACGTCTTTTGGTTTTTCCTTCCATGCTTGAGCAAGCTGTCTACATAAGCTTCCAAATCCAGGTCGACCATATGAGTCAAGTACAGGAAAGTATGTTCCAACATAGAAGGGCTTTTGATCAGGTGTCAAAAATACACTTAATGGCCAACCACCTTGACCAGTTGACATCTGACAAATTTTTTGGTAAATATCATCAAGATCAGGTCTTTCTTCTCTATCTACTTTGATGTTAACAAAATTTTCATTCATAATTTTTGCCACATCATCATTTTCAAATGACTCATGAGCCATAACATGACACCAATGACATGAACTGTAACCAACAGATAAGAAGATAGGCTTGTTTTCATCTTTTGCTTTTTTTAATGCTTCATCATTCCAAGAATACCATTCAACAGGGTTATCCTTATGTTGTAAAAGATATGGACTTGTTTCTTTGGATAGATTGTTTGACATAATAATAATTCAAGGGATGATTATTTGTATGTGATCTAGATTTTCCAGATTGCCGTATCATGACGTTTGTAAATTTCTATATTAATTTGCTTAAGGAGTTTTTGCTTTGATTTATCTGCTTTTTTTTCATGACTGTAATCTTTCTTTTTTAGTAACTTTTCTAAAAGTATAAGCTGATCAAGATTAAGATTTTTCAAATGCCCCTTTTTTGTAATTAAATTCAATAGTTCTACACGTTTAAAATCATCTTTTTTTAGGATTTCAGTCATAATCATTCTCATAATATCTTACTAAAAAATAATAGTACGCTAAATTAGATGAAAGTATGACGGAAATGATGCGTGCAATGGTTCTTTCAGAATGTAAAAAGATTGAAGAAAAACCATTAAAATTAATCAATATTGAGAAACATGCTATAAGCAATCCTGATGAAGTATTAATCAAAATTGAAGCATGCGGAGTATGTCATTCACAACTTCACGGAATAGAAGGAGATTGGCAAGAGATAGGAATTCCCCCAACATTACCTACAGTTCCAGGACACGAAGTAGTTGGAAAGATTGTTGAGGTCGGAGATGATGTTACAAAATTCAAGGTTGGCGATAGAGTTGGAATCACGCCATTATTGAAGTCCTGTATGGACTGTACATATTGTAACGAAGGTAAAGAATACCTTTGCGAGGATAATGAGATTACAGGTGAAACATTGCGTGGAGGATATACAGAGTTTATCAATGCGTCAGAAAATTTTCTAACCAAAGTTCCAGAGAGTATGTCATCAGAATATGCAGCACCATTATTTTGTCCAGGAATTACGGCATACAAAGCAGTGAAAGCAGCAGAGCCCCAAAAAAATAAAAAGATTGTAATTTTTGGAATTGGTGGAGTGGGACATATGGCAATACAGTTTGCCAAAGTTGAAGGATGTGAGGTTACAGGAGTGTCAAGAAAGAAAAAACATCTCGATGTTGCAGAAAAACTTGGTGCGCAAAAAGTATTTCAGTTTACAGAATCTCAAGATGAGTTTCTAGATAATGTTAAAAATGAATATGGTATGTTTGACGCAGCAATTGTCTTTGCACCGTCAGATTTAGTCACAGACACAGCAATAAAATCAGTAAAAAAAGGAGGAACAGTGATTATTGCCACAGTAGGAAAAATTCCAAATTTCTTGGCATTCGAAGAAAAGACCGTAAGAGGAACATTGATTGGGTCCATGAAAGATATGGAAAAAGTGATTGAAATTGCACAGAAAAATGATTTCAGTGTTGTGACAGAGACATTCCCGTTAGAAGAGGCAAATGAAGTTTTAGAAAAATTAAAGAATTCAGATATCGAGGCACGTGCAGTTCTAATTCCTTAAATTACCAATAATTTTTTTACAATTATGATTTGTAGACGTTGTCATCATACCGATGAGATTCATAAGACCACCAAGTCTACAGAATCAATGTTAAGGAGAGGTTCGTGCCAAATCCCAGATTGTACATGTAATCAATTTTTAGATGCATTTGAAGAGATTGATGACGAACAACTCTAGCCATATATACTAAAAAGAGGTTTCAGATTCATGGATAAACATGCACCAAAAGAAGAGATGATTAAAGATTTGGAGAATATTTTGGCAAAGATCAATGCTTTGGAAGTTAGTGCAAAGGATGAAGAAGCAAAAGCTAATGTTAAAATTTTAAGAAAGTTAACAGAAGGGCAGATTCATTCAATCAATGAATTTGATCATTTGAAAAAGGCAATTGACCTTCTTACAATGCAGCTATTTGATGTTAAAGATAAGATTAATTCCAAATAATTATTCAATTTGGCATAAAGGACGATACTTTAAGATGATTTTTTCTACAATTCGCTTTCTTTCTTGTTCTTCAGATTCCCATAGAGGTAGAATTGAGAGATAGAGTAGGTCTTCGTTACCCGCATGTTGGATCCAGCATTTGAAATTATCATTTTGTGTGAAAAAATCATTCTGATCAGTTTTGTCGGATTCATCAACATAAAGTGGAATAAAACCAGATTTATCACGACCGAATATTATGTAGACCACTTTATCCATAGGAGGACCCCATTCAGAGATCTTAATTGGTCCAAGAAATTCATAGTGAAGGATTTGAATTGTCACTACAAAAATAAGAAGTCTCAAGTTTTAAATTTGCCTAATTTTGCCTCAAAGTAAATGTCACAAATGCAGAATCCACATCATTACAGAAAAGTTGGATATTCTATGATACTAGTTGCTGCATCTCTAGCAGCAATTGGGCTTGTTCAACTTGCAATTGGACCAGATGTTCTTTTTGGTGATCAAATGCAAAGAGACAAAACTGCATTCTTTGAGATGTGTAGAGCAGGAAACTTTCTAGGTGAAGGATGTGATGTTTTTGAGAAACCAGGAAACACATTGTACGAGATTCCTAGATTATCCTTAGAAGAAACAGAAGATAATGCAATGGTTATGGAAGAATCAGCCATGGAACCACCACAAACATCGGCAGAGATTGTTTCAATTCCAAGTGGAGTGGGCGTTCCAGGATGTGAAGAAACAAACGAATGTTATATTCCTACAGCACTAACAGTTTCAACTGGCACTACAGTGATTTGGGAGAATGATGACAATGCAGCACATCTTGCGACGAGTGGAACTCCAGACGGCGGACCAGATGGAGTTTTCGATTCAGGAATGATCATGGCAGGAGGAACATATGAATATGAATTTTCAGATAGTGGAGAGTTTGAATATTATTGTGTTGTTCATCCATGGATGATTGGAACTGTAACAGTAGAATAATTACTGTTCGTTCATGTAATCTTCCCAAGTGTTAAGATTAGAAGTAAAACGATTCATTTGAAACATTGCGCCACCAATAATTCCAGCATGATAACATGTGTATAGATAGACTTGCGAATTTGTGGGATCGTTTTGTGTCAAGCTCATACTAATCATCGAAAAGAAAACAAATGTTCCACAGAATGTAATGATTTTACCTAGCATTCCACCATTCAAACCAACAATTCTTCTTGTAGCTGCAGCCATTATTGTTATACTGGATACAATCAAAAATGTGGCACCGCCGTTTGCAGTTATCATATCAGTGGCCCAAGGAATTATTCCATCATCCATTAAAGATGAATCCGGTATCATGGCACCACCATGCAATGCAAAATTTACAGAGCTGAATAGACCACCAATTACCAAAAAGAAAAGGAAAAGCTTCATAATTTTTCGTTTTAATGCACTTCTTGTTTCAGATGGCTGTAATGCTCTTTCAGAGATTTTCAGACCGTATAGAAATCCAATTCCAAATGCAGGGGCAAATAAAATATTGATGACATATGGATGTTCAAGGATAAGTTCACTAAAGTAGGTGTTGAGTAGAAATGCAATCAATAGAGCAATTCCTGCAGCACATCCAAAAACAATCAAATTTGAATATTTGAAGAGTTTTGGTGTATTTTCATCAGAGCTATTCCAAGTATACACAGAAAATTCTTTTGAAATTTAGATTAAAAAACCGAGTAAAAATTGATTTACCTAACGAATCAATTCTTTTCAATTTCTTCCTAACAAATGACATTTTCAAGTAGCATCGCATTTTTATTTTAAGCAAAAAGACTCAAGATGATGGGCTCATTACCAGTTGTAATTACAGGCATAATTCTCGTAATTTTTGGAATTATCTTTAATTTTCAAGGCGAAGGAATGCTAGGACCTGAGACCTCATTTATGTACGAAAGTAATGAATGGATCGGTTATGGAATTGGCATCAGCATGATAGGGGTAGTCTTGATATTGATTGGGTATGTTGTAGAGAAAAAGAAACTAACTTAGTAATTTTTCTCGAAGTATTTTTGGTGGTATTCTTCTGCACGATAAAAAGTTGAGATGGATTTGATCTCAGTTACAATATTGTTACCAAATGTTTTTTGTGCAAACGGATTTAGTTTTTCTTTTACTTCTTTTGCAAGTTGTTCTTGTTCAGGATTGTGACAAAATATTGCAGAACGATATTGAATACCAATATCTGGACCTTGTCTATTAGGAGTAGTAGGGTTATGGTTTTCAAAGAATACCTTTAGTAATTCTGGATATGAAATTTCATCTGGATCGTATTCAACTTGTATAGCCTCTGCATGACCTGTCTTATCAGTACAAACATCTTCATATGATGGATTATCAGTGTGGCCGCCCGTATAGCCTACTTGAGTAGATTTGACGCCTTTTGTTTTACTAAATACTTCTTCTACATGCCAAAAACAGCCTGCAGCAAAAGTCGCTTTTTCCATGTGATTATTCATTAGTGATGATAAAAAAAGATTTTAGGATTTTAAAAGCCACAATCTAAAGGATTCCCAGGCTTTAGAATTTCTCTTAGAATAATTGTGGCATACGAACCACGTGATAGTTGGAATTTTATTAGATTTTCGTCAATGTTTAGATTAAGATAATTAATTGAGGCGTTTCTGAATCCCCCATCAACAGAGATTTCTTGAAAATCTTTTATGAAGAAATCTTTTGGGGCAAGTAATTCATCATCAAGAATTTTTTTGATATAATAATCAAATCTAGATTTTTTGTAATAGGAGTGACCAATTAAGGGGATAGCAAGTCTTTGTGTCGAATCGTTTGCAAATTTACCAAGTATTGAATTTTTATCAAAACATACATCATCGGTAGTGGGCAAAAATAATTCCTCTTCGAATTCATACGCAAGACTTAGAGTTTTATTAAATAGAAATGACTGATAGGCTTGAATGTAAAATCGACGCAATGCCAAAGGGATTGAACGAATTGCATTTTTAGGATCTTTATCTTTTGAGAGTTGGATTAGTAGATTCCTTTCAATGTCCATCGAATATGGAAGTAATTCAATTATTTCAGACTCAGATTTGCGTTCAGAGATTAATTTTCTGAATTGATTATTTCTTTCTGAATCATGTTTTGATGAAAATGTTAGTAAGTAATCAATAGCCTCATCATAGTCACCTTTGATTATTGATTTTCCAACTAGATGGGTTATTGGTCGTTTTGAGCCAAATCTTTGATAGCCAAAAAAATTCAGAATTTTTTCATCTTCGGTAAATGATGGCAATGAATTAGTTAGACCAGATACTTTAATTTCAAAAAAATTTCCCAGCATATCTTTTTTTGAAATTGGTTTTTCTACAAATCCAAGTCGTTGCGCAGAATACTTTTTTCCTTGAATTTGTTTTGGGGAGTTTAGTTTTTTGTAAGTATATACATATTGTTCTGTTTGAGCATTAGCATCTTTTAATCCAAGGGACTTTAAAACAAGCCCATATCTATTCTCAATATCACCTAATGCATGGTTTGTGTCAATTCCAGATTTTTTCAGTAAATAGACAGCATGCCCACCTGTATTATCAAATGAAGACGTGATTTTTTCAGATAATACCTCTCTTACCAAAAAATCATTTTCATTTTGTTTTATTTTTCCTTGTACAGAGGAAGATTTGGTGGTGTAAACAGAGAGTCCAATCTCTTTATCAATTTGTGGAATCACGGTTCAATAGTGACATCAACGTATTTTGAAACATTTACTTCTGAATTAAAAACTCCTAGGAGCAATTTATAATCACCAGATAATGCAATTTCACTTGCCGTTACAGATACGAGGATTTCAGTCGGTGCATTTAGAGTATATGAGACCAAGAGATCAGATGCTTCAGTAACTGTGGATGCAGTATGAGCAGAATTGAAATTAATGTCGTTTACATTTGAGGAATATATTACATTCAGATAGACGGTTTTAGTTTCTCCTTTTTTAAGAGTGATTGAATTAGTATCAGTTTTTACTGAAAATGGAAGAGGTTTTTTTGTATCAACTACACCAATTTTATTTTCTGCCCATTCAGTGAACCAAATGTTATCATCAGTGGCATCAAAACCAAAAATTTGTGCAACCCCACAATTGGAATTAGACTTATCTTCACAGTCAGCCCAATTAGGATTCTTAGATGGGACCATGTATTCTACAAGATGCTCACTGTCAATATTAAAAACTGCAAGTTGATTAGAGGTTTGTTCATTAAAGAAGAGATTTCCATTCATGTCTGTTTCAGACCAATATGGTCTAGATATAGGAGATTTGATTATTCCAGTTGCATTTCCGTATGCTGATTTTTGAGGAGTAGAGGTTACAAATTTTGTAAATTCGTGATCAATAGGATCAAATTTGAAAAAGAAACTACTAGAAGTATCTACAATCCAAACATTATCATTTTCATCTATCGACAATCCATTTGCAGTGTTAAGATCTTGTGGAAAGTCATAGACCTCAAAATAATTTTCTAGGGAGATATCCATTCCAGTACTTGCCAGATAGGAGTCTTGTTTGTATTTTTCAATGTTAAATTTTAATAGTAATCCAGTAGTTTCTGGGACCCAGTTAGTATACCACAAATTATTTTCTGAATCAACTGCAAAATCACCTGTAAATGAATTTGGAATTGGTGCTACGATACTAGAATATGTAATTTCATCAGTGTTTTGTGATAGATCAAAGAATGTAATTTTATTTCCAGTAAAATCATTCACTATGATATTTGATCCACTGACAGTAAGTTTTTGTGGTAACGACCCTTCCTCAGAAGCAGGATATTGTATTGGAGTGTATTCTTCATTAATTGTGTCAAAACGCCAAATGGTATCAAAACTTCCATCAGTATACCACATAGAGCCATCGGATGAATAATCCATACCCCAAGACATGGTTCTTGCACCTTCAGGCCAGATGCTATTTTCAAATTCAGTAAATTGTTCGGATATAGGATCAAATTTTGCAATTTGCCCAACATTTGATTCAACAAACCAGACATTTCCATCAGGAGCAACTTTGATTGCAAGAGGTTGTGTACATACAGTTGGAATCTCAAATTCTTTTACATAAGATGTAGACTTTGGTTCACTAATTCCACAGAAAGTTGCACGTTGATCATCAGGGAAATTATCCATAGGGGTATTGGTGATTGTAAATCCTTGCTCCTCCATAGCAGATTCTTCTTCAGTCATTGTTGGATCAGGCGGAGGAAGTGCGAACAATACAGTTGATGTTAATAGAATGCCACCCAAAAATGCGAATGCAAGTATTCCCTTTGTTTTTTGTTTCACAATTTTCGAAAATCAGAGCTTGTTATATCTTATTCTTAGAGTAAGGATAATTCTCCAGTGATTTTGTCTATCAAATTTTCAGGAGCAGGTCCAATAGATATACAAGTTGTAGTTCCAGGTGCAATTTGGGTATGACCAGCGTCTGTTACTTCAGACCATGGAAGTCCTAGTTCAATTGCACCTTTTTTGACTTGATCTAATTCCTTTATTCCAGATACTTTGACAACGACTTTTTCTTGTCCTGTCCACCAAGTTTGAAACCACTCAGGATGGGATTTTCTAACATGTTCTGCACCGAGAACACATGCATGACCTACCTGTGCTGCAATCTTACCTTTTCCCATTCCAAGATCAGTTCTGACTGCAATTACTTGCTTGATATCACTCATATGAAATAATTATTCAAGTTGATGATAAACGTTACAATTCAAATACCAAGTAAGATGACATAGCATACATGTATGACGCAGTGGTAGCAGGAGGAAGTATTTCTGGTCTTTTGACAGCAAGAGAAATTGCAAGGAATGGTTTTTCAGTTTTAGTTTTAGAAGAAGGATTTGAAGTGGGAAGTCCAGAACATTGTGGAGGTTTAGTTAGTAAAAATGCATTAAATGAATTAGGTATTGAGCCATCACAAAAGACATTTGATAGTGAAATAGAATGCGCAAAAATTTTTTCACCAGAAGGAAAGGAGATTACAATTAATTCAAAGAGACAAAAAATTATAGTGATAAACAGAAGGGAGTTAGATAAACAAGCTGCAAGACAAGCAAGAGACAACGGAGCAGAGATTTCAGTAAAGACTAGTTTCCAAAAAAGGACTGAGAGTGGAGTTAAAACGTCAAATGGAGACATTGAATGTAAATTCTTTGTGGATTGTAGGGGAGTTTCAAGATTAGCCAATAAAGATAGAGATGGAATTTTACTAACTGCGCAATACGAGGTATACGCAGACTGGATAAAGAAGGGACAAGTAGAAGTATATTTTGATCAAGAAAAGTATCCAGAATTTTTTGCGTGGATAATTCCTTCTGGAGAAGGAGTAGGAAAAATTGGGGTATCAGGTAGAGGAATTAACACTGTAGATAGAATAGATGAATTTCTTAAATCGAAAGGTAGTTTTTCAACAATTAGGAAGATATTTGCGCCAATCTGGATTAAAGGACCGATTAAGAATTTTGTTGAGGATACCACATTAATTGTCGGCGATGCAGCAGGACAAGCAAAACCTACAACAGCCGGAGGTATATTCTCATGTGGTATGGCAGGCATTTTTGCTGGAAGAGCAATTGCAGAAGCATTAGAAACAGGAAAAGTCACATCATTGATGGATTATGAGAAACAATGGAAAGAGAGATTTGGGAAAGAGTTTGAGAAGCAAAATCTTGCTAGAAAAATACTTACTAGACTAGATAACGGGACAGTAAACAAATTGTTTAATTCCATTACACCAGAGATAGAGGAAGAAATTTCTAACAAAGATGATTTTGATTTTCATACAAGTTCAATTCTTAGATTACTAGGCATGAAGGGTTCTTTCAATACAATGCAAGCATTGATTGGAGGAGAAATCAAGAGACTTGTACAAAATAAAGCCTAGAATTCCAAGGAAGGTATAAATTCCCAACAGGGAGAATTTCAACATGTCTTCAAGTATTTCACTACCTGTATGTAATGGATGTAATAGACATATCATGCCAGGGGACAAGAATGTTAAATTTAACTGTCCAGAGTGTAATGCTGAATTAATCTGGAGATGTGGAAGTTGTAGAGAAGCCGCAGCTGCATATTCATGCAATTCATGTGGCTTTTCAGGACCTTAGAAAATGGCTAGACTACTATTAATTGTAAAGATACTTCCTACAGGAACAGAAGTAGATTTGGACAAATTAGTTGAAGGAATAAAATCAAATCTAAAAAATGATATAGAAATGCTCAGATATACAAAAGAGCCGTTAGCTTTTGGATTAGAGTTTATCAAAGCAGAATTCACATTAGATGATGCAGAAGGACAGATGGAATCTTTAGAAGGCTCTGTCAAATCGATTGAAGGTGTCAGTGAGTTTGAAGTGCTGAATATGAGCCGCATGTCAGTGGACATGAAATAGGAGATTAGTTGACACGAAATGTCGACCCACTTCAAATGAGAGTGGGAGAAGCAAAACAAAGAGATATTGGGAAAAAGAGAGCTCGAATTGGTCCAGACGCAATGGATTATCTTCAAGTTACACCAGGGGATATAATTCAGATTAATGCAAAGAAATCAACATGTGCCATTGTATGGCCAACTGACGAAGATGAAAAATATCCAGATACAATAAGAATTGATGGTCAGACAAGAAAAAATTTAGGAGTTGCACTAAGTGATGTTGTCGAGATAAAGAAAGTTATGGCAAAATCTGCCAAAGCAGTTACTCTAATGCCAGTGGTAGATCAAGTTACAGTTGATAAAGAATTTACTGATTTTGTAAAGAATAGATTGAAAGGTTTGCCATTGAGTCAGAGTGATGAAATTTCTGTCATGATTCTTGGTAATGCAATGGACTTTAAAATTGAAAAAATTTCTCCTAAAGGGGTAGTACGTATTGAACGTACTACAAACCTTACAATTTTATCAGAAGTATCTGAAGATAAGAAATCAAGAATCACGTATGAAGAAGTTGGAGGATTACAAGAAGAAATTAAGGTGATGCGAGAGATAGTAGAATTACCATTGCGACATCCTGAGTTATTTGTAAGACTAGGAATTGAGCCACACAGCGGAGTGTTATTGTATGGTCCACCGGGATGTGGTAAGACATTACTTGCAAAAGTGTTGGCAAGCGAGTCAGATGCAACAATGTATTCAATTAATGGTCCAGAGATTATGAACAAGTATTACGGTGAAACAGAAGCAAAACTTCGAGATATATTCAAGGAAGCAAAAGAAAATTCACCTAGCATAATTTTCATCGACGAGATTGATGCAATTGCACCAAAGAGAGAAGAAGCATACGGAGATGTTGAAAAGAGAGTTGTTGCACAATTACTTGCATTAATGGATGGATTAACTGATAGGGGAAATGTTGTTGTGTTGGGGGCAACTAATAGACCAGATAGTGTTGATCCTGCCTTGAGAAGACCAGGAAGATTTGATAGAGAGATGGAAATTTCAGTTCCAAATGCAGACGGAAGATTAGAAGTTATGCAGATTCACACAAGAGGAATGCCAATTGCAGATGATGTTAATTTGAAAAGTCTTGCATCAGAATTGCATGGGTACACAGGTGCCGATATGAAATCATTGTGTAGAGAAGCCGCAATAAGATCTATTAGAAGATATTTACCAGAAATTGATTTAGAAACAGAAAAAATTCCTTCTAAGATTCTCCAGTCAATGGAAGTAAAGATAATTGACTTTTATGACGCCATGCAAGGAATAATTCCTACAGCAATGAGAGAGTTCTATGTTGAACGCTCAAAAATTTTCTGGGAAGATGTTGGAGGATTGGAGGAATCTAAACGAGTCCTTCAAGATAATTTGATAGTTGCAATGAATGATCCTGAAAAATTTAGCAAGATGGGGATTAAACCACCAAAAGGCGCATTGCTGTACGGTCCACCGGGATGTGGTAAGACAATTCTAGCAAGAGCATTAGCTACTGAAAGTGGTGGAAATATGATTTTGGTGAGAGGCCCAGAAATACTCTCTAAATGGGTTGGAGAATCAGAAAAAGCAATTAGAGAAATTTTCAGAAAAGCAAAAGCATCATCACCATGTGTAATAATTTTTGATGAATTGGATTCATTGGCAAAGATGAAGAGCGGTGACGAGGGAGGAGGAATTGGTGAAAATATACTCAGTCAGATGTTAACAGAAATGGAAGAAGGTGCAACATCAAGAGTTGTTATCATCGGAATAACCAATAGGCCAGATTTGATTGATAATTCAATGCTAAGAACAGGTAGATTAGACTTGAATGTGTTTGTTAACCCACCTGACGAGAAAGGACGTCTAGAAATTATCAAAATATTGACAGATGGTATGCCGTTATCAAGAGATGTTGATTTGAATGAGATTTCAGTTGCCACACAAAGTTATTCTGGAGCAGATTTAGCATCATTGTGTAGAGAGGCAGCAGTAGAAGCAATGCAAAATAACTCTAAAGAAATTTCAAGCAAAGACTTTGCTTCAGGATTAAAAAGAATAAGACCATCAATTACAAAAGAAGTGGAAACATGGTATGAGAAGATTAAAGAAGGTGCAACAAGCATAATTCCACGAGAGGCTGACAAAACGTTTTACGGTTGATGCAATATGGGAATGCCAATAAGAAATCATGTATTAGATATAATCAAGCAAAAAGAGAGCTATACTGATAAAGAACTTCTAAAAATACTTGCAAAAGATGAAACAGCAATAACTGAAAGTGAATTCAACAAAGTCTTGTTAGATTTAGAGATCATGGGATTAATTTCTGTATCATGGGTAACAAAAGATAGTAGACGAATCGAAGCAATAACTGAAAAAATTGAAGAAGATGAATATGAAGAACAGATAAAAGAAGCAGAAGAAAAAGACTATGAAGCTAGTTTTCCTAGTTCATAAAAAAAATTAAAATCTAAAGTGAAAAGCTGCATCTAATGCAACAGCCAAGAAAATTATTGTAAGATATGGAGCAGTAACTTTGTATGCCTTCCATGCAAATTCAGAAGTAGGTAATTTTGTTAGTTTGTAATGATAAACAAGCATGAGTCCACCAGATGCAGCTGCAATTACAGTATAGACAAGACCCATTCCAAATGCATAGAGCATTAGAGAATAAGGAAGTAAAATCAGAGTGTTAATCAAAATGTATGTGGACGTTTTTTGCATTCCTATCAGAACAGGAAGCATCGGAACTTTGGCTTCAGAATATTCATCTTTCATTTTCATTGCAAGACACCAAAAGTGGGATGGAGTCCATACAAACACAAGAAAACCAATTAGAAACCCAAGTATATCCATCGAACCAGTAGCTGCAGACCAACCAGCCATTGAAGCTGCACTTCCGGCGAACCCCCCTATAACAATATTTGATGAATTTAATCTCTTTAGCCATGCTGTGTAGATTATCACGTAGAAAAATATTCCTAGTGCGATGAAAAATGCAGATACATAATTCAAGGCTAATGCACCATACACTACTGAAATTACACTTACCGTCAAACCATAAACTAGAACGGAATTTGGTTTAATTCGTCCTGAAGGAATTGGTCTAGTACTTGTTCGTTTCATTAGTGGATCAATATCACGATCGTAATAGTGATTTAATGCACTAGAACCAGCTGACGCCAATGCCCCTGCAATAATGATATGAATTAGCCCCCAAGTGTCTAATTCAGGTCCGACTAATTTGCTTGCGGCATACATGGACGTTACTGCAGTAATTACGAGAAGAATTACAATTCTTGGTTTTGAGATTTCAATTATTTCTTTTATTCCCAATATGCTCATATCACTCATATATCGAATTTATTCCCTTCTAATAGCGATCAATCTTACCACATAAAGATAAAATAATGCTCTGAAAGCATCAAAGCAGAATTGAGTAATTGGGATCTAATTATGCCAGGTGGAGGATTAACTGCAATTGGACTTGCAGGCTTGGTTACATCATATTCTGGAATTGCTCATACATTCATTGACGGCATGCATGCATTAACTGGATTACTTTTCATGTTTGGATTAATCATTATGGCTGCCGGTATTTTGGAAGGAGGAATTTCAACATCAAACAGAACCAAAGCAACTGTATTATCAATAATTTCAATTTGTTTAGGATTTGGTACATTTGCAACAACCATGACAGAAAATTCAACGTTGCCAACATTTATAGGATTATTAATTATGATTGCAATTCCAGCAATTGTAATATCATACATGGCAATGAAAATACCAACATATGCAAAACCAGTTGGAGTAATTTTTATTCTTGCGTTTGGTGCAGGGATTGGACTTTACATAACATTTGGTTTTCAAGAACCAAATCCATATCTAATATCTAGCGAAGTGGAAGAGATTGAAGAGATGGTCGAGGCAATTCCAGAAGGACCGATGTTTACAATTTCAATTTTAGTAGGCTCTGCAGAACAAGGCAACCCAGATTATGAACCAGATGAAGCAGCAATGTCGAAAGGACACATAGTCGAGTGGATCAATAATGATCAAGTACCACATACCGCTACAAGTTCAGTTGATTTTGGTGAAACATTTGATACAGGGCTATTGAATGCAGGAGAGTCTTACAAATTGGATACTAACAAATTGGATCTTGGGACATATGAATACATGTGTATTGTGCACCCATGGATGGTCTCAACAATAATTATAGAAGAGTCTGTAGAATAACTATAGTGAACGAAATAATTCTAAATCAATTACAATTAGATATGCTTACAGAACATGCCCTAAAATCTGGTCAGAATGAATCATGTGCAATGTTACTTGGAATACAGCAAGATGGTAATTGGAATGTGAAAGAAATTTTTCTAACACAAAATGTTGATGGAAATCCAAGAGTAGAATTCACAATTTCACCAGAAGAACTTCTATCAGGATACAAACATGCAGAGGAAAAACATTTGAAATTGGTAGGTATTTTTCATTCTCATCCAGAATCACTCGCATCACCATCAAATACTGATAAAAAATTTATGGTATTGAATGGAGATGTTCCATGGATTATTTTTTCAGGATTAACCACAGATTTTAAAGCATTTATTCTAAAAGAAGAGGTGGAAGAGATAAAAATCAGAGTCATGGAAAGACATTTTTTCCAATAAGTCATAATAATTTGTTTGAATTAAATAGAACTTATTTTGATTCATGAATATGGACATACACGTCTACGACACTTATGTTAAAGCCAAAGATGGTCATACTATGCATTTCGATGTTATCACCGATAAGCAGGATCATGATCAAGCAATTGCATATGCAAAAGAGTGGCTAGCAACTGTTGGTGAAGAAGGTGCAGTCGTAACAGGAGAGGAATGCCAATTCTGTCACACACAAGGTGCCCCAGAACCAGTAGAAAACGAGATTAAAGAAAAAGGCTATTTCATCCAAAAGATGGAAGGCTGTTAATTCTGTAATCTTTTTTTATTTTATTTTTTAGAGGTTTTAGAGTACTATAATTGCAAAGAATACAGGTACAAATACGATTGCAATTGTGTTTAGGAGTTTGATTACTGTGTTTAGTGCTGGACCTGCTGTATCTTTGTAAGGATCACCAATAATATCACCTACAATAGCAACTTTATGTTCTTCAGTACCTTTCTCACCTTTCATCTCGATTAATTTTTTAGCATTATCCCACGCACCACCAGTATTAGCTAAGTGATATGCTAAGAAGATTCCAGTAACAACAGCACCCATTAGTAGACCTGCAACTGCAGAAGGACCTAACAAAATACCAACAATTATTGGAGCAGCTACTGCAATTGATGCAGACTTCCATAATTCTCCTAATGATGCAATGGTAGCAACATCTACACATTTTGCATAATCAGGTTTCGATGTTCCTTTTAAAATTCCAGCATCATTCTTAAACTGTCTTCTTACTTCATCAACCATTTTCTTTGCAGCTCTTTCTACACCACTAATTAATTGACCAGTGATGATAAATGGAATTAATCCACCAACTAAGAGACCGATAACGACTGAAGGGTTGGAGAGACCATAGTCAATTACCATATCGTGGAAATAGTGTGAGGCTTCAAACTGGAATGCTTGAATCATTGCTAACGCAGCCAATGCAGCACTAGCAATGGCAAAGCCTTTAGTCACAGCCTTTGTTGTATTTCCAACTGCGTCAATTTCATCTGTAATTTTACGATTATCTTCACCCATTTCAGTCATTTCTACAATACCGCCTGCATTATCTGCAATTGGACCAAATGCATCAATAGCAAGAACAATTCCTGCAAGACTCAACATTGCCATAGCAGTTAATGAGGTTCCAAAGATTCCATATAGTAATGGATCAGAACCTTCAGGTGCAGCAGAAGATGCAATTGCAAATGATATGATAATTGCTGTGACCAGTGCAATCATGAATGGTCCAGTTGATTGTAATCCTTTGATAATTCCCATTAGTGTAAGTGATGCATATCCCCATTTTGCAGATTCAGAAATTTCTCTAACAGGTTTGGAATTTGCATTTGTGTAATAATCTGTAATTTTTTGTATAACTGGGACAAGAATTACACCTATTACTGAACAACCAAATAATGCATATGCAATCGGAGTTGTTCCTAAAATCACATAAGTAAATGCAAAGTTTAGTGCAATTGCGATTGCAGCTGTAACATAAAATGAAATATTTAGTGGCTTCATGACATCAGTGATTTTTCTTGTACCTATTGTTGCAGTACCTATGATTGATGCGATTAATCCAGATGCTCCGATTAAGATTGGATATGCAAAGTTTTCAGGTGAACCGATTAGTGCTGCAATTAATAATGATGCCAGAATTGTTACAATGTAAGATTCATAGACATCTGAACCCATACCTGCTGCATCGCCTACGTTATCACCCACATTATCTGCAATTGTTGCAGGGTTTCGTGGGTCATCTTCAGGAATGTTTGCCTCAACTTTTCCTACCAAGTCTGCACCCATATCTGCAGCCTTTGTGAAAATTCCACCACCAATTCTGATGAATAATGCGATAAGACTTGCTCCGATTCCTATACCTGCAATGGTAATTGGGTTTGGATAAATCATATACAGTATTGCAGTAGCAACAAGTGCCATTGCAGGAACTGCTAAGCCAACGGTTGCACCACCTCTGAAAGCTATTGCAAATGTTTTACCTAGACCAGAACCTGTT
Source organism: uncultured Candidatus Nitrosopelagicus sp. (assembly GCA_964511265.1). Classification (GTDB taxonomy): domain Archaea; phylum Thermoproteota; class Nitrososphaeria; order Nitrososphaerales; family Nitrosopumilaceae; genus Nitrosopelagicus. Next base: position 59,212 of record CAZEES010000001.1, on the reverse strand, counting down.
GCATTAGCTGCTCGTACAGCAGCCTTTACAGTAACTTTTAGAGAAATAAATCCTGCAACTGCAGATAATGTTGCGCCCACTGCAAAAGCAATTCCATTTGATTCACCAATAAAAAATCCAATGATAACAGACAATCCAATTGCTATTGGAACAATAATTCTCATTTCACGTCTCAAGAATGCTGCAGCACCAACTCTTACAGACTCGGAAATTTCCTGCATTTGTTTTGTGCCAGGATTTTGTCTAGAAACCCAACCAGTATATCCAGCAGCCACTGCAAATGATATAATTGCGGCGATAACTGGAATGATTACCTCTAAAGGCAAAGGCAGTGGGTTGTCAATAGCCATCTTATATTTGAAAAACGAATCTCTGAAGAATATAAATCAACAAGAGGGTTTGGAAGATTTTCTTTTCCTGTATGGATCAAATGTCTTTCCACGCAGTCCTTGGCGGACTAATTTGTTGAACCTTCGTCCATGGCTAAGATAAGGGAACCGTTGGTGGATCAATTCATGCACAATTGTATTTTCTAGGGTCTTGTCATCAGGGATTTTTTTTACATTGATGAAGATTGTATTTTTTTCCATGTATGAGACACCATAATACTTGTAGGCAGTAGTTCTACAGCCTTGAGTGATTTCCTTTGGTGCAGTCATTACTTCTTTGTTAGTAAAAAATACTTGCGGCTCAGAAGTTGAAAATCGTTTTGAGTATATGCCTACCTTTTCAAGTATTACTAAACGGAGTTCATCATCTAGATTCATGAATAGATTGTAAATTTCAGACTTTATTGAAGAATGTCAAATGATCTTGGCAAAATGTAAAAGATGGTCAGAGTTTAGTGTTGTAATCACAAGTCATACAGCCACCGTCTCATCATCCCTTATTTCATTTGATTTACTATTTTTTGAACCTTCTCTCGTACTTCATTAGTAATTTCAGCTATGACTAGTCCTTCATTTGGTTGACCATACATTACAACTGAATTTTCAGGGGCAAAGAGACATACTGGCAATACTAACAAATCTTCTTCTCCATCTACCATCAATCTGATTGGAGGTTTTTGTTCAAAGATATTTTTGATAAGATTAAAGCTCTCAGTGCTTATTTCGCCAGGGTTATTTTTTACTGTAATTTCAGTATTAATAGAATCTGCTAATGGCGGGGAACGTTTCTCACGTTTTTCTTGACCATCAATAATGTGTAAAAATGGGATTAAGCCCATATTCAAAAGTAATTGTGATGTAGCATCACCTACAGCAATTACAAGATGTTCATCAAAAGATTCTCTGATTTGTTTTTCTTTATCTGGATTAGAATTTTTGATAAGTTGACCTAGAGGAATTTTTAACTCATTGCGGAGATTTTCGGGTAAGAACAAAAGATTAGTTTGTAGGCGTCTCTGCTTGTGGTTCAGTTTGTGTTTCAGATTGCATTTCTTCTTGTAGTTTTGCTGCAACAATACTACATTGTGCTGCAACATTTTTTGCTGCAGATCTAAATGCATCAGCACTCGGAGATTCAATGTTTGTCATCATGACAGGTTTACCTAAATCAGAACCTTCCATAATTCCAGAGTTTAATGGAATCTCTCCTAAGAAAGGAATATTATGTTTTTCACTAATCTTTTTTGCTCCACCATTACCAAAAATGTAATGTTTGTTTGAGCAATCAGGACATGAGAAGTAACTCATGTTTTCTACAACTCCAAGTATCGGGACGTTAAGTTTGTCAAACATTCCAATTGCTTTCACAGCAACATTACTTGCAACATCTTGTGGAGTTGTTACAACTAAGATTCCAGTAATTGGAATTGTTTGTGCCAAGGTTAATGGAATATCACCAGTACCCGGAGGAAGATCCACTATGAGATAATCAAGATTTGTCCAGTTTGTATCAACTAGAAATTGTTTTAAAATTCCAGAAATTATCGGTCCACGGTAAATTGCTGCTTGATGTTCTTGTTCTGCAAAGAATCCAAAAGATACGACTTTAAGATCATTGAAGGTTGCAGGTTGTAATTTGTTATCTTCAACTTCCATTGCACCATCTTTCATTCCTAACATTAGTGGAATACTTGGTCCATAGATGTCTGCATCAAGTAGACCTACTTTGGCACCAGTTTGGGATAATGCAAGGGCAAGGTTAAGTGAGACCGTAGATTTTCCAACACCACCTTTTCCACTAGCAACACCAATAACATTTTTGACCGTCGCCATAGCTTCATCAGCATCTAAAGAACGACCTTCCATCACTTTTGCAGTGACTTTCATATCAAAATTTTCTATACCATCAACCTCATCTATTGCCTTTCGGACATCAGCTTCAATCTCATCATTAAATGGACAAGCAGGAGTAGTTAATTCCAAAGTAAATTTAAGATCACCAGAATTTAGTTCCAAATCCTTAATCATTCCCATTGAAACTATATCCTTTTTCAAATCAGGATCAATCACTGTTGCAAGTTTTTCTAAGACTTGATCTACTCCAACCATTGTGCAGAGTACTCTTTGAGATTATTTAAAATGTGATTTACTTAGTCTGAACTAATTACACAACGAATGCTAATTTGAGGTACAAGATGACTGGAAAAAATGAAATTTTTTGAAAAAAATGCTAAAAAATACCCAAAGGTTCATAAATAAAAATTCCATCAAAAAATTGCAATTGTTTTCGGTTTCAACTCTAGTAGATATTGTGAGAATTCCACCTAGTCTATTTGGTTCAACATTAAAAAAAGCCGCAGAGAGTATTCTAAAGTCAAAATATGAGAGTATGATAAATCAAGAATTAGGATACATCATAATGGTGATGGATGCCAAAGTTGAGCCAATGGGAAAAATGATTCCAGGAGACGGGGGAACATTCCATAGAGTTGAATTTCAAGCATTAACATTTTATCCAAAATTACAAGAAATTGTTCAAGGAGAGATTGTCGACATTACAGACTTTGGTGCATTTGTAAGAATTGGACCAACTGATGCATTGTTACACTTGTCACAAGTAATGGATGATTATTTGAAAAGTGATGTAGCGTCTGGAATGATAATTGCAAATCAAAGTGGAAGAACATTAAAAGTTGGTTCTATGTTAAGAACCAGAATTACTGCAGTGTCATTAGGTAAAGCAGCCACAATGGGAAAAATTGGAATTACATGTAGACAACCATTTTTAGGAACAGAAGAATGGATTCAAGAAGAGATTAAGAAAGCTAATGGTGAAGAAACAGATGCAAAAGAAATTGCAGTTGAGGAAAAGTAGTTGGCAAAAGAATTAGCATGTAGAGAATGCAGATGTGTAACAGTTGCAAAAGTATGCCCAGTTTGTAAATCAACGGACCTTTCACCAGATTGGAATGGAATAGTACTAGTTGTAAAACCAGTAGGTTCAAAGATTGCCAGTACACTTGGAATTAATAAACCAGGCAAATACGCATTAAAGGTAACTTAAGTTGACATATTCTCCAAAAAGAGAATTAAAACGATTTTTAGATGAAGATGTCGGAAATGGCGACATTACAAGTAAATTATTACAAAAGAAAAGAATTCATGCAAAAATAATCACAAGAGAAGAAACAATTGTTGCAGGTGCAAAATTTGCAAAAGATATTTTTTCATTAAAGAAATGTAGAACGCGAATTTGGAAAAAAGATGGGATGGTGGCAAAAGCAAACCAAACAATTTTGGAAATAAATGGTAACGTAGGGGATGTTTTGGCATGTGAAAGAACCGTACTTAATCTTCTTTCAAGAATGTGTGGGATTGCAACACAAACAAACAATCTAAAAAAACAGATTAAATCAGTAGGCTCGAAATCGAAAGTTTTTGCTACAAGAAAAACAGCACCGGGTTTAAGATTTTTTGATAAAGAAGCAGTAAAAATTGGGGGAGGGGAAAAACATAGGATGACTCTCAATGAGATGATCATGATAAAGGACAATCATTTGGCGGTGGGAGAGTCTATCGAAGATGTTTTGAAAAAAGCAAAGAAGACAGGAGGTAAAATTGAGATTGAGGTTGAATCACAAAAAGATGCAGTCTTGTGTGCAGAATTAGGTGCAGACATAATAATGCTTGATAATTTTTCTCCAGACAGAATTAAAAAAACAATTAAGAAATTAACTGAATTAAAATTAAGAAACAAAGTCATTCTAGAAGCATCAGGGAGAATAAATTCAAAAAATATAGCAAGATATGCCAGAACAGATGTAGATATGATTTCTGTTGGAAGTATCACAAATTCAGTAGATGGTATAGATTTAAGCTTGGAAATTTCTTAACTTATTTCAAGCATTCTTTCAATTGCAAGTCTTGCTTTATCTGCAGTTTCTTTTGGCACAGTAACAACAGTTGTTTCGTTTAATAGAGAATTGTAAACTTTGTCTAATGTGATCATTTTCATATATTCACATTCTGCAGTTTCTGATGCAGGGATGAATTTTTTGGTAGGATTTTGTTGTTTCATTCGATATAAAATGCCAGTTTCTGTTGCAACAACAAATTCATTAGACTTTGAGTTTTTGACATGATTCATCATTCCCTCAGTAGATAGTATTTGGACCTGGTTTGAGTTGTAACTGCCATTTGCAACGTCATACATCATAGGAGTAGTGCAACTACACTCAGGATGAATTAGAAATTCTGCGTGAGTGAGTAAATTTAGTTTTTCTTTTACATCTTCAGGAGTAATTCCAGCATGTACGTGGCATTCTCCTGCCCAAATTAACATATTTCTTCTACCAGTCATCTTTGCCACATAAGAGCCTAAGAACATATCAGGTAAGAATAAAATTTCTTTATCATCAGGAATCGCTTTTACGACATTTACAGCATTTGATGAGGTACAACAGTAATCTAATTCAGATTTTATTTCAGCAGTCGTATTTACATAACCAACTGCAATTGCATTTGGATGTTCTTGTTTCCATTTTTTTAATTGTTCAGGAGTTATTGAATCAGATAGAGAGCAACCTGCAGCGACATCTGGAATGAGAACTTTTTTCTCAGGGCTGATTATAGCAGCAGTTTCAGCCATAAAATGAACGCCACAGAACAGGATTGTCTTATGAGGGGTTTTTGCAGCTTGACGTGCAAGACCCAATGAATCACCCACAAAATCAGCTATGTCTTGTACTTCAGGTATTTGATAATTATGTGCAAGGATAACGACATCCTTTTCTTTTTTCAAATCTTCAATCTTATCTTTTAACATCCGAAAACCTCATCTCGGGAATCATTTAAAGTCTTATTTTTTTACTAGAAATATACTCCGAAATTCATTTTTGTGGTAATTTTTGCCAAATCAAGTACCGATTTTTATTTCATCAGTACATATTGACCGAATTGTCTCTATTGCAGATAAGATTGCAAGTCTACTAGTTCGAGGATTATTTTCATCAGGTACATTTTCGATAGTTGTTGTTAGTTTACCAAATTTTCCACTAGCAACAATCACATGTGTATTTTTACTAGTGCTAGGATCCGCAATAAGTTTCACAATTGTTTCATGGCTACCTAACCCAACAAGACTCAGAAGAGCAGAGACGTTAACATTTTTTGGGAATAATCTAACAGCTTCACTTGCAGTACCCTCAAATATTGTAGAAGGTTCTTTGATTTCATCAAGATTTTGTTTAAAATGTTCAAAAAAGGGTGCACCTCTAAGAGAGTCAGGATGTTTTGTAGTAGTTAACACTACAGAATCCAATTCGTTTTTCACAGATTTCAGTGCATCAATTCCAGAAATTGCACCAGATGGAAGATAAACTGTTTTTTTAAATTCTTTACAGGCATCAGAGATTATTTCAAAGACAGATTCATCTAAAAGAGCACCGCTGCTCATAATGAGCAAGTCTTTTCTATTTTGTAATATGCTTAATGCATTATCATTTACAGCTTCTTGTGATGCAGCTTCAATTACAAGGTCCAAAGGATTTGAAGATAACAAATGAGCGTTTTCAACAATTTCAGGTTTTTGTTGTAATTTACTAATGAGAGATTCCGATTTTTTCCTATTCTCATCGTAGATGTGAGTTAATTGTGCAGGGATCTTGCCAGTATCAATTGCTATTGCAATTTGACTACCAATTGAGCCACAACCAAGTAATCCTATTCGTTTCATACCAATTTTTTCTAATAAGATGATAAATAAATGAGGCGTACTCACTTGCAAAAACTTGAAATAACTGTAGTGGTTTTTCCAAAGTTACAAGTGCGAGCTGGTGCACAGTGCTGTTACGACAGAGGAAACTCCTCTCTCCTTGCAGAAATTGTGGTCCGGAGATGGGCAATCAGAGATGGTTGGCAACAGAGCAGAAAAAAATCTCGCTTGGAGTGTACGATGAGGACAAAATCTGAGGTTTCCAAGAAAAGAGAATGAGAAATCTGACCCACAAGGAGCAAAGCCAAACAGAACTATAGAATTCTGCATCTGGTTCAGGTAGGCTGCAAAGCGGAATAATGTGTAAAACAGAAAGAGGGTTACGGCCAGCACGCACTATTATTCTGGTTTCCAACCTTTTGGCATGGAACCTTTAGTACTTGATGGACTTGTGTCATCTTTCTTTTCTTCAACTTGTGGTTCATCGTAAACACTTCTGTGTTGTTGATAATCATCAGTTTTGAGATGTGCTTCACCTCTGTTAGTCTTGTAACCACCAGAGCCAGTGCTGGTATCAACACCTCTTAGGTGTGAAGGATCAATACCTGTTTGTTGACCACCATGTGCAATCTCACCTTTACGTTTCTTTTCACTTACAACAAAGACTGCAACTCCTGCAACAGCTGCCATTCCAGCCATTCCATAAATGATCATTACTGGGAATTCACCAGTGGATGTTGTTGCAAAGCCTTCAGGAGCTTCTGGATATACACCAACAACTTCGGTGTTATCTAAAACATCAATGTTAGCAAAGCCTGCAAAGAAAATATTTGCAGAGTCTGCAGATTCAATTGTCCTCAAGTCATAAGTTTTATCAGTTGTAAAAGATGCTTCATGTTCTTTTTCAGTTTGGATTCCTTCTCTAATGCTACTTTCACCCATTGTGTAAGATGACCAAACAGTTCCTGCTAATTCTTCAGACAATCCATATGTTGAAGCATCTACATTAATTCCAGTTGGATCAAATAAGAAGTGCCAGTTACCTAATGGTTGTCCTTTAATTCCACTAGCATCCATGAGTGGAGTGTTCAACAGTGCCTCGGCCTCAGTTCCCATAATTGCAGAATGCAGTGCGGGGGCAGTATCAGCAATAAATGAGATTGGTAAGTTAATTTCATGATCTATGCCTTTAGCATTTACAGTTACTTCGCCCGGAACCATTATTCCTCTCCAGTTCATATCAACTAGACCAGAGTTTCCAGAAGATGACTCACGAAGTACGTGATTTGTAATTTGCATTGAAAGGATTATTTTGTAGTCAACAGATGTGTTTAGTCCACGACCAGTTAGTTTAGTATCATAGTCAATTTGGACATCAGTGACAGTAGCTGAGCTGTCTAATTGGGATAATTGATAATTAATTCTGTCACGCAATTCATTTATTCCTGGATCAGCAGAAGTTACAGTGAAGGTTTTAGCAAATTTCTGACCTCTAAGATCATCAGCAAGCATTCCACCCTCATCATAATTGAGAATGACAGTTCTTTGGAATTTGATTTCTACTTCATCAACTGAGCCGGATGTAACCCAAGTTCTAAATTCCATTTGTGCTGCAAAAGCAGGGGCTACAGTAGATGCTATCATAATTACAGTAAGTGATGCTATGATGATTCCTGCACGAGACACGTAGCGATTTTTCGGGTCTTAATAATAAACCTAACTTATTTGATGGTATTTATCGATCATTTTGAAAAAGTAATATGTAGCCATCGTTGTCTGGTTTTCGGTATAATAATTTATGATAACAATACTGGCAGGAGGCACTGGTTCGATAAAGATGGTCAGAGGCTTTGCATCTCATGATCAAGAAGTAACTGTAATCAGCAATGTAGGTGACAATTACTGGCTATATGGAATGTATGTTTGTCCAGACATTGACACAATAATTTATGGATTGTCAGGAATTTTAGATGAAGAGAAAGGCTGGGGAGTAAAAAAAGATACTAACAATTTTCTAAGACAAATGGAAGTTTTTGGAGAAGAGACATGGTTTAGAGTAGGAGATAGAGATGCTGCAACACATCTAATGAGAACAAACATGTTGAAAAATGGAAAAAATCTTTCAGATATTACACAATGGATGTGCGAGAAATTTGCAGTAGAATCAAAAGTTATTCCAATTACAGATAACACAGTTGAGACTAGAATTACAGCAAACGGAGAAGATTTGCATTTACAAGAATTTTGGGTGAAGCATAGAGGTAGAGGTACAATTGAAGGGATTCAATACGTTGGCGCAGATAAAGCAAGACCAAATCCAGATGCTATTGCTGCAATTCAAGATGCCGAATTGGTGGTAATTGCTCCAGGAAATCCATTGACAAGCATTGGACCAATGATGGGAATTAAAGGAGTAAGAAAAGAACTAACTAAAAATAAAAAGAAAGTTGTAGCAGTATCACCACTAATTGGGAATAAATCATTCAGTGGACCTGCAGATAAGTATATGGAGGCAGCAGGAATTGAGGTTTCAGTTTTTGGTTTAGCACAATTTTATGCGGATGTATGCTCAAAAATGATCATTGATACAAAGGATAAAGCACAAGCATCAAAAATTGAAGGCTTGGACATACGCGTCTTAGATACAAAAATAAAAATGCAAAATAAAATGGCTGAAGAAGCACTTGCAGGATTCATTTTAAAACAACTGAAGATGTAATTGAAAACATCAGTAATAATTCCTGTTAAAACATTTCAAAAATCTAAAACCAGATTACAGCTCTCAGGAGAAAAAACAAAAGAACTATGCAGATTGTTACTTGAAGAAGTAATAAAGACAATTTCAGAAACAAAATTAATTGATAAGACAATTGTTGTAACAGACGAAGATCAAATATCAGATATTATCAGAAAATATGACTGTCAAAAAATTTCAGATGAAGATGAGACCAGTGTGAATAATGCAGTAGGACTTGCAGAAAAATATCTATTAGAAAATAAATTCACTCATTCCATAGTTCTACCATTAGACGTTCCATTTTTTTATCCAGAAGATCTTGAGAGTTTGTTACGTTTTTCTTCAGAGAAATCGGTATTGATAGTACCTTCAAGACACTTTGATGGAACAAATGCACTACTTAGAACACCAATAAACTCTATGACACCTAGATATGATGAAGGAAGTTATAGTTTTCAGATTGAATCTGCAAAAAATGACGATGTAAAAATTTCAATTGGTTTGATTTACAGATTGATGCTGGACATAGATAGTATGGAAGACTTGGATTTTGTACTAAAACAAAACATCAAGCCAGAATTTTGTAAGAAAATTCAGAGAATTATCGAGTAGTTATTCCTGAACTATAGGTTTATGAGAGTTTTTGTAATTCAAGAGTATCATTGCAGCAGATATTATGCCGGATATAATTAAGATTATTTCAAATGTTCCAATCATAGAATGCGATGATGCATTTTGTACAGAGATTCCATTAATTTCAGATATTAAAAATAGGTATGAATAAATGAAATAGTTTGTAGCCCAATGAAGTATTATTGCAGCAGCTAATCCATATCTAAAATAAACCCAACCAAGAATAATTCCGCCAATTGAGGCTTGTAAAATTTTTCCCGTAGTCCAGGGCTCGCCCGAAATCACATGTGCCACACCGAAGAAGATGCCAACTATGACAATTATTGTAATAGCTTTTTTGTTTTCATATATGTGAAGAGTTGAATATGGAGTCCATAGTGATTTAAAGAAAAATTTTATCGATGACTTGTGCGAATAGATTAGGAATAAAGGAATCCCAATGAGGACTAAACGGAATCCAATTTCCTCAGTAATTGGTGCAACAGAAATTTGTAGGAATAATATGAGATCATTTGCAGTGTCAGGAGGCTCAGTTATAATTCCAAAATTTTCTTGGATGATTGTTATTACTGCAGAGATTAGAACAAGTATTGAGAACCATTTGATGATGTTAAGCATGTAATTATCATTGAGGGAATTTTTTTCATTAGATAAAATATCTCCAATTGTTTTTATAAAATTTTTTTTAGGACCTAGGAATGTGATCACAAACAATATTATAAAAATTGCCCAAAAAATTACAAAGACATCACCTATTTCATATTCCATGGGAAGTTGGATGTTTAGACCTGCAATGAAAATATCAAATTTTTCTAGTGGGAAACTATAATCAATGTCATCACCAACATCTGAATTAAAAACTGCATATGCACCTAATGGAAATGAGACAATCATCAGACCAAAGATCACAGATGTTAAAGCTGAGAACGGGATTCCAACACCATGTAAAATATTTTCTAAACGAGCCACGATGATTCTAATGAAGTTCTATTTTATCTTCAGAAAATCCCAATTTAACAAGTGCTTCTTTAATTGTGTCTCGATGGTCACCTTGTAAGAAAATATATCCTTCTTTTGCAGTTCCTCCACAAGCATATTTTCCTTTGAGTTCTTTTGCCACACTTTCCAAATTGTTAATTTTTGGATCGAGCCCTTCAATCATTGTTCCTTTTTTCTTGAATCGTCTAGTCTCTAAACGAATAATTATTTGAGAACTGTCTTTGTCTAAATCACCACAAGCGCATAAATCATCTGGAAGTCCACAAGTATTACAAATTACCGCCATTAGTTCGAAAAGCTTTGAATTATCATATTATTAAGCCTTAGTAGAAGAAAACACAATTTTTTAGGTTGTATACTAAGTAAAAATGTGTCAGAAGATATTACAAAAAAGGCAGTAGATATGTTGTTAAATGGTGCCACACTTCTTAGTGAACCGTGTCCTTACTGTAAAGGAGTCAGAGTGATGAAAGAAGGGGATGCATTGTGTGTTAGTTGTGGGAAATCCCCGGATAAAGGAATAGAAAAGCAGAGTCAAGACATAGAGGATGTTTCACCTGTTAAAAAATTACAAGAAAAACTACAAACTGTGACGGATGAATTATCAAATGAGAAAGATCCTCAAAAACAACAAGAAATGCTAAAATCGATCAATTTACTGATTGAGACAATATCCAAGTTGAAATAGTAGTCAAAAACTTTTTATTCGTAATTTTTCGGTTTGAGACATGGCAGATAAGAAAACTAACGCAGCACTACCAGCATCAAGTGCAGGTCTTTTAAGATTTTTTGAAGATGAGACAAAAGGAATTAAAGTTGACCCAAGAATTGTGATTTCAATTCCAATTAGTCTAATCGTGGTTTCATGGTTACTAGACATTCTATTGATTCCTTGATCATAAATGCCTGAAAAAGACGATGTTAGTAAGATACATGACAAATACACATTATCACTAATCAATCCATCATCACATTATATTTCACTTGCAATATCAATTGTAATTGCTGGATTAATCGGAGCATTTGTAGCATCGACATATTTAGGATCAACCGATTTACTAATTCCAACATTAGCCGTCATAGGAGCATTAGTTGGGACCCAATTTTTAGACATTACATTTTCAAAACATAAAGAATATTCAAAATCATTACACGTGTCATTATTTGGAAACGGATTATTCTTTGTTAGTACACTAATAGGATTTGGTGCAATGGGATTGTTTGAAAAAGATGGATTAGATTTGTTTTATGTTACTATGGGAATGATTGTATTTGTAAGTTTTAGAATTGGAATATTCACAACAATTTTGGGAGCAAGTTTGAAAAAGGCATGGGCTGTCGCATTTATTCAGCCAGTAGCAATGTATCTAGTTTTAATTCCACCGGAAATGTGGATTAGTTCACTTACAAACCCAATGGCAATATTTTTTGGAGCATTATTTTTAGGATTAGCCACAGCATGGTCTTATCTTACAGACAAGGCAGGAAGACCGGGATTAAGAAGTACTCACGAACTAATTCAAGCCTATGTTACATCAATGTCTAGAAAAGATCCAGACCCATTAGAGAAAATTATTGAACAGAGTGCAACAGAATCAACCGTGTCAACATCTCAATTGAGATTTCAATCATCCGATAAACAAGATGATTTCAGAATAGTACTTCCAGATATACATCCAGGGCCATTTCACCCAGTGGGCGGGAGTAATATTACAGACTTGATTTACAAGAGAATGGATTCCACGGCCATGGTCATGCATAGTATTTCAAATCATGATCTTAATTTACCTACACAAAAAGAGGTTCAAAATTATCTAAACAGCTTACAAGAAAGTAAAGTTCAGCAAGGTGGAGCAGTATGTACAGAACCAGTGGCAGTTACAATTAACAAAGCAAGAGCTGGAGGATTACTGTTTGATAGAACTGCTTTGTTGTTTTTATCACTCTCCCCTCATGGAATGGAAGATTTGCCGCCAAATGTTAGAAGTGAGATAGAACAATTTGCAGAGAATAGGAATTTTGAACAAGTTCTGATAGTAGATACTCATAATGCAATGGGAAAAGAGATTTCAAAAGAAGATTCTGAGGATTTGCTTTTAGCTGCAAAATCTACACTGGATACACTAAAGACAAAAGAAAATCATCCATTCAAGTTCGGTTTTGCAAATTCAGAAGACATGAATTTGACTGAAAATGATATTGCGGGAGGAGGAATTGCAGTTTTATGTTTAGAGATAAATAATAAAAAATACTTCTTAGGATGGGCAGATGCCAATAATATGGAGAACGGAGTAAGAGAGACTATCGTCAAACATTTCGAAAACAATGGATGTGAATTAATTGAAATTTGTACATCAGATACACACTATACAGCAAGTGGAGCTAGAAATAGAAATGGTTATTTCCAATTAGGGATGTTATCAAAACCACTAGAATTATCAAACTGGTATTTTGATTTAGCACAAAAGGCCGAATCAAAAATTAAGCAAGGAGAATTTGAGGTGTTAGAGCATCAAACAAATGTAAAAGTAATGGGACCAACAATATTTTCAGATTATTCAAAGATTATGGACAAGACAATGAATATTACAAAATATTGTTTAATAGCGGATGCAGGATTATTTCTGGCTGCTATTTTTCTATAGATGCAAGAGAATCAAGATTTCCTATAAATTCATCTAAGAATGAGGATAGTTTCATGATTGGAACAATTGGTACATTGTCAATAAACTGTATCTCTTCTTGGTGAAGTGTGACAATAACAGGAAGTGCAGAAATAGTTTCATCCGAAACAAATCGCTTCACACGGACAATCTGTTTTTTAACGATCTCATCCAAAGATGATCTACTCATAGTCTTCCAGTGTTTACAATCTATCAGAAGAGCAATTTCCAATTTTCTTCCAATCACATCAATCTCCATTCTAGGTTTTGTTAAAATGAGGTTTTTTGTTACATCAAAGTCCTTTTCTTCAAGAATCATTCCAGTAAGGGATTCAAAATCCTTCCAGGTGAGATATTCAGATACATCTTCCACAGTTGCACCTAGGTTGATTGCAAATAATGCAGTTTGGAGCCTGTCAGTAGGAATATCAAAGTCTACCAAATCATCATTCCATACGCCAATTCCATTTTGGACAAGTGTATACAACAACTCTTTTGCACTAATTTCATCTAATTCAGAAACCATAGAGAAATCAGTGACGCTTACTCCACCTTCAATAATACCATTAATCCCTTTTACAATCATTTTTGGATTCAATTCTAATTCAAATTAGATGAAATCGTATTAAAATGCTAAAATTTATCCGAGGTCAAGCAGTAGTTGAAACAATTGAAAATTTTCAAAATAATTCTAATTTTTTGTTTAATAAGTATAATCCCACCAGCATTTGCTCAAAAAGGAACATTCGTAGATGAGATAAAATTCATACAGTATCTTGACGAGAATACGGCTTTAGAAGAAGTAAGAAATGGGAATTTGGATATGTATTATTACAGAATTTCTTCAGATAGATTAGAAGATTCAGATTCTAGAAATGGACTAAAAGTCTACGAATCAACAGGAGGATATTATAGTATTTTATTGAATCCAACTGACGAAGGACCATTCAATCCATTCTCAATCAAAAATGTACGATATGCTGTAAATTTCCTTGTGGATAGAGATTTGATTGTAAATGAGTTACTTGGAGGGTTTGGAACTCCTATGTTTTCAAATTATGGAAGTTTTTCTGCAGAATATTTGAGAATTTTAGATGTCATTGAAACTTTTCAATTTAGATACAATCCAGCATTTGCTGATAAAGTAATAACAGATGAATTATCTGCAGAAGGTGCAAAGAAGGTTAACGGAATATGGCAATATGAAAATGATCCAATAGAGATTACATTTTTTATAAGAAGTGATGATCCAGTTAGAAAAGCGATTGGGGAAGTGTTATCATCAGAATTAGAAGAAATTGGATTTGTTGTGAAAAAAGAATTTGGTGATTTGAATAAAGCATATGTTGTTGTTTATGGGTCAGATCCAGCTGAACAGAAATGGAATTTGTATACAGAAGGATGGGGAAGTTCTGGATTTACCAGATATGACTCAGTGGCTCTTGCCCAGATGTATTCTCCATGGTTTTCAAGTATGCCGGGAAACAATAATCCATCCAACTGGAACTATCAGAATGACAAATTAGATGAATTAACTCAGAAGATTTACTCGGGAGAATTTAATGATCAAAATGAGAGAACAGAATTAATCAAAGATGCAACAAGAGAAGGAGTAAACGAGTCAGTTAGAATATTTCTTGCAAGTAAAATTGATCAGTATGTCGTAAATGAAGAGGTAGATGGAATAATCAATGCACTAGGTGCAGGAGTTCCAAGTAGATTCACACCAATTAATGTCAGAACAGATTCAGGAACATTAGATGTAGGAGTAAAGCAGATTTATCAAGCAGCATGGAATCCAATTGGAGGATTAGGAGACACATATAGTAATCAAATTTGGCTCTCAGTTTCAGACCCAATTTTAACAGGACATCCATTTTCTGGGAAAATAATTCCAATTAGAGCAACGTGGGAGGTAGAGACTAACGGGATTAGCTCATCAGTCCAAGTTCCAGATGATGCAATCAAATGGAATTCAGATTTAAAGAGATGGGAAGAAATCGGAATAGGAATTTCTGCAAAAAGTAAGATTACTTATGATTTGAAATTCAACCAGTGGCATCATGGACCAGAGATGAATATGAATGACATAATTTATTCGATGTATTTCATATCAGAATGGGGTTCAGAAAGAACAGAAAATGACAAGACGTATGATTCTGATTTTTCTCCACAAGCATCTCAAGTTTTGAATACATTGAAGGGCATTCGTATAATTGACGAAGATACAATTGAGGTTTATACTGATTTTTGGCACTTTGATTCTGGAGAAATTGCATCTTGGGGAAGCGTATGGAGCAGCATGCCATGGGAAATAATTGCGGCAATGGAACAGATTGTAATTGATGGGAAAAGTTCATTTTCACGTACAGAATCCATTACAAAGAATATCAATTGGTTATCATTGATCATTCCAAATGACGCAAACCAAGTGAAGATGCAATTGAATGATTTTGAAGAAAATGAATTTGTGCCAAATTCGCTACTACAATTTAATCCACAGAATAATTTTCAAAATATAAGATATGATTCAAGTCAGAAGTGGATCAATGAGAATAATCATGCGGTGATCAGTAATGGTCCATTTTATCTAGATAGATATTCACCAGAATCAAGAACGATTATCATCAAATCATTTGACTATGGCAATTATCTCTTTGAACAAGGTAAATGGAAAGAATTTGAAGATGTAAAATTTCCATCAATTAACTCAGTTGAGTTTGTGCAGCCATATGTTTTAGGTTCTGATGAAGAGATTCATGTTTCAACAGAGAATTCTTCAGAGATTCATTATTTTATAGTAAATTCAGAGGGCACAATAATTCTAGATGGAATTGAACCAACAGAAAACAATGATGCAAGTATCAATTTAGATAAAAAGTCAAGAATTATGGAAGGAGTCAATACTATCAAGATTTTTGCAGCATCAGATGATGTTTTGAAGCCTTTTGAATATTCAAAAAGCTTCATAGTGATTTCAGAGAATAAAAATATTCCAGATTCAGACATAATTGAGACTGTAAATGAAACACAAACAGACTTTTGGTATGCATTGCTTATCATTCCAGTTTTAATTGGAATTTTGATTATAATTATTAAAAAATCAAGCCTTTCTGCCAATAACAAATAATGTTCCGAATTCACGTTTCCATTTGGATTTGTTTTTCGTGTCAGTGACATGTTTTGAGCGTGTGACAAATCCAACATTTCTAAACATTTGTTTCCATTCTTTTTCTGAACGCAAGTCCATTGGGACATCCATATCTTTTACCCATCTAGTAGTTAGATGATTATCACTGTAAAAATCAGTTCCACAATAAAATATGCCATTTTTTTTAAGTAATTTGAAAACCTTTTCCAGTGCAGGTTCCATTGGTACAGAATAATATAACGATTCCATAGAAAAGATTACATCAAATTTCTCTGTTGTATTCCATGTTTCAAGATCAGTTACAAAATAGTTTTCTTTTTCTGAGAGAGTTTTTGATTTTGCATTTTTGATCATCATTTTACTTTTATCAATTCCAACAGCTTTAATGCAGGATGGTTTTTGAGACATTTTCCTAACTACCCAGCCATTTCCACAACCAATATCAAGAAATCTGAAATTTTTTTTAAGAGATAATTTATTTAAGAATTGATTTACAGTGGTTCCATGACCTTTTTCCATCTCTTCAGAACGACCTGTGTTTGCCCATACATCAAATAATTTTGCAGTTTTATCCATTTCAAGAAGTGAATTTTACTTAATTATATTCATAGCCATATTCATGTATAATCTCAATCACTTGTTCATCAGAGGTTGCTTTTTGATAATCATGTAGAAGATTTTCATTTAATTCCAAGAATGTATGTCCCCAATTGAATTTTTCAAGAAGGTTTTTGGATAAAGACTCATCGCCCAAGATGAATGCAGCCCCGGCAATTGCCTCAACAGTAGTTAATTTGTTAATTTTTGAATAATTTACTGGATTTCCAGCTAAAAGTGGCGGCAGTTTTCTAGAGACGCCAGTAAAATCCTTTTGGAAAACTTGTTCGGCCAAAGCCCATGAACAATCAACTCCAGTAATAGAAGTGAAAAGAGATTTTTCATGATTCAGTAATGTTTTTTTTGAGTATGGGTGTAAAAGAACAGTTTTTGATTGAGGTTTTGTAATTTTCTTTGCCAATCCAAATTTTATGAGTTTGGCAGCAGTGCATTTTTTTGGATCATCCTGATAAAACATTAAAAGATTAATCTTCATGTTATGAGTTTTTGTGAGAAGGTTTTGTGTTTTACTCTAATGTCATGTATGACACTTTGTAATAGAACCTAGTTGGTTGCTCATCTTTTACAACTTCTACATTCCAGTTATCAATATCAATTTTTGAATTAGAATTCTCAGGAACTATTGAGAATTTTTCTAATCGTACATCATTTCCGCTGTATCGAATTTTATAATTTGCATCATCAATAGAGACTATGGAGTAAATTTCTCCAGGCTTTCGGGTAGATTCAGATACAAGACAGTCTGAACCTTGTCCAATAATACATTGGCCAGCATTTGTTGTGATTCGTAGATTTACATCAGATTCTTCACCTCTTGCAGAAGTAAATAATGAACCTTGTATTACACGAGGAACTAGAGTTGAATCTTCGGATGACTTTTCAGTTAAAGTGATTGGGATCTCAGTGTCTGCAATTCTATTGAATTTTTCAATTATTTTGGATGTTTTTGGAGTGATCTCAGATGATGGAGGCGAAATTTGGCCAACTACATCAGATTCAGATAGCACAAAGAATGTTTTTTCAATTTTTCCAAAGTGAGTATCTGCAATTACATTGTATTTTCCAACAGAACTATCCGTTGATGGAATTTTATAATTCATATAGAATGTTGCGCCATCAGTACCTTCACTTACACGAATCTTTTTCTCAGAATTTCCAAATCCACATTGCTGTCCAACTAGACAATTAATTTGTGATACATCAGGAGTTTCTATTATTATGGAGACAGAATCATAATAATACACATTACTGATTTTTCCAGAGATTGAAACAATTTCACCTGGCACATATTCATCTTTATCAAAATCTATGGTTATTTCAGGGGTCAATCCACCTTTTAGAGAATTATCAGTTACAGAAAAGTTCTGTTCTGATTTGTAGCCATAGTAATTTGCCTTTATTTTATAAATTCCATCAGGAAAGATACCGGCTGCAAGATCAAACACTCCATTGAAATTTCCTTCACTGTCAGGATAAACTTTCATGTTCATATCTAAAAGATTCTTTTTAATTTCTTTGTAAACAATCTGGGCGTTATAACCTGTATGTCTTTCACTTTCTATACTTGACGAATCTCCAATGCCAGTACTTTTATGATCATCTTCGTGTGCATCACCACTAGTAACACCACCTCCACCAGAACCACCACCGCCGTGGTAATCCTCACCTTCATCAGGAGTGGTCTGGTATGTCGATGAAACAACTAATGTTTGAGGATAAGGAATTGAAAGTTGTACATAATTGAATTGAGCTTGAGCATAATTAGTGGTATATGAAGAGCCTCCTTGTGTCTGACCACTTGTTTTTACAGAGGATTGGTCAAGGGATGTATTGTCTTTTGGTATAACTTTTCCCCTAATGACTAACTTTTCACCAGTTTTGAAATTAGTGGTACCATCACAATTAATAGATTCCATCGAAGGAGGAATTTCTCCTTTACCAATTTGGGTCAAGTCTTTTAGAATCTCACTGATACTACTTCTTGTACTAGAACATAATTCAAAGATTAATGGTTCTTGTGATTCAGTAGTAGGTAAGATTTGGGATTGTGCAGAAATAACTTCAAATTCAACAGACTCACTTATTTTAGAAATTGGGTAAGTTGCAGTTAGCGTATATTTACCAAGATCAAATTGTAATGGATGTAAGATGGCGCTAATTTGGTAATTACCTATGACATCAGGAATTGCAGTGTAGATTAATTTGGTAGTTTCTTTACCCGCAGTGAAACCAGAAGACGATGCAGTATTTGTTAATGTTTTTCCATTAGAATCAGCGAGGGTTAATTCTACAATGTTATTCGCATTGCCGGTTTGCTTTTGTTTATAATCTAAAACTTTTCCAGTTACAGAGAAAGCAGTTCCAAGTACATACTGGGACTTGTCCATTTGTAGTCCTAATGGAGTACGAATATCAACAAAAGATTCAGGATTTTCAGCTATTGTGAAAGATACACTTGCATCTCCAAAGTATTCTGACACAGTTAGTCTATAATCTCCAAAAAAGCGAGAAAGATCTTCATCGACATTGCCACTGTTTGCTACTTTGAATTGAAACTCAAATGTACCATCACCGTTTAGGTATACACTCTCGTTTAGAGTAAATGGATCAGGTCGAATGTACTGATCTTTATGTGCATCAGCAGCACGAGATAAAACTCCAGTTTGTTGTACCTGCAAATCTATATTTTCTGTCCAGATCTGATTACTTCTTCCAGTGACAAAAATTGTATCATCTACAGAATAAACTGCTTTGTCAACGGATAATGAAAAAACAGAGTCATCTTTTACATCTTCAACTAATTGAAAAGTCGTATTTGCGTCAATTTCAGCACTGTCTGAGTATGGGTCTTGTGATTTGTACGTTCCTTGGATTTCATATGTACCATAAACAGGATTAACTGCTTGCATCAACATTTGTGTTGAAAATGGATAGATTTGTCCTCCACCAGCTGTATGGACAATAGAAAATTTAGGATTTGGGAAGATTGTACCTTCAAAGATTTGCGTGCCATTAGGATCAGTAACGATATACTCCAATCCAGCATATTCTGTTGATGAATTAGTATTTGCAAAAAGTATGACAGTTTCACCTGGCATGTATGATTCCTTATCAGTGAAAATTTCCAAGTCTTCGGAAACAGTTTCAGTTACAGAGGTTTGTTCATCAGAAATGGTAAATGATGTTTGAATGGAATTTTCTCCATAAGAGATTTCAACATCGTAATCGCCTAGGGTAAACCCAAGAACATTTTGTATGCTTAATGTTGTTGAAAAGCTCAGAAAACGATCAGGGTATAGTTCAACATTGTTGAAATAATTTGGACCTTTTATGTAGATGTAGATTATTTCAGGGGATGAAAGACCGTCATTTTTGAACAAAGTTTCACTTACATTTCCAGATATAGTTAAGGTGTCACCATAAACATATTCAGTTTTATCAGTTTGACCAGAGAAAGAAAATACGGTCTCTTCAATTTCAATTATTTTTCCGTTAGAGGAGACGGGAGTCATGCGTTTTAGTTCCCAGTCAGTTGCAGAGTCATTATCTAGACCATCAGTGCTTCTTTGCCAAGTTTTACCATCATCATCAAGGTCAACTAGTAGAGGAGTTTCATCAATTAACTCGCCAGAAGTATTTGTTAATGAGACAGTATCGCCAAAGTCCTTAAACCAAGAACTGTGATGTGAAAAAGCTAAGAATGATTGAGGTTCTATGATAGTGTTTGGTACAATTGTATATTGTTTCCAAGTTGCAGATGGAGTTAATGACCATCCACTAATGTCAATTGGTTGAGAGGAGATATTATACAGTTCAACAAATTCTGCGCCATTTGTAGGATTAATTTCAACTTCGTTGATAACTATTGAATTAGAGTCAGGAGAACTTTGTGAAAGTGCAGGAGCTACAGTGCCACCTAACAATAAAATAGCCATTAGGCCAAATAGGAGAGGATTTTTCAAATGCATCTGCTACTCATATTCCTATTTTTACCAATAATAGAATCAAATTGAGAAAAAGTTGATCCCTTTGTCAAAGTCTTATATCTTTTTGAGTGCAATGTTAGAAATTAGGCATAAATCAGTATAAACTGCTCGTAGAAATTGTACATTTTAGGATTTTTTTCTGTCACAAATTGGACATTTTTGATTCTCAATTTTTGAACCACATTTAACACAAAAACCCTCTCCCACTTCTTTCTCAATCATTTTTTTGCGTCTGCCAACAAAGATTTTGATACCAGCATAGATTGTAATTGAGATGATTACAGCATAGATTGGTGCAAGCCCAACTCCCATCAGACCAATCAAAAGAAACAATATTCCCGCGATTAGTAGAAAATCTTTTCTTTGAAATGCCAAGCAATTTTGTATTCTTTAATGTTGATAAAAAGATAATGCCAAACTCAGAGCCAATAGATTATTTCATTCAAGTGTCCATACTCTAACTCTTCTTCATCGTTCAGCGAATACTATGATAGTTCTTTCTATAAATATGTAAAATGGGAGCGGCGAGATTTGAACGCGCGACCTCTGCGTCCCAAACGCAGAATCATACCAAGCTAGACCACGCTCCCAGCGAACAAAAACAATTGCCCAATTTAAGACAATAGATTTTAAATGAGTGAATCAGAGATAGCGCATGGCATTTGATGATTATATTAAAGCAGGAAAAATTGCAGGAGAAGTAAGAGAGAATGTCAGAAAGACAGATTGGGTAGGAAAAACAGTGTATGAAATTTGTGAATATGTAGAAAGCGAGATTAAAAAAAGAGGTGCCAAATGTGCATTTCCAGTGAATACCAGCATTAATGAAGTGGCAGCACATTACACAGCAGAACCAAACGATGAAATTACAATTACAGATAACGATCTAGTAAAGATTGATCTAGGTGCACAGATTGATGGATACATAGCAGACACTGCTGTAACAGTTTGTTACAACCCAGAATTTGACATACTAGTTCAAGGTGCAGAATCTGCATTAAACAATGCAATGTCAATGATGAAAGCCGGTGTAAAGTCAAGTGACGTTGGAAGAACAATTGAAAAAACAATTAAAGACTTGGGACTAATGCCCATAGCAAATCTTAGTGGACATTCTTTAGAACAATATACAATTCATGCAGGAAGATCAGTGCCAAACATTTGGTCAATTGGTTCCTTTACATTTCAAGAAGAGCAGGCATTTGCATGCGAGCCTTTTGTGACAACAGGAGAAGGTCTAGGATTTGTCCATGAAGGAAAAGTGAAGAATATCTTTGCTTTAGCATCAAGGAAAAAAACTAAAGATAAGGAAGCTGATGAGATGCTAGATTACATATGGAGTAATTTCAATTTGTTACCATTTGCATTAAGATGGTTACTTGAAAAATGGGAGGAGAAAGAGGCTAGAAGAATATTAGAAGTTTTGATCAAGAAAAAGGCGGTTCATGCATATCCAGTATTAGTAGAGGGCAATGGGCAAAGAGTGGCTCAAGCAGAGCATACATTCATTCCAAATGAGAGTGGAGTGACAATCACAACTAATCCATAGTTACGCCAAAAATTTTTGTAACCAGCATTTTTCCATCACATTCGGAACAGTTTTCGGTAGAAGAAAATACAATGTCACCATCAACAAATTTTCTTCTAGTAAAGGTTTTACAAGAACTACATTCCAAATGCGTGTAACATGTAGTAATTTTGTTATCTAATTTTCTCATTGTGATACTCCAATAGTATTTCCTACACCGATTACCAAGATTGTTTGTCCAGAAGTGGTGTTTTCTCTAATCATTTGATGAAGCTCATCTCTTACGGTATTTGCTTTATCTGCAATTTCTTGAGTCATCAAAGTAATTGCTTCATGAATTGATTGTTTTACGACAAGGGCTAAAATTGGAATTTGGTTTTTTGTCGCAATTTCTTCAATCTTGAATCTCTCAGTACCAATACCACCAATTGCGGCACCAAAACCTTTTGCTATCGATGCAGAATCTTCACCCTCTAGTTTTAGTGACGCATCAATCATTATGACAAGATCAGGTTTTTTATTTGAGATAATTTTTTCAAATCCGTCTCCAGGACGACCAACGGTTGCATTTGGACCTTCAGCCTTTAACAAAAGCAAATCTCTATCTTCAAAAGTAGTTTTTGACCATACGGTCTCAAATGCAGCAGATTCTTTTGTAGAATTTAGCATCATCTGTCCAACGACCATCGGTCCAATACTGTCACCAATTGGTTGACCTTTCTTAATTGCAGACATTGCATCTTTTAGTGCAACAGCTTCTTCCATTATGAAAGGAATTGTCATCTGTAACGGGAGAATTAATGGGAAATTCTTTTGTTTTTTTGCAGTGAGATAGAGATGTCGAGTGTGTTTATGAAACAACTGCAAAGTAGTAGTTATTTCAAGTAGATTTTGAAGTTTAGATAATTCTACAGATGATAGATCAGAAAACATTCCACTGATTTGTAAACGAATGAAATCTTCTCTTGAACGAACCAGATGATTAATTTTGGAGATTATGCCATTAGGATCCATATCTACAGGCATGATTGTAAAATAATCATAAAAGCTATCCAATTTCTTCGAAGGTTCTGTTTTTGGCGTAAGGTTGTTTTTTACATAATTTAGAAAGTCTTTTTTGGTCGATGTAGTATATTCTTCTAATTTTTCAATATCCTTTTTGATTTCATTTGATGAAATTAGCAATTGGATTCGTTGCCCATAAAAAACAAAAACAATAACAGGAATTATCCAGATAAGCATCATCAAGGTATCCATATCCTCACCAACCCATGCTAAAAATTCATCAAAGTTAAAATCCAAAGTTTTTCAACAATCAATTGCTTTGATTTTGTAATTTAACCATATCCATCCAATTAGGACAGGAAATACGTAGTTTCACGAGTAATTTTATTAATGATATTTCTAAGAATTTGATATGCCACAAACAAAACCAATAATCAGTATTGAAAATGTGGTGGCATCAGCTACGGTAGATCAAAAGATGGACCTTAATGACATTACAAAAAAATTTCCAGATGTCGAGTACCACCCAGACCAATTTCCAGGATTGGTATTTAGATTAAAAAGTCCAAAAACGGCCACATTGATTTTTACTTCAGGTAAGATGGTTTGCACGGGAGCAAAATCAGAACAAATGTCAAAGAATGCAGTAAAAACAGTAGTAGAGAGATTGAGAAAAGGAAATGTCAAAGTGAAAAAAAATGCAGTTGTTACAATTCAAAATATTGTTGCATCGATAAACTTAGGAGGAAGAATTCATCTAGAACAGGCAGCTAGAACATTACCAAGAAGTATGTACGAGCCTGAACAATTTCCAGGTTTGATTCATAGAATGCTCGATCCAAAAACAGTCATTTTGTTATTCTCTTCAGGCAAGCTTGTGTGTACTGGTGCAAAGAAAGAACCAGATGTATATCGCTCAGTGAATAATTTACATGCACTACTAGAAGAAAAAAAATTAATGGTTTACGATTAGATGTTTATTTGATCTTTGTTCCTTCAGGGACATCCTCATCAACTGTCAACCAGAATGGCTTATCATCAATATCAGCCGCTAGTAACATTGCATTGGATTCGACACCTGCCATTTTTTTAGGCTCTAAGTTAGCCACTACTATGACTGTTTTTCCAATTAGATCTTCTGGCTCATAAAATTGGGCTCCACCAATTATTACATCACGTTCTTCATCACCCAAAGAAATAGTTCCTTTGATAATTCTGGATTTTTCAGGAATTTTTTCTGTGGATATAATTTTTGCCACACGTAGATCTAATTTAGAGAAATCATCATATGAGATATTTTCCATAATACTGCAAATATGGACGGTTTAAAATTAATTTCTAAATTTAAGACTTAACAATTTCAAAAATTCACATCTAATTAATGGAAACAAACGAAATGATGAAAAAAATGGCAACTTCATGTAAAGTTCTAAATGATATTTTAAGAGATCCTGAAAAATATAACGAACTGAGGCAAAGATATCAGGGACTTGAAGGAGAAGGGAAAATGCACAAGATGAATGACTTGTATAATTTGTGCGAAGAATTTGTAAAATAAGTACAGGTTTGATAAGGCTAATATTTTCCATAATTTGGAGAAAGATATGGCAGAAATAAGATCAGCTGTAATGATTAATTCAACTCAAGAAAAAATTTGGGACCTAATTTCAGATATTGATAATGAACCAAAGTTTTGGAAAGGAACGAAAGAAGTTAGAAATATTTCAAGAGACGGAAATCAAGTATCACGGGAGATAACAATTGCATTTCGTGATCAAAAATGTTTGCAGGAAGTTACAATTGTTCCAAAAGAGATGATAAAAGCAGTATTTACAAAAGGAGTGATAGTGGGAGAAAAAGTTCTCACGTTGAGAAAGATTGATGACTCATTTGAACTAGAAGCAGTTTGGGATGTAAAACTTTCTGGAATGATGGGCATGTTTACTGGAATGGTAAAAAAGCACATAAAAAGTGGTACAGAGCAAGCGCTGCAAGCAATCAAAAAAGAAGTTGAAAATTAATGGTAGATATCATAATTGATGTCTTTAATTTTATTTTTACAGTTATTCTAGTAGGAGTTTTTTTGGCATGGTTATCATTAATGCACTCAATGTATCAATCATTTACTAAAACACCATTTTTAGATAAGTTTGAGAATAAGAGTACTTCAAGTCCCAAAGTGTCAGTAATTCTTCCAGCAAGGAATGAAGAAGATTTTATTTCAAGATGTCTAGAAACATTAAGTGCTCAGGATTACAAAAATTTTGAAATTTTAGCAATTGATGATTCATCAGAAGATAAGACGGGAGAGATAATTGAGAAATTTTCAAAAAAAGATTCAAGGATAATCCATGTAAGTGCAAGAGAAAAGCCACAGAATTGGATGGGTAAGAATTGGGCATGTATGGAAGGATTCAAGAAAGCAACAGGAGACATAATGTTATTTACAGATGCAGATACAAAATTTGAAAAAAATGTAATCACGTTGGCAGTCTCTCACCTACAATCAGAAAATCTTGATGCACTGACAGTAATTCCAAGACTTCGGTGCATAGACAAGATTACAAAGATAACTTTGCCAATGTTATCTACTTTTTTGCACTCGAGATATTCTGCATTAAATGTGAATAACCCAAAAAAGAAAGTTGGGTATTTTTTTGGAAGCTTCTTTGTGATTAAACGCAAGGTCTATGAAGAGATTGGGACTCATGAAAAGGTCAAACAAGAGATTATCGAGGATGGGGCATTAGGAAAGATCACAAAAGAGTCAGGGTATGCAATGAAGATGGTTAGAGGAGAACATCTTATTGAGGCGTTGTATTCCCGCAGTTCAAAAGAGATGTGGAATGGATTAAAACGATTAATGGTTCCTTTGTATCATCAAAATTCTTCATCAGCCGTAGGAGTATTTTTTGCTGTGTTATTCATTTTGTTTATGCCAATACCATTACTTGCATATTCAGTAATTGCATTTGAGTTAAGCTTGTCATTTACAACTTTGCTAGTTTCTGCAATTATTTCTACAATTACGATTTTTTCAGCATCAGTTATGGAAACAAGAATGGGCTTGAACCTCAGTATAGTAAATTCAATTTTTGCGCCTATTGGTAGCATCATTGTAATACTAGGTTTTCTTGCAGGAATTTTACAGGCAAACAAGTCTTCTGCAGTCTCATGGAGAGGTCGACGATATTCTGTTAAGGAGTTTTCTCAAAATTATCTCAAAGTGTAATGATATGAAGTAACAAAGAGCAAGGGTTATAGTTTATCTAAAATAGAATCGAACATGGCAAATAATGGAATTGTTGTTGGAGGAGTGATTGCAACTGCAGCGATAATTTTTGCAGTTTTTGTATCTTTCAATTCCATTAATGATAGTGAATCTAATGAATTAATTGTAACAAACGGGAATCATGCACAAACAGTTGGAGAATCTGTAGGAATAGAGAGAAGTTATGAATATTCATTAATAGATATTTTTGAAAAATCTGAAGAGAGTGTAGTGCAAGTAAATGTTTTCAGAGGAGGATCAGATGGAGGAATGGGTTCAGGGTTTGTTTTTTCAGAAGAAGGATACATAATCACAAATCAACATGTTGTTAGGGATGCACAAAAAGTCACAGTGACATTTCTAGATGGAGAAGCATACATTGGAGATGTGATAGGAACAGATCCAGATTTGGATATTGCTGTGGTTAAAGTTAGTCCATCTAATACATATCTGCAACCAATCAAGATAGGAGATTCCTCAAAATTAAAGGTTGGAGAAAAAATTGCAGCTATTGGAAATCCATTTGGATTATCAGGTTCAATGACATCAGGAATTGTGAGTCAGATTGGCAGATTACTTCCACAAGAATCAGGATACTCAATTCCGGATGTAATACAAACTGATGCTGCAATTAATCCTGGAAACTCAGGAGGTCCTTTAATCAACATGAAAGGAGAAGTTGTGGGGATAAATACAGCTATACAATCAGCCACAGGAGAATTTTCAGGAATTGGTTTTGCAGTGCCATCAAACACTGTGAAAAAGGTTGTACCAGTGCTTATTGAAGATGGAGAATTCAAACACCCATGGATGGGAATTTCGGGAACGGATGTTGATCCAGAACTTGCAGATTTTAGAGGGTTAAAAAGTTCAAAAGGATTTTTGGTTATTTCAGTAATTGAAGAAAGTCCTGCGGAACAAGCAGGATTGATTGGAGTTGCAGAGACAAAAGAGATTGACGGTAGAGAATTAGCAGTAGATGGCGATATCATAGTATCAATAGATGGAAATACCGTGAGAAAAATTTCAGACATTTTGATTCACTTACAAAGAGAAAAGTCGATTGGAGATGAGATGGTTCTTTCAGTAAACCGAAATGGAGAAATTTTAGAATTAACTATGGTTCTTGAGGAGAGACCCAGATAGATATTCTACAAAATTAAATAGGTCATACTGAATTTTTAAGCATTGAGTAAATTACAATTTGATTTTGAGATAATTCATAGAATTAATGAATCTAAAGAAATCAAAAAAGAAGAGATTTTACAATTAGCAGAGAAAGCACCAAAAGAGATCATATTTGATGTTGCATCAAATCTGAGAGATGAGAGAAAAGGAAAGAAAATTAGTTTTTCAAAGAAAGCATTTTTCAACATAATTAACTTGTGTAGAGATACATGCTCATATTGTACATACAAAGCAGAACCTAATGATACAAAATTATCATTGATGAGCAAACAAATGGTAAAAGATTTGGCCGTATTGGCAAAGAAATACAATTGTACGGAAGCATTATTTGTTACAGGAGAAAGACCAGAACAGAAATATTCGGAAGCGAGAAAATGGTTAAAGAATCAAGGGTTTTCATCCACGTCAGAATATTTGATTCATTGTTCAGAGAGTGTATTGAATGAAGGTATTTTTCCACACACCAATGCAGGAAATCTTACTAAAAGTGAGATGAAAGAATTGAAGAAAACTAATCCAAGCATGGGAGTAATGCTTGAAAATTCTAGTCCAAGATTGAGAGAGGTAGGAATGCCACACCATGATGCACCAAGTAAAGATCCAGGAGTAAGATTAAGCGTTTTGAAAAATTCAGGGGAATTGAAGATTCCAATGACGACAGGAATTTTAGTTGGAATTGGAGAGAATATGGAAGAATGCATTCAGTCCATTTTAGATATTAAACAAATTCACGACAAATATGGAAACATACAAGAGATTATCTTGCAAAATTTCCATCCAAAGCCAAAAACATCAATGTTTCAGCATGCTACACCAGAAGAGAATTATTTCAAGATGGTAGTGGCATTATGCAGAATTATTATGCCAGATGCAAATATTCAGATTCCTCCTAACCTGTCACCAGAGAATTATCATGAATTTTTATCAGTTGGAATTAATGATTGGGGTGGGATTTCACCAATAACATCAGATTATGTGAATCCAGAGTTTTCATGGCCAAATATTCAAAGAGTTGAGAAGAGATGCAATGATTCCGGTTTTTCATTAAAAGCTAGATTCCCCGTATATCCAGAATTCATTTCATTAGTAAATAATGACTTGAAACAAAGAATATCTTTAATTGCCGACGAAGAGAATTACGTAAAAGAGAGTTATTGGAAATGAATGTAGAAAATAAAGGAATAGATGGAATTCTGCAATATGCTGATCCAGTCATTGCAGAGATTCTCAACAAAGCCATTTCTGGAAAAGATATAACATCAAAAGAAGCATTATCACTTTTTGAGGCAAAAGGAATTGATTTTCAACTTGTAGGCAGAGTTGCAGATTATTTGAGAAGAGCAAAAGTAGGAGATACTGTGACATATGTGGTCAACAGAAATATTAATTTCACAAATGTTTGCATAAAGCAATGCGGTTTTTGTGCATTTAGTCGCGATTTTAGAGAAGAAGAAGGATATACACTTCCTATTGAAGAGATTACAAGAAGAGCAAAAGAGGCACATATGTACGGAGCCACAGAAGTATGTGTTCAAGCAGGACTTCCACCAGACATGGATGCAGGACTGTATGAAAATATTTGTAAAGAGATTAAGATTCAAGTTCCAGATATACACATACATGGATTTTCTCCAGAAGAGATTCTTTATGGAGCAATGAGATCTAATGTCTCAACAAAAGAATATCTGAGTAGGTTGAAAGAAGCAGGAGTTGATACAATTCCAGGTACCGCGGCAGAGATACTAAATCAAAAACTACGGGATAAGATTTCTCCTGGAAGAATTACAGTCAAGGAATGGACAGATGTGATAAAAACTGCTCATAAAATGGGGATAAAATCTACATCGACAATGATGTTTGGCCATTTAGAAACAAACGAAGATAAAGCAAATCACTTGGAGATTATAAGAGATATTCAAAAAGAGACAGGAGGATTTACGGAATTTGTTCCACTTAATTTCATTTTTTCAGAAGCACCAATGTATAAACATAAACTTCATGAGGGAATTAAACAGGGTGCCAATTCAAATGATGCATTGTTGGTTCATGCAATTTCACGAATCATGCTAAATAATGTTATAGACAATATCCAAATGTCATGGGTAAAAGAAGGACCAAAGTTTTCACAGTTACTTCTTAATTGGGGCGCAAACGATTTTGGGGGAACATTGATCAATGAAAGCATATCAACTGCAGCAGGTGCACAATATGGACAACTTCTCAGACCGAAGGAGATACGTCATTTGATTAGAGACATTGGAAGAATTCCTGCAGAAAGGGATACAACCTACCAAAAGATTAAGAGATTTGAAGTGGAGCCAACCGAATCCGGAACATTGGATGGCATTGATGATGCAAAGAAATTTGGTTCATATTTTGAATTAATAAAAATTAAGAAATACCAATATCAAAATCCTAGAGAAAATTAAAGCAGCAGACTTGCCAGATATATGATAAATGCGCCTGCAAGGCCAAATCCTATAGGTCTTGGAATGTATTTTCTGAATCCAATGAATAAAACAAGACTAAATGCTATCATGATGTAATAATTTGAGAATACATCTGTAGAGACAGGTATTCCGATTATGGTGGAAGACACTCCTAATATCAATAATATGTTGTAAATGTTACTTCCAACTATGTTTCCTACACCAATGTCAGTTTGTTTTTTTGCAATGGCTATCACCGAGGTAATTAATTCAGGAAGCGATGTACCAATTCCTACTATGACAACTCCAATAACTAATTGAGATAATCCTAAACTTTCAGCAATAGCTACTGCACCATCAACTGTGAAATGACCACCAACAAACAACAAAATTATTCCAACTACTATTAATGCAAATGCTTTTGGGAATGTTTCTATTTTATATCTTGATAAAAATAATTCTCCTTCAACATGTTCATCTTCAGCGATTTGAGTTTCATGAGTTTTTTGTCTCTTTACAGTTTTGATTGTGTAAATTGTAAATCCAATTAATGCAGAGATTAGGATCACACCGTCAATTTGTGAGATCTCACCGTCATATGACATCGCTATGACTAACAATGACACACCAATCATTATTGGGATCCACCTACTAACAGTAATTTTGCTAATTAAGAGCGGAGCAAATATTGCAGAAATGCCAATTACCATTCCAATATTGCTAATATTACTTCCAACTATGTTTCCCAAAATCAATTCTGTATGTGAATTTAATGCGGCAAGCAGTGCTGCAGCTAATTCTGGAGTTGAGGTTCCATAAGCAACTACTGTCAGACCAATAATCATACTACTGATCCTAAGTTTCTTTGCAAGTGAGACACCACCAGAAACAATTGCGTAGCCACCTAAACAAAGTATAACTAAGCCTGCCACCACCATGGCAATGTCAATAACTTCCACAACGAATGTGGCAAGAGATATTGTTTAAATGACATACCTTGCGTATAATTCACAATTCTAACAAGGAAAATAGATAATTTTTGTTGCATTAGAGTTCAGTAAAACTGATCAAATAGCTCAACAATACGTGACTCAACCTTAATAAGGTAAAGTACGGTACTATACTGTATGAGAGCAAGGCTGACATACGTGCCACTAGAAGTGGCTGAAAGATTTGAGGGGTTCATAATTCAACGAGATGAACAAATTTTAGACGCCGTAAGAGCAAAAACAAAGGATTTCAGCACATTATCTCTGCTGAAACTACTGTATCAATTAAATTCAAACCCAATGACATTTTCAGATCTGTACTCAAAGTCTAAGATTAGAATGAAAAGATCTTTCCTAAATTATCTACATTTCTGTGTAGAGTACAGATTCATAGAAAAAGAAAGAGTCGGATCAAATATGATCTATTCTATTACAGACAAGGGAAGGGTCATGCTCGAATTATTTACGATAAATGAAAAAAATTAGATCAGAATATTCTGGACACGTATAATAAGACAAATAGTATGGAACCAGCCCCAAAGATAATTATTCGAATCATACTACGTGACATGATATTCCTCATGAAGCGAACAAGTAATTAAACAAAACATAATCAGTAAAACATTGCAGTCAAACATACCTGAGGCAGAGATCTATGAAACAGGAAAAAACAGATTGAGGAACCCTACAATTTTTGTAGGATTTGTTGGAGCAGGATTAGTTGGGACCATCTCTATAGACCATATGATAAACGAATTAAATATGAAAGAGATTGGGTTTCTACGTTCAAAACACTTACCCCCATCAACAGTATTCATGCAAGGAAGATTAAGACATCCATTTAGAATTTATTCCAATAACGATGGAAGTATTTGTGCAATAATTTGTGAGATAATAATTAGCAAAGAAGGGATTTACAACATTGCAATGGCAATTTTAGATTGGGCAGAAAAAAAAGGCTCAAATGAGATAATAGTATTAGATGGAGTTGCAGACAAAAAACATGATGGAAAGGCATTCTTTGCTGCAGAAGTAGATTTATGCAGAGTGATGGAGGAAAATGACATCAAGATCATTCCTCAAGGATTCATTACTGGGATTTCCGGAGGGATACTAAATGAATGTCTAATTAGGAAGATTCGAGGCGTCACATTACTCGTAAAAGCAGATGAATTAACTCCAGACCCAATGGCTGCAGCGACAATTATTGATGCAGTAAATAGAGTGTATGAAACAGAAATTAGTACTGCAAATTTAAAGAAACAGAAAAAACAGATAGGTATGGATTTGAGAGAATTATCAGACAAATATTCTGAACATAAAAAAATTGATTCAAATATGTACATGTAGGTGAATGAATATGACAATAACTTACAAAAAAGCAGGGGTAGATATTTCAGAAATAAAAAAAAGTCAACGAGCAATTGGTAAATTGATAGAATCAACACATAATCTGCAAAAGATGGCTAAAATGACACATGGATTTGGCCATTATGCAGGTATTGTAGAAATTCCTGGAGGAAAATTGTTAGCAACACATACCGATGGAGTTGGTACAAAAGTGATTATTTCAAACATGTTGAAGAGATATGATACAATTGGCGTGGATTGTATTGCAATGAATGTTAATGACATAATTTGCATAGGTGCAACGCCAATTTCATTTGTAGACTATATTGCTGCAAATAAAAATGATCAGAAAATTTTCAAACAAATCGTATCAGGATTAGTTAAAGGTGCAAAGAAAGCATCAATGCCAATTGTGGGCGGAGAGACAGCAATTATGTCAGATTTAATTTCCGGTAGAGGTTTTGGATTTGATCTTGCAGGAATGGTTGTTGGTATGCTTTCAAAAAAAGAAATGGTGTTAGGAAATAAGATAAAACCAAATGATGTCATTATTGGAATAAAGAGCTCAGGTTTGCATTCAAATGGATATTCGTTAGCACGAAAAGCACTTTTGGGCAAATATTCAGTTAAAGATAATCTCAAAGGAGTGGGAAATTTAGGTGATGCACTCTTACGTCCAACTGAGATTTATGTAAAGCCAGTGTTAGAAGCATTGAAAAAATGCAAGATTAATGGCTT
Organism: uncultured Candidatus Nitrosopelagicus sp.; assembly: GCA_964511265.1. GTDB lineage: Archaea > Thermoproteota > Nitrososphaeria > Nitrososphaerales > Nitrosopumilaceae > Nitrosopelagicus. The sequence goes on along the minus strand of CAZEES010000001.1, from coordinate 25,825 downwards.
GGCACATATTACTGGTGGGGCATTTACAAAATTATTGAGACTAAAACAGATAGGTTATCATTTGGATAGTTTGCCAAAGACACCTGCATTAATGCAGTTAATCGAGGATACAGGAGTAAAAAATGAAGAGATGTACAAAACATTCAACATGGGAATAGGATTTTGTATTATTTCACCAGAAAATCAAGTTAAAAGAATTCATAAAATTTTCAGCAAACATAAGATGAAATCTTATGAAATTGGCAGAATTAGCAAAAACAAGGGCGTTTTTATTAATAAATTAAAAATTGCATAGGAATCAATAACATGTTATCTCAGAAAATTTTACTAGATTTGGCTTATATGACACAGTTGTGGGAAAATTAGACAATGGCAGCTGAAGCACACTTCATAGAGATTATCATTGCAGTGGGAATTTTACTTGCTGCTGCAAAGCTAATGGGAGAACTGTTCAGCAGGATTAAACTGCCAATTGTACTAGGGGAGTTACTTGCAGGAATGATTATCGGACCATTTGCGTTAGGAGCATTTTTGCTACATCCAGATACAGGGGAGTCAATTTTACAAATTGGACCAGAGATTAGAACACTTGGAGAAATTGGTGCAATTGTTATTTTGTTTATGGCAGGATTAGAAATGACGCCAAAAGAATTTTTGCGTGGAGGAAAAGCATCATTTACAGTAGGAACTTTAGGAGTAGTTGTTCCGTTCTTTGCAGGACTTTTAGTATTTCAGGCATTTGGATTCGATGCATTACAAGCTATGATGATTGCAACAGCATTAACTGCAACAAGTATAGCAATTTCAATTCAGGTTCTGAAAGAGTTTAATAAAATCAAATCTCCAGAAGCGCGGTTAATCATTGCCGCCGCAGTGGTAGATGACATTTTAGCAATTGCAGTATTATCCGTGGTCACATCATTTGGAGGAGGAGGAGCAGAAGTACTAGACAATATTGATTTGGTGGACGTTACATTTACAATTCTTAAGGTATTAGGGTTCTTTGCAGCAATATTAATTGCAGCCATTTTCATAATTCCAAAGGTCATTACACCAAGAATTTGGAAGTCAACTGGAAGTGTAGAAGGAATAGCAACTGCATCTTTCTTTGGTGCAGCAGCAATTGCAGGAATGTTAGGATTATCTCCAATTGTAGGAGCGTTTGCAGTCGGCATGGCATTATCAGCGACAAAAGTGTTTGAGAAGATTGAGAATTTCATTAGTAGAATAGGGCTTATTTTTGCCCCACTGTTTTTTGCAATAATTGGAGCACAAGTAGATTTCAGAACGGTAAACTTGGACGTACTAATGTTGAGTGCAATTGTAATTGCTATTGCAGTTGCAACTAAATTGTTTGGATGTGGGCTTCCAGCAATATTGTTTTTGAAAAATAAAGCAGCAGGAATGAGAGTTGGGATTGGAATGATCTCAAGAGGAGAAGTAGGATTGATTGTAGCAGGAGTTGGATTATCCTCTGGAGTTTTGACAGGAGATGTGTATACAACAATTGTATTGATGGTAGCAGTCACCACCATAATCACACCGATTTGGCTTAAGATGGATTATAGAAAAGAAGTCACCAAAGATGTAAGCGAACCTAAAAGTAAAGAATAGTCAAAGGTAAGTTTCAAATAATTTCTAAAAATAATTTAAATTCAACAAGTATCAAAAATTGTTGTGAGTGAAAGATCTAAAGAAGAAATATTAGCAGAATATGAGAAAGATTATCTAAAAAGATTAGCAAAACAAGGAAAAGTAGAATTTTTGCATGAAGAAGAACCGGTAGTTAGTGAAGAAGAAAGAACGCGAAAGGTGGAAGAAGCAGAGAAAGTTCAGATAGAGTCTGCAATGCAAATTCAAAGAGCTTCAGCTGCAAAGATTCAAGCAAAATCAGATTTAAAAGATAAACAAGAATTTCTGAATAAAGAAGTTACGTCTTTAATTGAGGAGTTAAGATTACTAAAAATTCAGATTAATGAAGAGCCTGTGAAAAGAAAGGTAACTAAGAAGAAGGCATCTCCTAAAAGAAAAACCACGGTGAAAAGAAAGGTAACTAAGAAGAAGGCATCTCCTAAAAGAAAGTGATATATCTTTTAAACCATTTTATGTTGCAAGGATTTGCATAGAACATGCAAAAATTAAGTGAGGTTTTTTCACAAGCATGTAAAGAAATTTGTGATAAATTATCAGAGATTAATAATCCAAAAAAAGAACAGATTAAAAATGAAATAAAAAAGATATGTGCAAGATATTCGTTAGAAAGACTACCCAAAAATTCAGAGATATTATCATCCGCAACTGAAGAACAATTTGTAAATCTTCAGAAGATTTTGCTGAAAAAACCAGTAAAAACAGCATCAGGAGTTGCTGTGATAGCAATAATGCCAAAACCTTTTGCATGTCCACATGGAAGATGTACTTTTTGTCCAGGAGGAGTAGAAGTCAATACACCAAATAGTTACACAGGGAAAGAACCAGTAACACTTAGTGCGATAGAAGACGAATATGAACCGGGAATTCAGATAAAGAAAAGAATCGAACAGCTAATTGCATTTGGTCACGATCCTACAAAACTAGAATTGGTCATTGTGGGCGGAACGTTTCTGTTCATGCCAGACGAATATCAACGAGAATTTATCAAATCATGTTATGATGCTATTAATGGTTTTGAATCAAGTAGTTTGGAAGATGCAAAAAAGAATAATGAAAAAGCAAAGATGAGAAATGTAGGCTTCACCATAGAAACGAAGCCAGATTATTGTCAACAAAAACATGTTGACATGATGTTAGATTATGGAACAACAAGAGTTGAGATTGGAGTTCAAAGTTTAACTGAGAGAGTATACAACATAGTCAACAGAGGACATAACTTACAACAAGTGATTAGCTCTTTTCAGATTGCAAGAGATGCAGGATACAAAATTGTTGCACATATGATGCCAGGGCTTCCAACCATGAGTCCAAAAGAAGACATTGCAGATTTTAAGAAATTATTTGAGATGGAAGAGTTCAAACCAGATATGTTAAAGATTTATCCGGCATTGGTTTTAAAGGATACACCACTATATGATGATTACAAATTAGGTAATTACAAACCGTATTCAACTGAAGATATGATTGATGTTTTGAGTGAAGCTAAAAAGATTACACCAAAATGGATTCGAGTTATGAGAGTACAACGAGAAATAACAATGGATGAAATTGTGGATGGGCCAAAAATGGGGAATTTGAGACAAAAGGTTCACCAAGAATTACAAAAACAAGGAACCTCATGCAAGTGCATCAGATGTAGAGAGGCAGGATTGAACAATAAAAAAGACTTTTCTGAACTAAAATTAGAGAGAATTAATTATAATGCATCTGGTGGAAAAGAAGTTTTTTTGTCGTTTAATGATTATGACGACTTAACATATGGATTTTTGAGACTAAGAAAACCAAGTAATGATGCACATAGAGAGGAGATTACTGAAAAAACATCAATTGTGAGAGAACTTCATGTGTTTGGGAAAGCAATTAAGATTGGAGAGCAAGAAGAGTTTAGCTTCCAACATCAAGGAATTGGAAAGAAATTGATGAATGAAGCAGAGAAAATTGCATCGTCAGAACTATCATCAGACAAATTATGTGTAATCAGTGCAGTAGGTACAAGAGAATATTATAAGAAATTAGGATACAAAATTGATGGACCATATATGGCAAAGGATTTGAGATAAGAGATGTCTGAACAAAATATCATAGGTAAAGGAACATGGATTGATAAACTAGCATTCGAATTAGTTGAAAGAGAAAAACAGTTGGGAAGGAACACAGAACTAATTAGAGTTGAAAGTGGGTTAGGTGCATCAGGCATTCCGCATATTGGTAGTTTAGGAGATGCAGTTAGAGCATACGGAGTGAAACTTGCCTTAGAAAATATGGGATACAAATCAGAATTAATTGCATATTCAGATGATCTAGATGGATTAAGAAAAATTCCAGAAGGATTTCCTAGTTCACTTGAAGAACATATTGGAAAACCTGTATCATTGATACCAGATCATACAGGAAAACATGAATCATATGGTATGCACATGAGTAGTCGACTTTTAGATGGATTGGATAAATTAGGAATTGAGTACACCTTCAAAAGAGCAAGAGACACATACAAAGAAGGATTGTTGCAAGAACAAATCCATACAATTTTATCACAAAGTGAGAAGATTGGCGGTAAGATAGAAGAGTTAGTCGGTCAAGAAAAATATCAAAAATTTTTACCATACTTTCCAGTATGTGCACAATGTAACAGACTGTATGTTGCAGAGGCAACAGAATACCTACCCGATGAGAGAAGGGTGCGCTACAAGTGCCACGATGCGGAGATTGGCGGTAAGATTATCAAAGGGTGCGGTCATGAAGGAGAGGCAGATATTAGAAAAGATCTAGGGAAATTAGCCTGGAAAGTAGAATTTGCCGCAAGATGGAGTGCATTTGATATTAGATTCGAAGCTTATGGAAAGGATATCATGGATTCAGTCAAAGTTAATGATTGGGTGGCAGATGAAATTTTGAATTTTCCACATCCTCATCATATCAGATATGAAATGTTTTTAGATAAAGGTGGAAAGAAAATATCAAAATCACTGGGAAATGTAGTTACATCTCAAACTTGGTTAAGATTTGGAACCCCCAAATCTATACTTTTGTTGCTTTACAAACGAATTACGGGTGCAAGAGAATTAGGATTCGAAGATATTCCATCGCTTATGGATGAGTATAATGAATTAGAAAAAATATTTTTTAATAAAATCAAGATTGATAATGAAGCAAAAGTAGTCAAATCAAAAGGATTGTATGAATACGTAAATTTACTAAATCCACCAAAACAGATTCCACCTCAAGTAAGTTATAGATTGCTTTTAGAGTTATGTAAAATTTTCAAGGAAGATAGAATTTCTAGAATTAATAAAAAATTAATTGATTACCATGCAATAAAAGAGACAAGTTCAGAGATTGACAAACTGATTGGAATGGCAGGAAACTTTGCGGATGAGTTTGATATTACAGATGAGATTAATGTCGAGGTAGATTCAAAGATTAAAGGTGCATTAGGCAAATTAGTTATCCTTTTAGAAAAAGATGAAGAGATAGATGACCTACAAAATGCAATATATCAAATTGCTAAAGGAGACAATATAGAACCAAAAGAATTTTTCAAAGTACTTTATCAGATTATTTTATCAACTACCAGAGGTCCTAAGATAGGTCCGTTCATTTTGGATATTGGAAAAAAAAATGTAGCAGAGAAAATTGGCAGATACGTGAAATAAGATGGCACATAACGAGCATAATAAACAGAAGAAAGGAGGGGGATTTTTTCTAATAATTTTTGGAGCATTGTTATTATTTCTAGCACCAAATTTACACACAGATAATCCAGAATTGGGAATTGCATCATTAATTTTCGGTATTTTTATTGGCGGGGCAGGATTTTATATTAGATTCATTAGGAAAACAAAACGGAATTAGTGATTAAAGATGGGATTATTCAACAAATTCAAAAAAGAGAATAAAAAAAATGAGAATGCAGGCGTTATTGATTCAGAGAAGATTAAGAAAAATTCAAACATAGAACCAACAGAGAATATTCAAAAAGAACATGTTGAAAACAAACTTGAAGATTTACAGAATTTACTCAAAGAAAAAAATGAGAGACTAGATACAATTATGGAGAAAATTCAATTATCAAAAAATGAATATGGTGAGTTAGTGAATAAAATTATTCAATCAAAGAAAGAATTACGTTCAAACACAAATTCTGAGACTAGTAATATGCTAAAAGCAAATGAGCAAGATGCCGACATACTGTCAAAACAGATTAATGATTCAAAAATGGAATTAAAAAAAATTCAAGAAGATATTATTAAAAATAAAGAGACAAACGAGCAGATAGAGCAGAAAATTAAGAAAAATGAACCATTTTTTTCAGATTCAGAAAATCAAAAGAAGAAAATTGATGATGAATTGAATCAAAGAAGAAAGGAGTTAGAAGTTTTGAAAAAACGACTGGGAGATATGAAAAAGGGGGATGCAAAAGATCATGTCGGGGAAGATTCAAAAAGTGTAGTTGAAGCAGCAAGTCAGATCGTTGCAACAACAAATAAACGATTACAAGATACAATGAAAGAACTTGATGTTATCAGACAGTTACTAGATAAAGAAAGAAAAGCGCATGATGAAACGAAGAAGAGATTACAGAATTAGTTATAGTATTGTTTCCACTTTTCTACCAGAGCATCTTTTTTAAAACCTAGATCATATGAAGGGGATGTGACCTCAGAGTAAGAATCAACATCAACAATTATTATATGAGAAATTTGACTTTTGATTCCTTTCTCCTCAAAATAACTCAGAATGTTTTGGAAATCATCACCGCTAGATAATATGTTGGCTAATCCTTTGAATCTGTAACCCATACGTGAAAAAGGATCAACTACATTAATTTCAATAGAAGGATTTTTTGTGAGATTTTCAACTGTTTGTGGAGAACGAATGTTTGCAAATACTAATCGTGAATCATCAAGAATTGCAATAGTTCCTTTTGGAGATAGATTTGGTGTGCCATCAGATGAAATGGTTGCAACATATCCCAATTTTTGAAAGTTAACAAAATTTTTTATCGTATCGTTAAATTCAATCATGAAGTGAGTTTGGATTACTTGTAATTAAATTCACAAATTATCTCATTAATTCTGCGACAATATCATAAAAGAAGAATAATCCTATTCCTCCTCCAAATATTCCAATCCATATTGCAATATCTTTACTCTTTGGCATATTGATATAAAAAATACGTCTTAATAATAATGCATTCTAAATTATACCATGTCAAAACTTGGAATAATAGGCAGAGGATTTATGTTTGTCATAGTGGGACTTGTTACAATAATTGTTGGATCATTTTTGTTACGTGGTAATATGCACATGTGGGATAAAGTAAAAAAAGATAAATCAGAAAATGATAATGAATAACGGATCCGAAGGGATTCGAACCCCCGACCTAATGCTCCGCAAGCACTCGCTCTATCCATGCTGAGCTACGAACCCAATAACTTACTTTGAAAAATTGTTAAAAACGTTTGGAAAATAATTATGCTTCTTTTTCTGCGGGCTTGACATACAAATAATTCATTATTACGCCGGCAATGATACCTCCAATGATTGGACCTACCCAATATAGCCATTGAACTTCCAACAAACCAGCATCTCCAGATACAACTGCAGGTGAAAAAGATCGTGCAGGATTCATTGATGCACCAGTTAGTGGAATGCCTACTAAGTGAAGCAAGAATACCATACCACCAATTGCGGCACCATAAACGCTCTTTGGTGCTTTTTTATGAACAGCAGTCATAAAGATTACAACAACTAGGAAGAATGTCAGAATAATTTCAACTGCTAATCCAGACATCACACTATTGTTTAGTAATTCACTTGGACCTCCATGTGCACCCCAGAATACTTTTTCGCCAATTACCGGAAATAGTGCTTTCAAAGACAGAGTTGCAATAATTGCACCCATTATTTGGAATAAGATATATCCAATTCCATCTTTTACACTAATTTTTTTTGTAATCATCATAGGAATAGTAACTGCAGGATTGATGTGTGCGCCTGAAACATGCCCAAATGCATAAACCATCAAGGCAATTGCGCCACCATGTCCAAGAGATATCATGATTATTGCTTCGATTGATAATCCTTCTCCAAATGCAACTACTGCAAGAATTACAGATAGTGGTCCAAAGAATACAAGACCAAAGGTTGCAATTGCTTCTGCAAGCCAGGCTCGAGGATTAACCATATTTGAAGCCAAGATCATTTCCATATAAAACATACTAGTCAATTTTCTCTCAAAGAATATTTATCTGGAAAAAAATTTGTAATTGTATGATCGAAGAAGGAGAGACAGTACCAAAATTTCAATTACAAGATGCAGATGGGAATATGGTCAAGTCATCCCAACTAAAAGGAAAGAAATTTGTCATTTATTTTTACCCAAGAGATTTTACACCTGGATGCACTATAGAAGCAGATGAATTTTCAAAAGATTATAAAAAATTTCAAAAAGAAGGAATAGAGATTGTCGGTATTAGTAAAGATGATGTAACATCACATAGAAAATTTTGTGCTAAAATGAAGATACCATATATCTTACTTGCAGATGTTGAAACTGAAGTTTGTAAAAAATTTGGGGTATGGGGATTGAAAAAATTTATGGGAAGAGAATTCATGGGAATTAATCGTAGTACGTTTTTAGTAAATGAAAAAGGAAAAATTTTCAAAGTATTTCCTAAAGTAAAACCAAAAGGACATTCTAACGAAGTTTTAGAAGCCTTTCAAAAATAAAAGAAAAGAAAAGAAGTTTCGAGATATTTAGAACCCTTTAGGTAATGTACCTTTACTAGCAGGTTTTGGAGCTTCTGCTGGTTTAGGAGGTGAAAATCCTTTAGGTAATGTACCGGTAGATGCTTTTGCGGCGGAATTTGCTGCTGCCTCAGCTGCAGCTTCTTCTGCTGCGGCTTTTGCATCATCAACTTTTTGTTGTTCTAAACGTGCCAGATAGTCTTTTTCATAGTCTTCAAGTTGTTCTTGTTTTGATTTTCCATCACTTCCACTAGATGTACTTTGACCACTCGTCTGAGGTTCAGGTTGTGGAGGTGGAGGTGGAGGTGGAGCAGCTTTTGTTTGTCCACTTGCAGGAGCATCATTAATCCAAGTACCAAATCTTTTGTCAGCTGGATGATATGCAAGT
>CAZEES010000001.1:7744-16934 GCA_964511265.1 uncultured Candidatus Nitrosopelagicus sp. | reverse complement strand
GTGTGTTCCAGTTTCCTGTTGGAATTTCACGGAATCTTTCGTGAAGTGGAGCTGGCTTTGGAGCTGGTTTTGGAGGAGCTGTCTCTGCCGGCTTTGGAGCTGTTTCAGCTGGTTTTGTTTCAGCTGGTTTTGTTTCAGCTGGTTTTGTTTCAGCTGGTTTAGGAGCAGTTTGAGCAGATTCTGTTGATGCTGCTAATTTATTCAATTTTGCTTCTAAATTAGCGATTTTGGCTTCTAGATCTTTTTTAGTTGGTTTTTTTGTTGTTGTTTTCTTTGTTGTTGTTTTCTTTGTTTTAGCCATAATTTCACGTCATTTGAGGGGTTTATGTAGATTTTGATTTTTTTTAAGAGTGAGATTCGATCTATTTTTATTAGTTATATACACATAGTATCAGAATGGATGATTTTGAGAAAGAATTTCCAGATTTTGATTGGAAAAATACTCCTGCATACAAGCATCCAGGAGGAAAAAATTGTCCGTGTCCAAAACACGAATACATTCGAGAACAAATCAAATTTGCAAAACAAGTGAATGAAGCTGGTTCAGATGCAGCACGTGTTACTCTCAAATTTTGTCCAGACCATTATCAAGTATACATTAAGGAAGTTATTCCAGCAATGCCACTAAAATACAAAATTCTTACAAAGATTGCATTAAAAATTGGCGCCATACAGATAGAACATTTAACTCACATGCAATCAGATTTGTGTTTTTATTGCAAGTTTGGTTCAGGTGGACATGGAAAGAAAAGCGAACTTCCACCAATGCCTTAGTTTATCGGGCTGAGTCTAATTTTTGGTCTATGTGGAGTATCATGATGGCATTTCTTTTCACATATTGGACACATTTTTCTGTCAAGAAATATGCATTGACAGATGTGTGATTTGAGATAACTTTCTGCAGCAGTTGAATTTTCGCCAGTACCATTACAAAAAGGACATTGTGAATCAATCAATTCAATTGTTCCAACACCCTTACAAACACCACAAATGTCAGAATCAGTCACAAGTTTGTTGAGGAAAAAGAGGATTAAACTCTTCCTGTAAGACTTTTTTCAACATCGAGTTAGGCTTATACCTTCTTTTTGAAAAGAGGAAGCACATGCCAATTGAAGATATTCGTGAGCTAATTGAGATTTTTGAAAAAGCTGGAGAGTTAAAGAGAATTTCTACACAAGTAGATTCAGAACTTGAAGTTGCAGAAATTTTACGTCGAACGATGTATGATAATGGACCAGCATTACTATTTGAAAATGTAAAAGGATATGAAATGCCAATTTTAGGGAATACGTTTGGTTCAATGAAACGATTAGAATTATCACTTGAGACATCAGACTTTACAGAAATTGGACAGAGAATTGCAGATATGTCAAAGATGGAGATTCCAAAGGGCATGTTAAATAAAATTAAGAAATTACCAGAACTCTCAAAGATGAGCGAGTCATTTCCAAGTTTGGAAAAAAGTGGACCAGTCACCGAGATAATTAGAGAGAATCCAACTTTTGATGACATACCAATTTTAAAATCATTTCATAAGGATGCTGGAAAGTTCATTACGTTTGGATTAACTGCAACAAAACATCCTGAAACTGGAATTAGGAATTTGGGAGTATATAGAATACAAATTCTAGACAGCACTCATGCCTTAATGCATTGGCAAAAACACAAGCGAGGGGCAGAACATCATGATCTTACAAAGTCAACCAAAACAGAAGTTGCAATTGTGATTGGAGGAGAACCTGCAACAGTATTCTCAGGAGTCGCACCAGTTCCAGAAGGACTAGACAAGTATCTTTTTGCAGGAATAACAAGAAAGAAGGGGATCAAAATGGTAAAATGTAAAACAATTGATGTTGAGGTTCCTGCAAATGCAGAGATTGTTTTGGAAGGATATGTGGATTCATCAGACATTAGAGATGAAGGACCATTTGGGGATCATACAGGATATTACACGCCGAAAGAACCATTCCCAACTTTTACATTAACTGGAGTGATGCAAAGAAAAAACCCAATCTATCTTACAACAGTTGTAGGGAAACCTGTGTTAGAAGACGCATACATTGGCAAGGTTATTGCAAGTTCATTTTTACCAATGATTAGGATGTTTCATCCCGAAGTAGTAGACTTTGCAATGCCTGCTGCAGGATGGTTTCAAGGCCTTGCAATAATTTCTATAAAGAAGAGATACCCAGGTCAAGCAAAAAAAGTCATGATGGGGCTATGGGGTATGGGACAGCTTTCATTAACAAAGATGTTTGTAGTGGTAGATGACGATGTGGATGTACATGACATGAATGATGTCATTTGGGCAATTACAACAAGAACAGATGCAGCAAGAGATATCACAATTATAGACAAGACCCCTACAGATACCTTAGATCCTGCATCACCATTGGTAAATCTAGGCTCAAAACTTGGAATTGATGCAACACAAAAAACAGCAGAAGAAGGATTTGAAAGAGAGGTACAAGAAAAGGTCGAGGTAGATGAAGAAACTAAGAAATTAGTGGATTCTAGATGGGATAAATACGGAATTTAACGCATAGAAACTCTTTCGTAGAAATTATCACGTTCTTCAGGAGAATATCCAATTTGTTTTATTGAATCAATGATTCTTTTATCAGTTAATTCAGTTGAACGAGAACCAGTACATGAGACAACCTCTTCACCAATTAATGTTCCACCAAAATCATCAGAACCATATTGTAATGCCAATTGTGCCATGCCAACACCATTTGTAAGCCAGGATGATTGTATATGATCAATTAATCCATCAAAGATTATTCTAGAGATTGCAATCATTTTTAATAATTGCGTGCCACCTGCACCGGTAGTAACTATACCCTCTTTTTGCATCAACGTATTATTTGGTTCAAAACTCCATGGAATGAATGCCATGAAACCATTAAGATCTTTTTGTAGTTTAACAATTTTATCATAATGTTCTACAATGTCATTATTAGTTTCAACATGACCATACATCATTGTAGCAGAAGCTGGTAGACCTAACTCAAATGCCTCTTTCATAATTCGAAGCCAATCATTACTATCAATTTTTTTTGGACTAATAATTTTTTTAACAGAGTCTGTTAATATTTCAGCACCAGCGCCAGGAACAGATTGTAAACCTGCGTCTTTTAATCGGGATAAAACTTCTTTTGTGGAGGATTTTTCAACTCGTGCAATCATATCTATTTCAGAGGTGGACAATCCATGTACACCAACCATAGGAAATTTTGAGCGGATCATCTTAAAAGAATCCTCATAGTATTCTATTCCAAGGTCAGGATTATGACCGCCTTGAATTAGGACCTGTCTTATTTTGAACATATCCCAACCAGTCTTTACCCTTGCTTCAATTTCATCAAGAGATAAGGTATAGGATTCATCATGGTTAGGAGGACGATAAAATGCACAGAATTTACAATCAGTGATACAAACATTCGTATAATTCAGAATAATGTTGTTTACAAAAGATACTTTTTTTCCAAATTTTTTCTGAGTGATGTTGCCTGCAACTATTCCCATCAGGTATACATCATCCGACTTGAGTAACCTTAGACAGTCATCTTTTTTTGGTCTAATTCCATTAAGTGAATTTTCTAAAATATCACCTATTTCACTTGCATGGATTTGTTGTGTTAATTGACTCAATCACAATCTATCTTTAGGATTGATATTTAATCCTTAGATAAAAAATGAGCCTAAAAATCCAATTTTGACAATTTTTAAGTATGGTACAACTACGAGATCACCTATGGTAACAGGTACTGAGATTAGATTAAACAGGATTACGAGAAAAGGAAAGATGCTTTGCATTCCAATGGATCATGGAATTTCTAATGGACCAATTGAGGGATTAGAAAAACCACATGACATGATTTACAAATGTGAAAATCATGGTTTGACAAGTGTCATAATTAACAAAGGGATTATCAAAACATTACCAAGACCAACAAAAGTTGGAATTTTAGCCCATTTTTCTTCTAGTACTTCATTATCGACTGCACCAAACAGAAAGATGTTAACAGGTTCTGTAAGAGAGGCGATAAGATTAGGTGCAGATGGAGTTTCACTACACATCAACATTGGCGGAAAAGAAGAGGCAGAGATGATTGAACAATTAGGAAAGATTTCAGAGGAGTGTCATGAATGGAATGTTCCTTTACTTGCAATGATGTACCCAAGAGGCGAGAATGTAAAAGATCCTCACGATCCAGAAATTGTAGCACATACTGCAAGAATCGGTGCTGAATGTGGAGCAGACATTGTAAAAACAGTTTACACAGGAGATATAGATTCATTCAAAAAAGTTGTAGAAAGTATTCCGGTTCCAGTTGTAATTGCAGGAGGGCCAAAAGCTAAGACAGATTTAGATATTTTACAAATGACTGAAGATGCAATGGCTGCAGGTGCAAAGGGAATTACATATGGAAGAAATATTTTTGCTCACAAATCACCAGATAAAATGGTAGAGGCGTTAGCAGGGATTATTTTCAGAAAACAGACAGCAGAAGAAATGGCAAAAAAAATTGGCGAATGATAAACTCTTGATTGTCCAGCCAAAAGTTGGAAAGAATCAATTAAGTAAATTTGTAAAAAATTTGGATGATGAAGGCGTAAAGTATGTTTATGTAGATCCAAAGGCAATAACAGACAAAAAAAGCAAGATGAAAACTGTATTCACTACACCTACTGCAGACTATGTTGTACTTGATAAGGAAGGTAAGAAGATTAGAGGAAAGAAAGTTGGAAAACAATTCAAAATTCTTTCAAACAAAGATATTGATGGTGTTTTTGAGACTGCAAAAAAAGGGCTCGATTTTGTCATAATTGAAGTAAAAGATTGGAAGATCATCCCATTAGAGAACATCATAGCAAAATTGCATAAGATTCACACACAGATATTCACAATAGCCAAAAACCAAAAGGAAGTTCGAAAAATGTTTTCCATTTTGGATGTGGGGGTGGATGGAGTAATATTTCAAACAGGATCTATAGGAGAAGTGCAAGAGACACTAGTAAATCTTGGAACGAAGAATTTTGATTTGAAAACTGCAAAGATAACAGACATTCAAGAGGTAGGGGATGGAGAACGAGTTTGTGTTGACACCGCATCAATGTTACATAAAGGAGAAGGAATGTTGATTGGAAGTAGAGCAAATTTCATGTTTCTAGTTCACAATGAATCAGTTGGATCATCATTTACATCACCAAGACCATTTAGAGTTAATGCAGGGGCAGTTCATTGTTACACATTATCACCAGATGGAAATACAAAATATCTATCAGAATTGGAGACTGGCAGTGAAGTGTTAATCTTAAACTCCAAAGGAAAGGCTAGAAGGGCAGCCATTGGGAGATGTAAGATTGAGAAAAGACCAATGTTGCTAATAAAAGCAAAAGTCGGTAATGAAATTGGAGGGATTATTGCACAAGATGCGGAGACCATACGATTTGTGAAAGCAAATGGACAGTTGGTTTCAGTTACACACCTCAAAAAAGGTGATTCGGTTTTGGCATTTTCAAAAGAAGCCACTGGAAGACATTTTGGTATGGAAGTATCAGATGAATATATCCTTGAGAAATAATGAAGTATAAGACATGTGTTTCAATAGGTGAGAAGAACCCAAAAAAATTAGAAAATGTTTTAAAAAAGGCACTTTTAAAATCAGATTTTGCAGAGATACGATTTGATTACTTGAAAAGATCAGACATACCAATTGTATTAGAGGATGTTAAAAAAAGCCTCTCAAGATGCGTGTGCACATTACGACCAAAATCAGAAGGAGGACTATTCATTGGAAAAGAGAGTGAGAGAAAATCAATTCTACGCCTAATTGCAGAATATAATCCATTTTTGTTAGATGTTGAATTCAATGCAATTAAGAAAGACAAGAAACTTGTAGCATATTTGAGAAAGACCAAATGCAAATTATTGATTTCATGGCATGATTTTAAGAAGACACCTAATCAATCTCAGTTAGAGGCCAAATTCAACAAGATGGTCAAATTCTCAGATATAGTGAAAATTGTGACGGTAGCAAATAGCGTTTCTGATGCATCAAGATTACTTTCACTTTATTCTATAAAATCAGAGAAGAGAACCATAGCATTTTGTATGGGCGAACAGGGTAAGTTTTCAAGAATTTTGTGTTTGCATCTAGGTAGTCCATTTACCTATGTATCATTAGGAAAGGCAATTGCGCCAGGACAATTTAGTTTGAGAGAGATTAAATCACTTGAATGCTGATAGGCATACATAATTTTCTAATTGGTTTGATCAGGAATAACCTTTTGCACCAATGAATAGGTTATATCAATACTCTGTCGTTTGTGGTATTCTTGCCGCTATTTTTAGTCATGAGAAGTTACAAAAACACGATTTTTGACGATTTTGGATAATTTTTGAAAAAAGCTTCCGTTTTTGGTCTTCTTCTTAAATTAATGCAAACATCAAAGAACTCATGACTTCGTATTTAGAATATCTTGGATTAAACCGACACAAGAGAAAAAGGAGACAAGAAGATCATGTCAGGAGAAAAACTGCTAACTAGCAAGGTAAATCCAAACTATAACTGTGACCGTTGTATGATGTCACTAAGGTTTTCTGTTCAAACTGATTTTGATATTTTCTTTATTATTCCAAGAATAGTAAGTGTACTGCACCGCGATTTGTAGCACCTGATGCATCACCATTCTCATCCATATCGTCTCCTCTTGCACCAACTGCCAACTCCACCACATCATTTCCGTCCCAATCTCCTTTGAATGACGTTCCTACAATATTGAATTTTGAGTATCCATCCAAGTCGCCCATGTTTGCAATTGATGAGCCAAACAGATCACTATTCACAAGTGTAGGTCCATTTGCAGTAGAATCGTTAAATTCCAAAGTAGATTTTACAGTTCCATCAGAATTCAAGTATGCAAAAACAACTCCTCCACGGTTAGTTCCTGTGGTATCAAGATTTTCAAGTCCAATTGCCAAATCTCCAACTCCGTCCCCATCAATATCTCCTAAACCCTCTAGTGAAACTGATTCTGCATCGCCTGATGCAAGTTGTGTAATATGGTTATCATTGATTGCTACGGTGGAATCAATTGAACCATCTGTATTCATGTAATGAATATGTATTTCAGCCGAATCTCCATCGTCATTTGATGAACCCACAGCAATCTCTTGAACTCCATCCCCATTCAAGTCACCAACATTTGCAATTGCAGTTCCATACTTATCGCTTGCAGTGAGAGAAGGTCCATTTGTAGTAGTTGATTTAATTTTCGCAATACTACCAAAACTACCATCAGACTCAAGAAATCCTATAATGACTAGACCCGAATCTGAAGGAGTACCGGATTCATCAGCCATATATCCTCCCATTGCAACATCATTTACTCCATTACCATCCAAGTCACCAATGTTTTCAACAGCATAACCTAATCGTGTACCTCCATCTAGTGATCCAACGTCACCATTCTCATGATCATGTCGTTGTACAGAACTAACACTTCCATCAGTATCCATAAAAAGAATTTTTACTTCACCGTGATTATTACCATCAGACTTGTATGCCCCTACTGCCAAGTCTGGAATGCCATCTCCATCAATATCTCCCATTCCTGCAATTGCAGTTCCAAACTCAGCCCCATTATGAAGTACAATGTTTGCATCTAGCACATTTAGATGTGAATTTGACTTTAGTGTTCCATCAGAATTCATGTAATGTATTTGAAACTCACCTCTCAAAACTTGTACTCCTTCAGTAGCAATTGGATGACCCGACGCCAAGTCATTAATTCCATCCCCATCCAAGTCACCAATGTTTGCAGCTGACCATCCATAATTGGTTTCTTGACCACTCCTAAGTAATGCTGGTCCATTTGCAGTAGAGTCATTAATTTCTACAGTCTTGATAATCCGTCCTGTCCATGTTGGATCTGCTGAACCATATTTATAATAAGCAGATGAATCTCGTCCAAAAAATTCGTGACTTTTCTTCGCTGTATTCTCACCAGAGGTTGCAATGACTTCAACTGTGTAAAGATTGCTTATCAGCCACAATCCCCTTTCCAGAGACGTCTCTTTTGCTACTACATCATATCGGTATTTGCCATCTTTTACTACCCCGCTAAAACTGTGAATTAGCTGATTTTCTTCATTGTATAATGAAATATCCAAATTAACATTCTTTACTGGAATTTCTGCTCTACCATATGTTGCAAAAAATTTCTCTTCTTCAAAAACTTCAATATCTAAGACAAAATTTTTGTCTTTATATGCACCACCATATCCGTCAAGTACAATGTGAATTGGTTTTTCATTAATTACTTTAGGTTCAACAATCTCTTCAACAACTGGTTCTGGTGTTGCTACTTTAACTTCTATCAGTCCAATACTTACCAAATATTGTATTGCATTGATAAAATCCGAATCTGGAATGTAGTCATCTGCCCACCATCCTGCAGTATTTCTAACCCAATCTGGAATAGTTTTGTCAGGTCCTGGAGGTGCTAATTCTGTTGGAGGAATGTTAATTATTCCATCTTTGATTAGTGATTCTAATGCATTTGTAAAGTCACTTTGAGAGATTTTTCTATCTGCCCACCATTGTACTGTATGTTTTACCCAATCTGGAATTTCTTCAGAAAATGAAAATGGAATCACGGACATTCCCATCACTAATATCAAAAGAAATCCGAGTTTATACAATAATTTTTTTAAAAAATACTTGGATTAATAACTATGACTGTTTTCCAAAAAAATAGGACGTTCAACCAAAACCTGGTCTTTTTTTCATCTTGTATTGATAGTCACAAAAATAATCAAATGCTCTGACTCTAGTCCTTACAGTGTCAAAAGTGCTTTGAGACTTGGTTTTAGCAAAAACCTTGTCATAGAATTGATCTTCTGTAATTGTATCGGATATTACCTCATCAAAGAGTGACATTAACTTCTCTGGAACGTTTATTCATATAAGGAGACCAATATAGGCAAGAGTCATATCAATCTAATTTGGATTAGAGTTATGCTAAAGACATTTGCAGTAATTGGAGATCCTATTGATCATTCATTATCTCCAACAATTCACAATGCAGCATATAGAGAATTGGAGATGGAATGCACATACATTGCATACAGAGTTGCTAAAGGAGAATTGGCTACAGGCATAGAATCTTTAAAAAAAAT
>CAZEES010000001.1:0-7644 GCA_964511265.1 uncultured Candidatus Nitrosopelagicus sp. | reverse complement strand
GGAGCAGCAAGAGCTATCATTGCAGGATTTCAAAAAGAAAATGCAAAAGAGATTACAATTGTTAATAGAACAAAGAGCAAAGGAGATGAATTATCAGAGTTTTCAAACGGAATAGGGTTAAGTTCTGTATCAAATTCAATTGAAGATATGGAAGGTTTTGATTCAAAATTTGACATGATAGTTAATGCATCATCATTGGGATTGAATGGTGAAAAAAATATCATTCCAAATAGATTATTTGATGAACAGACTATAGTTTATGATATAGTTTACAAACCAATGAAAACAGATTTGATAAACACAGCAAAAGAAAAAAAATCTAGAATTATTTTTGGATATGAGATGCTACTTGGTCAAGCAATACGTTCATTTGAGATTTGGTTGGATAAGCAAGCACCATATGACGCAATGAAACGTGCCATTCTAGGAGGTTTCTGATGACAAAAGTAGTTGCCATGGTGTATGGGGCAGTATCCATAGTAAATGCAATTGCCATAGGAAAAGGTGCCACATTAGGAATTGATACATTTGTAGAAGCCACATTAACAAAAAAAGAAGGAACTGGGATTCATATCACTTCTGAAAATAAGACAATTAGTTCACGTTTGATAAACAAGGTAATTGACAACATGATTCCAAAGAAGATTTTAGAGAATACAAGGCTAGAGTTGGACTTTAGATCAAACATACCGACAGGATATGGATTAAAGAGCTCTAGTGCAATTTCATCAGCAGTTGTATTGTCATGTGCAAAAGCTTTTGGAAAACATATGAGTGATGAAGAGATTCTGAAGTTAGGTGCTAAAACATCAATACAGACCAAAGTTAGCATTACGGGGGCCTATGATGATGCATGTGCATGTTATTTTGGAGGGTTTAATGTAACGGATAATTTGAAGATGAAGTTATTGTGCAGAGAACTAGGTCCAAAAGAACTTCAAGCAATAATATTTTTACCAAGATCAAGAAAGCGAGGCAATTTGAAAAGGCTGAAAGAATTCAAAAATGCATTTGAAAAATCATGGGAACTTGCAAAGAATTCAGATTATTGGAATGCCGGCATACTCAACGGAATTGCAACAACCTCAATTTTAAATTCAGAGCCAAATTTAATCATGAAATTAATGGAAAAGGGGGCATTGTGTGCAACAATTTCAGGTAATGGACCTTCAATAATGGCAATTACAGATAAAAAGAATAAATCAAGAATTCAGAAAGAATTTTCTGGATTGGAAGGTAAGATAATGATAGCTAACATCAATAACAAAAAGGCGCATGTTCATGAATTGTAAGATTCAGAAATCCAAATTAAGTGGTAAAATAACATGTCCAGCTAACAAGAGTTATACTCATAGAGCAATATTCCTTGCAGCATTATCTGATGGTAAAAGCATAGTAAAAAAAATTCTACGTTCTAATGACACTATTGCAACAATTAGTGCATGCAGAGGATTTGGAATCGAGGTAGAAGAAGTGGAAAACAATGTGACTATTAAAAACAAAATTGGCGAAACGGTTCAAAGCTCGATTATAAATGCTGAAAATTCAGGAACAACAATTAGAATTGCAATTGCAATAGCTGCATTATCAGGAGGAAATACAACATTAAATGGAGATGACAGTCTTAGAAAAAGACCAATGCAGCCCATTTTAGATGCTTTAGAGACAATGGGAGTTGAAACTGAATCAAACGAGGGTAAACCTCCAATACATATCAACGGCAAGATTCAAGGAAAAGAAATCAGCATAAATGGAGACATTTCTAGTCAGTTCATTTCTGCACTACTTATTATTGCACCTCGATTACCTGAGGGCTTGATTATCGAGGTAGAAGGAGAACTGGTTTCAAAACCATATGTTGATTTGACAATTGCAATAATGAAAAAATTTGGGGTGGAGGTAAAGATTGAAGAAGAATATAAGAGATATGTTGTCACACATCAGATTTACAAACCAACCACATTTTCAATTCCATCAGATTTTTCCAATCTGGCATTATTATTAGCGGCAAATGTTTTGTTAGGAGATGGTCTTGATATTGAGATAAGTTTAGGAGATATGCCACAAGGTGATGAGGCAATTGTGGATATTTTAGAGAGATTGGGAGTAAATGTAACACTTGAAGATGACATAATTACCACAGAATCTCCGATTTCATTAAAAGGTGGGAAATTTGATTTATCAGATACACCAGATCTTTTACCTGCCATTGCAATTCTTGCATTGAAATCAGAAAAACCCATCGAGATGTTTAATGTAAAACATGCAAGATACAAAGAGACAGATAGGATTGCAATAATTTCAAGAGAATTAAAAAAGATAGGATTGGATGTGGAAGAAAGAGAGGACGGTATGATTCTCAGAAAGTCTTCAGAATTAATTCCTGCTGAATTAGACTCGGAAAATGATCATAGATTATTCATGGCATTCGCGATTGTGGGAATGTTTGTGGGAGACTGTACAGTTTCAGATCCAGATGCAGTGAAAGTCTCATATCCAGAATTTATTTCAGACCTTGTAAATGTAGGCGCAAACATAAGCTAGCATAGAAGGATTATAAGCATCATAGACGATCTTTGATTGTTGAACGGTAATTCTATAGGTAGAAGACTGGTTCTTACTAGTTTTGGCGAGAGTCATGGAAAGTGTATTGGTGCTGTTTTAGATGGATGTCCTGCAGGATTAGAATTAGATGAGAAAGATATCCAAAAAATGTTAAATTTAAGAAAACCTGGACAATCACTTGTCTCTACACAGAGAAAAGAAGGAGATGTGGTAGAAATTCTAACAGGTACATTCCGAGGATACACTACGGGTGCACCCATTACGATGATAATTTGGAATAAGGATCAAAAGTCAGTTGCGTATGAAAAATTAAGAACTGAGATGCGCCCAGGACATTCTGATTATCCAGCTTATATCAAATATAAAAAATTCAATGATCACAGAGGAGGGGGAAGATTTTCGGGAAGATTAACTGCCACACATGTCATGGGAGGAGCAATTGCAAGAAAATTGCTCAAGGATGCAATTGGAGTTGAAACTAATTCTTACACTTCGCAGATTGGAAAAGTGAAGATGAAAAACAAAGCCACCAAAAAAGAATTCAAATCAATTTATACAAACGACGTGAGATGTCCTAAAAAAAGTACTGCCCAAAAAATGAAAAATGCCATTTTGAATGCCAGAAATAAAGGCGATTCACTCGGAGGAATAGTAGAATCAATTACTACAAATTTACCTGTCGGGTTAGGAGAACCGATTTTTGGTTCATTAGAATCCGACATAAGTAAGGCAATTTTTTCAATTCCAGCGGTTAAAGGAATAGAGTTTGGTTCTGGTTTTGCAGGCTCTGAAAGATTTGGTTCAGAGAATAATGATGCATATGTGATCAAAAGAGGGAAAGTTTCAACAAAAACTAATAATTCGGGCGGGATTCTAGGCGGTATTTCAAATGGGATGCCAATAACATTAAGGATTGCATTCAAACCTGCATCATCAATTTCCAAGATACAACAAAGTATTGATATAAGAAAGAAGAAATCAATTAAACTGCAAGTAGGAGGAAGACATGATCCATGTGTTGTGCCACGTGCACCTCCAGTAGTAGATTCATTGGTTGCATTAACTATAGCAGATCATGCATTGCTTAGTGGTTTCATAAAACCAACATTATGAAAATGACTGAACTAGAAGAATTAAGAAAAAAAATTGAAGAGATTACAATTGAGATGTTATCTCTATTAAAAACAAGAACAGAGATTGCACAAGAGATAGGAAAAATAAAAAGCAAACAAGGAATGAGCGTATCTAACGAGTCTAGAGAAGAAAAACTTAGAGAAGTAGTAAAGAATCAATGCAGAAAAATTGATTTTGAAGAAAATACTGCACTTAAATTCCTGAATTTTTTATTAAACGAGTCAGTAAAAGTTCAATCATCAGAGTCAAATACACATTTAGCAATTTTTCTTAAAGCAAAAGAATTAGAACAGAAAGGGAAAAAAATAATTCATTTAGAGGTCGGAGAACCAGATTTTCAACCTCCAATTAATGTAAAAAAATCACTATCAGAAGTATATGATAAAGGATTTGGCAAATATGGTCCAGCAAGAGGACTGCCAGAATTTCGATCAAGATTAGCAGAATTTGTGAACAAGAATTTTGGTGCAGAAACTGACACAAAAAATGTCATGATCATTCCGGGTGCAAGATTTGGTGTTTTCCTATCCATCACCACACTTTTAGATCCAGGAGATGAAATAGTTGTGATCGAGCCAGCATGGCCGGCATACAGACAATGTGCAATAAATGCAGGCATCAAAGTACGAAGTATTAAAACAACATTGGAAGACAAGTGGGAGCCAAATATTGATGAGATTTCATCATGCATTAATGATAATACAAAGATGATTGTTCTGAATTACCCAAACAATCCTACAGGTAAGATTTTGCCAAAGATATTACAAGATAAAATTGTAGAGATTGCAAGAAAACACGACCTGTATATTCTAAGTGATGAGATTTACAGTAATTATTCAAATAAAGAATGGAAGAGTGTTTTATCGTATAATTATGAAAAATCAATCATTACACAGTCATTTTCAAAATCACATTCCATGACAGGATACAGGATTGGATATTTGATATCTAGTGAGAAGATTATTGAAAAATTAACAAAATTGCAAGCACTTTGTTTGACAAATGTTTCAGAGCCAATCCAGTATACAGCTATGAATTCATTAGAAGATGATGTCACAGATAATGTAAAAACAATGGAAGAGAGATTAACAAAATTGCAAGAGATTTGTAAAGAAATGGAATTGGAATTTGTCAGACCAGATGGCGCGATGTATATTTTTGCACGTACTAAAAATCCAATTAATACTTCAGAATTATCTGAGAAGTTGTTAGATCATGGTGTAGCTATTGCACCAGGAATAGGATTTGGGGATTACAATGAGTTTTTTAGAATCTCTGCCTGTTCAGATATAAAAACACTAGTTCAAGGCATGGACATATTAAAAACTAGGTTATAGAGATACAATGGTAAAAACTATTGCAATAATAGGAGCAGGGGGAGCAATGGGCAAGTGGTTCTCAGAATATTTTTCAAAGAAAGGGTTTGAAGTTACTGGTTTTGATAACACAAATCCAGTTGCAAAAAATATAAAAAATGCAAAATCACTGATCAGTGCAATTTTGAATGTAGATTATGTTTTATTATCAACACCCACAAAAAAGACTCCTGAAATTATTAGATTAATTGCAAAAGAAATGAAAAGAGAATCATATCTAATTGACATCACCTCACAAAAATCAAAGACGGCAACAGCATTAGGAAAAATACCTGCAAAAGTATCACCAATCTGTATGCATCCTATGTTTGGTCCAGGTGCAAAAAATCTAAAAAATCACAATATCATTTTAATACCAATAAAAGATGGAAAAAAGGAATTAAATGTTGCAAAGAATCTTTTTCCAGATGGCAATTTCGTTACAATTGACTCTACAGAGCATGATAAAAAAATTGCAATGATTCTTGGTTTAACTCATTTAATTAACATAGCATTTGCAAATATTTTAGCAAAAGATGACAAAATATTACTTACAGAAAAAATGGCAGGAACAACATTCAAAGCTCAAAAGATTTTGGCAGAGAGCATAATGACAGAATCACCAGAATTAATTGAGACCATTATTTCAAATCCAGAGATTAGAAAGGTTGCAGAGGAATTTTGGAAAGATGTAGGAAGACTACTGGCATCCGCACAAGAAGGAAAAGGTGAAGAGATAATTGAATACATTAACACAAATAAAGAAAAAATTTCTCAAAATGTTGACCTAGAAAAATCCTACAAAAAACTAACAAAAATGGTCAATACAATTGAGAAATAATGCGTAAAACAAAAATTGTTACGTCGTTTTTAATAAATTCAGAAGAAATTCTACTCCTAAAAAGAAGTGAGAAAGTAAAAAGTATGAAGAATCTCTGGGCAGGGATTAGTGGCATTATAGAAAATAATGAAGAACCAATCAAACGAGCAAGAATTGAAATTTTTGAGGAGGTGGGAATAGAAGAATCAAATATTACTTTAGTGAGAGAAGGAGATAAAATGTTGATTGAATCACCCCAATATGTAGATCACCAATGGGAAGTGTACCCATTTTTGTTTTCATGTGATAATAGAGAAATTAAATTGAATTGGGAGAATTCAGCGTTTAAATGGATAGACATCAATGACATGAACAAATTCACAACAGTTCCAAGTTTAGATAAAGTGTTAACTAGATTGTTCTAATTTTTCAGGATCTTTCTCGTATTTTCTTTGTTGAGGCAACATAAGATACACACAGGCGCCACCACACATTGTACATGGAACATTATTTCCAGGGTGTTGACCAGTTCTTCCATGAATTTTAGCTGCCAATTCAGGATCAATTGATAATGCCAATTGTTTTTCCCAGTCAAGTGTTCTTCTAGCTTCAGTCATTTGCATATCCCATTTGATTGCTTTTTCTCTTAATTTGACAAGATCACCAGCATGAGCGGCAATTCGATAAGCAATCAGACCAGATTTTACTTCTTCAGCATTTGGTAAAGCAAGATGTTCAGAAGGAGTAAGATAACATAAGAGATCAACACCTTCACTAGCTGAAACTGCAGCCCCTATAGCACTTGCAATATGATCATGTCCAGATGCAATATCAGTAACCAAAGGTCCTAAGACATAATACGGAACATCACCAATAAGTGATTTTGCCAGTTTTACATTTGCGGCAACTTCATCTAATGGAACATGACCAGGACCTTCAATCATCACTTGAACTTCTTGCTCATTTGCACGTTTAGACAATCTTGCAATGTTAATCATTTCTTGGACTTGAAGTTCATCATGAGAGTCTAAGATTGAGCCAGGTCTTAAAGCATCACCTAAACTAAACGTAACATCATGTTTTTGTGCTAATTCCATCATATAATCATAATGAGTAATGTAAGGATTTTCTTTATCATATTTTAGCATCCAAGCAGCAGTAATTGTTCCACCTTTACTAACCACACCAGCATATCTCTCAACCTTTAGAATTCTTTTAGCAATTTCTTTTGTGATTCCTGAGTGGATTGTTGTATAATCAACTCCATCTTTTATATTATTCTCAAATGCTTTAAGAAAATCATCTTCAGTTATATCTAATGGATTTTTGTGTTTTTCAACCCCAAAATTATATGCTTCATAGATTGGTACAGTTCCAAATGTAATTGGTGCAACTTCCAACAATTTTCTTCTTATACTTCCAACATCACCACCATCACTCAGATCCATTATAGTATCCGCATGATATTTCACAGCAACTTTGGCTTTTTCAATTTCTTCATCAAGATTAACATTCAAAGTTGAGGTTCCAATGTTTACATTTACTTTAGTTTTCATGCCCTTGCCAATTCCAACGTTATGGATTTTTTCTTTTCTAACATTATTACTAGGAATTATTATTGAACCGCTGGCAATTTTTGGAATTAGCCAATCAAGTGTCACATCTTCATCTTTTGCTACTTGTTTCATTTCATCAGTAGCAATGCCCCTACGTGCAGAGGTCATTTGAGTAGCCATATGTCAAATAACCAAATGGTGGATTTAAACAATC